>NZ_CANCLE010000027.1 GCF_947378715.1 Phenylobacterium aquaticum
GCCCAGGTCATGCCCGACGGCATGCTGCGCAGCCTGATCGTCGACGGGGTGATCGCCGGGGTCGGCAGCGTGCTGGTCTTCCTGCCGCAGATTCTGATCCTGTTCCTGTTCATCATCATGCTGGAGGATTCCGGCTACATGGCGCGCGCCGCCTTCCTGATGGACAAGATCATGGGCGGCGCCGGCCTGCACGGCCGCGCCTTCATCCCGCTTCTGTCCAGCTTCGCCTGCGCCATCCCCGGGATCATGTCGACACGGGTGATCGATTCCAAACGCGACCGCCTGACCACCATATTGGTCGCACCGCTGATGACCTGTTCGGCGCGGATTCCGGTCTACACGCTGATCATCGGGGCCGTGGTGCCGCACAAGACGGTGCTGGGCTTCGCCAGCCTGCAGGGCCTGGTGATGTTCGGGCTCTATGCGGCGGGCATTCTCTCGGCGCTCGCCGCCTCCTTCGTCATGCGGCGCTTCTTCTGGCGGGGCCTGTCCGAGCCCTTCATGATGGAGCTTCCCACCTACAAGGCGCCGGACGCGGCCAATGTGATCCGGCAGCTGATCCAGCGCGGCCAGATCTTCATCAGCCGGGCCGGCCGCATCATCCTGCCGCTGATGGTGGTGGTGTGGTTCCTGTCGACCTTCCCCGGCGCCCCGGCCGGCGCGACCCTGCCGGCCATCGACTACAGCCTGGCCGGCATGATCGGCCATGTGCTGCAGCCCCTGCTCGCCCCCATCGGCTTCAACTGGCAGATGACCATCGCGCTGGTGCCCGGCATGGCGGCCCGTGAGGTGGCGGTGGCGGCGCTGGGCACGGTCTACGCGGTTGGCGGGGCCGACGGCGCCAGCCTGTCCCAGGTCCTGGCCCACCAGTGGTCGCTGGGCTCGGGCCTGGCCTTCCTGGCCTGGTACATCTTCGCGCCCCAATGCGTGGCGACCCTGGGGGTCGTGAAGCGCGAGACCAACAGCTGGAAGTGGCCGACGATCATGTTCCTCTACATGATCGCGCTCGCCTATGTCGCCGCCCTGATCGTCTACCAGACCGCCGCCGCGCTCGGGGCTGGTTAAGACCATCCCCATGCGGATTAAGCTCGACTATTGACCGCCCGTTAAACGTGCGAAACATATCGTTCGCACGGGAGGGTTCGAAGATGGCGCACGCGCGGAATCCCAGAGGCCGCAAGGCGAGCACCGCGACTCAGGCGGGGTTGGCCCAGCGAATTCGAGAGACCCTGCTGCTGTTTGGCGGCGAGGCGCACCGCAAGGAGGTCATCGCCCAGCTGGCGCGGGAACGCGGCCTGGACGTCCGACACATTCCGCCGGACCTGGAGCGCGAGGTGATCGTCAGCTTCGAGAGCGCTTGCCGCGACGAGACCTTGCGCACGGCGCTCGGCTTCCACCTGAAATTCGGCGAAGGTTCGCACCGCTGGGCGGTCCGCGCCCCCGCCTGACCCATCAGCCCGGCGACGGCTCGCCGCTCAGGGCATGGGCGGCGCTTTGCAGCCGTGACAGCAACCGCTTGAGCAGGGCCACCTCGGTCGGCGCCAGGCCGGAGATCAGCGCCGCCTCATAGGCGAGCGCCAAGGGGGCGATCTCGGCATGCAGCCGGGCGCCCTCCTGGCTCAGCGCCAGAAAGTGCGAACGGCCATCGGCGTGGTGGTCGGCGCGCTGCACCAGCCGGCGCTTGGCCAGACCCTGGGCGGCGCGGCTGACCGTCACCTTGTCCATGCCGGTGCGCGCCACCACCGCCCCCTGGGTGAGCCCGCCATCCTCGGCCAGGACACAGATCAGCCGCCACTGCGGGATGGTCAGTCCGAAGCGGTCCTCATAGGCCCGGGCGATCAGGCCCGAGACCGCGTTGGAGGCGACCGAGAGCCTGTAGGGCAGATAGGCGTCCAGCTTCAGATCGCCCGGAACCGGGGCCTCCGGGGGCTGGGACGGCAGGGTCATGGGCTGACGATCTCCTGTTCGATGGCGCCGAACATGGAGTGGCGACGGGCGTCGCGCATTTCAATCCTGACGCGATCTCCAGCCTTCAGGAACGGCGTGGTGGGCGCGCCATGGGCAAGGGTTTCGATGGTGCGCAATTCGGCGAGGCAGGAATAGCCAACACCGCCCTCCGCGACGGGTTTGCCTGGACCGCCATCGGCGCCGCGATTCGACACCGTGCCCGAGCCGATGATCGTACCGGCGCACAGCCGCCGGGTCTTGGCGGCGTGGGCGATCAGGGTTCCGAAGTCGAAGGTCATGTCGACCCCCGCATCGGCCTCGCCCAGCACCTGGCCATTGAGCTCGACCTCCAGCGCGCCGTGCAGCTTGCCGTCCTTCCAGGCGTCGCCGAGCGCGTCGGGCGTCACGGCGACCGGCGAAAAGGCCGAGGCCGGCTTGGACTGGAAGAAGCCGAAGTTCTTGGAAAGCTCGCCCGGGATCAGGTTGCGGAGCGAGACGTCATTGGCCAGCATCACCAGGCGGATCGCCGCCAGGCCTTCCTCGCGGGTCGCGCCCTGGGGCACGTCGCCGACCACCACCGCGATCTCGCCCTCCATGTCGCAACCCCAGGCCTCGTCGGCCAGGGGGATCGGATCGCGCGGGGCCAGGAAGTCGTCGGAGCCGCCCTGGTACATCAGGGGGTCGGTCCAGAAGCTGGCGGGCATGTCGGCGGCGCGCGCCTTCCGCACCAGGGCCACGTGGTTCACATAGGCCGAGCCGTCCGCCCACTGATAGGCCCTGGGCAGGGGGCTCTCGGCGGCATGCTCGTGAAAGCGCACCCGGGGGATGGAGCCATGCTCCAGGCTCTCCGACAGTCCGCGCAGCAGGGGTTCGCAGCGCTCCCAGTCGTCGAGCGCGGCCTGCAGGGTGGGCGCGACGCCCACGGCCTCGACGCACCAGGCCAGATCATTGGAGACGACCACGAGGCGGCCGTCACGGCCCCACTTCAGCGAAGCCAGCTTCATCTTCGTCTCCTCCAAATCGACGCCGTTGATCGGCGCCGTCTATTGTCTGCGCCCCCGATCAGGGGCGGCGAATGAGCCGGGTCAATTTCACGCCCTGCTCATGGGCTTCCGGTTGATAGACCACGACTTCGACGCAGATGTCGCCCCTGGGCTGGCCGGCCCACAGATAGTTGCGCTCGAACTGGGCGGTGCGGCCGGCGGGGGTGAAGCCCTCATAGGTGTCGCCCCAGGGGGTGACCTGGGACAGCTCGCGCCAACCCAGTTCGCAGGCCCGCTCCAGTTCCTCGGAGGCGGCTTCGGCGAGGTCGGCCTTGCGATCGATCTGGGCCATTCAGTCGGCGGTCTTCCAGCTGTCCACGTAAGCGGTGTTCTCCACCATAGACGCCGCGTCGCCGACCTCCAGCGGATCTCGCGTGTCGATCATCACGGCGTATTCATCGGTCGCCGCCTTGGGCTGGACCAGCATGTTCTTGAGCGCCTTGGGATGCGGCCCATGGGTGAAGCCCGAGGGATGGAAGGTCATCATGCCGGCGTCGATGTTGTCGCGGCTGAAGAAGTCTCCGGCGTGGTAGAACAGCACCTCGTCGAAATCGTCATTGTTGTGAAAGAACGGCACCTTGAGCGCGCCGGGATCGGTCTCGAACGGCCGGGGCGCGAAGGTGCAGACCACGAACCGGTCCGACAGGAAGGTGGTGTGGACCGAGGGCGGCAGGTGGTAGCGGGCGCTGGCTACGGGCCGCAGGTCCTTGACGTTCAGCCGCACGGGCGCGAGCTCGCCATGCCAGCCGACCGCGTCGAGCGGGTTGTAGGGATAGGTCGCCACCGAGACCTGGCCGCGCTTCTTGATCTCGACCGGAAACTCCCCCTCCTCCGCCTGGTGGGCCAGGAAGGCCGCGTCCATGGCCGGGGTGTCCAGCATGGCCGGATCGAACTGGGCGTGACCGCCGAGCAGGCCCCGGTCCGGCAGGGTGAAGTGGCTGTTGGTCGCCTGGATCATCAGGACGGCGGTGGGCTCAGTGGGCGTCAGCCGCCACATGGTCCCGCGCGGCAGATAGAGATAGTCGCCGGCCGCATAGGCGATGCGGCCATAGTCGCAGTAGAGGTCGCCCGCGCCCTGATGGACGAACAACAGCTGGTCGCCGTCGGCGTTGCGGGCGAGCGCCGGCATGGGCGCGGCCAGCTTCCAGAACCGCATCTCGGTCGCGCCATTGTGCAGCACCACCGGCGCGTTCCAGGGCGAGGCCGAGGCCTCGTTCAGCCGGGCGAGGTCGAAGGCCCGGGGCCTGAGCGGCCCCTCGAACCTCACCCAGCCCGTGGGCGGGCGTTTGTGGTGCAGGAAGGCGGCGGGACCGAAGAACCCCTCCTTGGAGATCTCGCGCTCATAGGTCCCCGCCGGCATGTCGGCATGGGCCTGGCGCGAATGCAGCCCTTGCGCGCCGCGGACGGGGATCCAGTTGCGGGACATCACACATCGTCCTTGTAGACGCCGACCTCCAGGGGTCGGCCCTCGGCGATCCGGGCGCGATACATGCCCGAGGTGTTGAAGCTCCAGGCCATCTGGCCGTCGGGGGCCACGGCGATCACCCCGCCGTCGCCGCCGAGCGCGGTGAGCCGGTCCTGGACCACCTCATCGACCGCCGCCTGCAGGCTGAGCCCCTTCAGCTCGACCAGGGCGCAGATCGCCTGGGCCACGCCGAGCCGGATGAAATATTCGCCGGCCCCCGTGGCGGAAACCGCGCAGGCCCTGTCCGAGGCATAGGTGCCGGCCCCGATCACCGGGGAATCGCCCACCCGGCCCCAGCGCTTGCCGGTGACGCCGCCGGTCGAGGTGCCGGCCGCCACATGGCCGGCCATGTCCAGGGCGACGACGCCGACCGTGCCATGCTTGCCCTCGTCATGGGCCAGCTCCGCCTTGGGATTGTCGCGCGTGGCCTGGGGCTTGGCCGGGATGGGCAGGCCCTCGGCGGTCAAGAAATTGACCAGGCTGCGCCAGCGACGCTCGGTGAAGAAGGCGCCGGGACCGGCCGCCTCCTGGCCGTCATGGCGGGCGAAGGCCTCGGCGCCCTCGCCGATCAGCATGACGTGGCCGGATCGCTCCATGACCGCGCGGGCGAGGCTGATCGGGTGTCGGGTGCGGGTCACCCCGGCCACGGCGCCGGCGCCCAGGGTCGCCCCATCCATGATCGCGGCGTCCAGCTCGTTGCGGCCCTCGGCGGTGAACACCGCGCCCAGGCCAGCATTGAACAGCGGGTCATCCTCCAGCAGGCGCACCGAGGTCTCGATGGCGTCGAGCGCCGAGCCTCCGGCCTCCAGCACCCCCGCGCCGGCCTGCGCCACCTGGGCCAGGGCCTCGCGATAGGCCTGTTCCTGGGCGGGCTTCAGCCGGGCGCGTTCGATCACCCCGGCGCCGCCATGAACCACGATCGCCCATCGGGGCCGCGAAGCACTGTCCGTCATGGGCCGAGCCTAGCCTTCCTTGGCGGGAAGCACACCCCGGCGGATCTGGTCGAGCTCGATGGACTCGAACAGGGCCTTGAAGTTGCCCTCGCCGAAGCCCTCATTGCCCTTGCGCTGGATCAGCTCGAAGAAGATCGGCCCGATCATGTTCTCGGTGAAGATCTGCAGCAGCAGGCCCTGGCCCTCGGTGGGGGCGCCGTCGACCAGGATGCGGTTGGCGCGCAGCCGTTCCACGTCCTCGCCATGGCCCGGGACCCGGGCGTCGATGCCATCGAAATAGGTGTCGATGGTGTCCTGGAACGTCACGCCGCGCCCGCGCATGGCCTCGACGGCGGCGAAGATGTCCTCGGCCCCCAGGGCCACGTGCTGGATGCCCTCGCCCTTGTAGTCCTTCAGGAACTCCTCGATCTGGGAGTGCTCGTCCTGGCTCTCGTTGAGCGGGATGCGGATCTTGCCGCAGGGACTGGTCATGGCCTTGGAGATCAGGGCGGTCTGCTTGCCCTCGATGTCGAAGTAGCGGATCTCGCGGAAATTGAAGATCTTTTCGTAGAAGTCCGCCCAGGTCGCCATCTGGCCGCGATGGACGTTGTGGGTCAGGTGGTCGAGATAGGTCAGGCCGACGGCGCTCGCCGCCATGGCCTCGTCGGCGCCGGGAATGGCCACGAAGTCGACGTCATAGATCTCCTGGGCGCCGTAGCGGTCGACCAGATAGAGGTTCGAGCCGCCGATCCCCTCGATGGCCGGGATATTCAGCTCCATCGGCCCAACCGGGCCCAGCACGGCCTTGGCGCCGCGCTCGACGGCCAGCTTCAGGGCGGCGGCGGCGTCGCGCACGCGAAACGCCATGGCGTTGGCCGAGGGACCGTGGGCGGCGCGGAACTCGGCGGCCTGGCCCTGGGGCTCCATGTTCAGGATGAAATTGATGTCGCCCTGGCGGAACCGCAGCACGTTCTTGGAGCGGTGCCGGGCGACGGCGGTGAAGCCCATCATCTCGAACAGGGCCTTCAGCCGCTCGGGCTCGGGCGAGGTGAACTCGACGAACTCGAAGCCGTCGGTGCCCAGCGGATTGTCGAACAGATCGCGGGTGGAATTCGGAACCTGGACGTTCATGATTTCGCCTCCGGCGGAAATGGTATCGTTTGAAACTATCTGCCTGAGGCGAGGGCTGGAGACAAGCCCGGCAAGGCCTGATAGCTAATCTGTGATCTTCCTCCCTGGGTCACCATGCTTAGAAAATCCTACGACTGGGTCATGAACCTGGCCGGCTCGCGGCATGCGCCGCGCTATCTCGCGGCCGTGGCCTTCGCCGAAGGCCTGTTCTTCCCGATCCCGCCCGATGTGCTGTTGATGCCCATCGTGCTCGCACGGCGGGACAAGGCTTTCCGCTATGCGGCGCTCTGCACCCTGTTCTCGATCCTGGGCGGCTCGACCGGCTACGCCGTCGGCTATTTCCTGCATGAGTTCGGCACCTGGCTGCTGTCACTCAGCGGACACGCCAACGCCATGGAGGAGTTCACCAAGTGGTACGCCCAGTGGGGCGTGCTGATGATCGCCCTGCCGATCCCCTACAAGATCACGGCCATCGCATCCGGCGTCGCCCATCTGAGCTTCCCGGTGTTCATCGGGGTGTCGATCCTGGTGCGCGGCCTGCGGTTCTCGCTGCTGGCCGGCCTGATCAAGGTCTATGGCCCGCCCATCCAGGGCTTCGTCGAGCGCCGGCTGGCCCTGGTGGCCAGCGGTATCGCTGTGCTGATCGTCCTGGTGGTCGTCGCCATCAAGGTCCTCGGCTAGAGCCTCTTCGCGCCGACCGGAAGCTGGGTCTATAAGTGCGTCCATGATCGGCTTAATCCGCGCAATCTGCGACCGTTGGCTCTCCTGGGCGCTGTTTTCCGCCGCCCTGATGCTGGCCGTCGCCCACGCTTTCGAGACCTTCGGCGGCTATGCGCCCTGCACCCTGTGTCTGCGACAGCGGGAGGTCTATTGGGTCGCCGGAACCGTGGCCCTGGCCGGGATCGTCCTGACCCGCCTGCCGTCGGTGCGCCGCTGGCGCTGGGCCTTCAACGCGGCCCTGGCGGTGATCTTCGCCTATGGGCTCTATCTGGCGATCTACCACTCCGGCGCGGAGTGGAAGTGGTGGCCGGGCCCGACCCAGTGTTCCGGCGGCGGGGCCAAGGTCGATCTCAATTCCCTGACCGCACTCGCCAACGGCACGGCCAAGATCAAGCCGCCAGCCTGCGACCAGGCCGCCTGGCGGTGGCTCGGCCTGTCCATGGCCGGCTGGAACGCCCTGATCAGCCTGAAGCTCATCGCCTGGAGCGTGCTGGCCGTGCTGAACGATCGACGCCGCGCATGAGCGAGAAACCCATCCCGCCCCGCCCGGGGCTCGGCGCGCCCGGGGCGCGGCTGGCGGAGATCCTGCGGGTCGACCATGCCGGGGAGTTGGGGGCCGTCCACATTTATCGCGGCCAGCGGGCGGTGCTGGGCGCCGGTCGCGGCCATGAGCGCACCGCCGCCCAGCTGGCAGAGATGGAGGGCCATGAGGCCGTCCACCTGGCGCGCTTCGACCGGCTCCTGACCGAGCACGGGGTGCGGCCCACGGCCATGACGCCGTTCTGGCGGCTCGCCGGCTTCGCGCTCGGGGCCGGCACGGCGCTGATGGGCGACAAGGCGGCGCACGCCTGCACCGAGGCGGTGGAGAACGTGATCGAGCAGCACTATGCCGGCCAGATCGCCGAACTGGCCGACCGGGAACCGGCCCTGGCCGCCGAGCTCTCCAAGTTCCGCGACGAGGAGCTGGCCCACCGCGACACGGCGGTAGAGGAAGGCGCCCGCGAGGCGCCCGGCTACGCCCTGCTCTCGGCGGTGATCCAGGCCGGCTGCCGCGCGGCCATCAAGATCAGCGAGAAGCTATGACGCCTGAGGCCATCGAGGCCCTGCGCCGGGGCGCCGAGGCCCCGGCTCTGGCGACCCATGCCGATCTCGAGGGCCTGGCCGAGGACCTGTCGGCGGCCTTCGCCACGGACCCCCAGTTCAACTGGTTCATGCGCGACGACGCCCAGCGGCCCGCCGCCCGGCTGAAGCTGTTCCGCCTGTTGATGGGGGCCATAGCGCTGAACGACGGCCAGGTGTTCCGTCCTGCGACGGGCGGCGCGGCCGCAGTCTGGATTCCGTCCGAGACCCTGGGCCCCAGCCCCCTGATGACCGAGTTGCGTGCCCTCCCCACCATACTGGCGGCCACGGGCCTGGGCCGCTTCTCGCGGATGACCGCCATGCGCGCGGCCATGGACCATCATCACCCGATGGATCGCCCGCACGTCTATCTGTGGTTCCTGGGCGTGCGTCCCGAGGCCCAGGGCATGGGGGTCGGCTCGCGGCTGCTGGCCGATGGCCTGGCCCGGATCGACGCCGTAGGCCTGCCGTCCTATCTGGAGAGCACCAACGCCGCCAATGTGCCGCTCTACCGGCGCTATGGCTACGAGGTGACCCAGGAATATCGGCCCCGGGCTGACGCCCCGCCGATCTGGGCCATGTGGCGGGATGCGCGGCGCGGGGGATGACCCGCACCGCCCGGATCCTCATCGCCGCGCGCGGCCTGCGCGCCTTTGCCGACGGCTTCGTGGCCCTGCTGCTCCCGGTCTATCTGACCGCCCTGGGTTTCACGCCCTTTCAGGTGGGGGCGCTGACCACCGCCACCCTGCTGGGTTCCGCCGCCCTGACCCTCGGGATCGGCCTGGTCGCCCACCGTATCGCCCCGCGCCGGCTGTTGTTCGCCGCCTGCGGCCTGATGCTGGCCACCGGCCTGGCCTTCGCCCAGGTGCGCGCCTTCTGGCCGCTGATGATCGTAGGCTTCATCGGCACGCTCAATCCCTCCGGCGGCGACGTCAGCCCCTTCCTGCCCTTGGAACAGTCGCTGCTGGCCCATGCCGGGCCTGACGACCAGCGCACCCGCCTCTTCGCCCGCTACAGCCTGACCGGCTCCCTGCTGGGCGCCGCCGGCGCACTCGGTCTGGGGTTGGCGGCCAAGCTGGCCGGCGTGATCGGCGCAACCCAGCTGGACGTCGCCTGGGCCCTGTTCATGCTCTACGGCCTGATCGGGGTCACGGTGTTCTTCCTCTATCGCCAGCTCCCCTCCGTCCCGCCCAGCGACGAGCCCGTGCGCCAGCCGCTCGGCCCATCACGCAACCGGGTGCTGATGCTGGCGGGCCTGTTCAGCCTCGACAGCTTCGGGGGCGGCTTCCTGGTCCAGTCCCTGCTGGCCCTGTGGTTGTTCCGCACCTGGGGCCTGTCCCTTGGCGCGGCCTCGGCCTTCTTCTTCTGGTCGGGCGTGCTGACCGCCTTCTCGCAACTCGCCTCCGGCCGGCTGGCCCAGAGGATCGGGCTGATCAACACCATGGTCTTCACCCACATCCCGGCTCAGCTGTGCCTGATCGCCGTGGCCTTCGCCCCCAGCTTGCCCGTCGCCATCGCCCTGCTGCTGGTTCGCGCCAGCCTGTCGGCCATGGATGTGCCGGCCCGCACCTCCTACGTCATGGCCATCGTCACCCCGCCGGAGCGGGCGGCGGCGGCCAGCGTGACCAATGTGCCGCGCAGCCTGGCCTCGGCGCTGAGCCCCTCCCTGGCCGGCGCGCTCCTGACGCTCAGCCCCTTCGCCTGGCCCCTGGTGATCGGCGGCGGGCTGAAGATCACCTATGATCTGCTGCTGCTGGTCATGTTCCGGACGGTGAAGCCGCCGGAGGAACAGCGCACATCCTGACGGCATTACATGGCGGTCATTTGCCGGGCTGAGATATCGGCGTTAGCGTGGCGGTCCATAAGGGGCCCTCCGACATGACGCCCGATCGTCGCCAACTCACCGGCCTTCTGGCCGCCGCAGGGCTCGCCGCCGCCGCGCCCTTCAGTCTCGCCCGCGCTCAGGTCGTGACCAGCGATCCCGCCCAGCCGGAAGTGGAAGGCCACGACCCCAGCAAGGTGGCCACCAGCCGCGACTCCTCGCTGCGGATGGTGGCCCCCGTGACGATCAATGGTCAGGGGCCGTTCCTGTTCCTGGTCGACACCGGCTCCAACCGCTCCTGCATCAGCCGCAAGCTGGCCGAGAAGCTGAACCTTCCCGCCGGCCCTCCGGTCTCGGTGCACACGGTGGTCAAGGCCCAGATGCGGCCGACCGTGATCATCGACCGCCTGCAGCTGGGCAGCCGCTCGCAGCGGCGGGTGAAGATCCCCGCCCTGGACCTGGTGGGCGGCGACGACGCCGACGGGGTGCTGGGCGTCGACTGGCTGAAGGGCCAGCGCCTGGTGTTGAACTTCAAGGGCCATGAGCTCGAGATCATGGCCCCGGTCACCGAGACCAGCCATGGCAGCCAGATCGTGGTGCCGGCGCGGCGGCGCTCGGGCCAGCTCACCCTGATCGACGCCGATGTCGGGGGGGCGCGGATCAGCGCCATGATCGATTCCGGATCGGAGCTGTCGCTGGGCAACAACGCCCTGCGCAAGCTGGTCACCACGTCAGGCAGCGTCCACGCCGACCGGTTCCAGCGGGTCTATATCACCACGGTGATCGGCGAGACCTTCCCCGGCGACTTGCTCTATGTGCCGTTCATGCGGCTGGGCGGCTTGAACATCGGCAACGTCCCTGTGGTCTTCGCCGAGACCCACGTGTTCCAGCTGTGGGACCTGCAGAAGACTCCGGCCATCATCCTGGGCATGGACCTCCTGACCCAGTTCAACGCCGTGGCCCTGGATTTCGGCCGCTCAACCGTAAGGTTCGACATCGCCTGATCGGCGCTCGCCTCACGCGCGAACTTTTTCTGGTACGGTACACCCATTATGGGTCGGATTCAGGCCTTCTTAATCACCTCGGCCGCAAATGGTCCCAGCACGCGGTCGCGACAATAGGTCGCTGCGGCGGGCCAAATCACAGTCAGAACGAGAGCAAGCAGCTCTGGGGCGACCACCCGGATTTCGCGCGCGGAAGCGCGTGGCATGGCGTGGAGCTTCGTCGAAAAAGTCGACGACGCAGCCCAGCAGCAGCTGCCTGATCCAGTGTCGTGACGAGGTCCGTGCGAGGCGCGGGCCGGCCGGAGAAACGTGTCATGAGCACCGCCTGGGAGCTGTTGCTGCAGCATCGCGCGGAACTGATCGATCAGCTGCAGGTCGCTCGCAAGCGGGCGGAAGCGCCCTATATCGCTGAACTCGAAAGCACCAACCGCGCGCTTGAAGCCCTGCGCGGCGTCCCGCGTCGTGGCCGGCGGCCCGCCGAGAACGAGGCTGTGGCCGAACCTTCCAGCTTCTCGCCCAAGCCCCCCGCCGCGCGGGGACGCCAGAAGCGCAGCCTGAAGGAGATGGTGCAGATCGCCCTGAAGAGCCAGTCCGGCCCGGTGGACATCGCCACCCTGATGCAGGCCCTGGAACAGCGCTGGAATCGCACCTTCCAGCAGAGCCGGGTGGAGCTGGAGCTCCTGCGGATCCAGCAGGAACGCGCCGTCAAGACCGACACCGAAGACGCCTGGCGCGAACCGTCGGCCCCGCCGCCGGCCCGAGCTCACGCCTCCAGCTCGATGTCCCAGTAGAGATAGTCCAGCCAGCTCTGGTGCAGGTGGTGCGGCGGGAAGCGGCGGCCGCGTTCCTGGAGTTCGAAGGCCGAGGGCCGGCGCGGGCGGTGGAAGGGATGCATCCCCGCCTCATGCGGCGTCCGCCCCCCCTTGGTCAGGTTGCAGCGGGCGCAGGCGGTGACGATGTTCTCCCACGTCGTCCGCCCGCCGCGTGAGCGGGGCACCACATGGTCGAAGGTCAGGTCCTCGGCGGCGTGGCAATACTGGCAGGTGAAGGCGTCACGCAGGAACAGGTTGAACCGCGTGAAGGCCGGCGGCCGATCCTGGGGCACATATTGCTTGAGCGCGACGACGCTGGGCAGCTGCATCTCGAAGGACGGAGAGCGGACCGTCTGATCATAGGTGGAGACCACGTCCACCCGATCCAGGAACACCGCCTTGATCACATCCTGCCAGGGCCACAGGGACAGGGGATAATAGCTGAGCGGCCGGAAATCGGCGTTCAGCACGAGGGCGGGCCAGCCCGATGGCGGGTGGTTAAGCACCTGCATCGCCGGACCTCCCGGAGCGCTTCAGCGCGAGACTGTGGGACGCGTGGAGACTGAAGACGGGACCTCATTCGCGAACGCGCTATCGGCGGACCGGACGAGGGCTGGGGTCTTGGACCCCAACCTCTGCGAGGCGATTCCCGACGCAGAGGAAATATAGGAGCGATTCTGGGACATTCCCATGACGACCTTGCGGATCGTCGCCGGGATGCCTGGGGCCGATGGTCTCGCCCGCCCGCTCAGTGGGGGAGTCAGGGGGCGGGCGAGACGGCGGCGCCCGGGTAGATGGCCGGCATTCTTAGACGCCGGCGACGGCGGTGGCGCCGGCGAGAACCAGGCTGAGCGCGACGAAGGCCACGGAAATGGCGGAGTCGAACAGGCGGGCGAAGCGGGGGAGGCTGCGAACGGACATGATGGCATTCCTTTTTTCTTGTCTGGCCGGCGGCGGGAAGCCGATCGGCTTGTCCATCTGGACAACGCTAAGATAGGCGATATCTGAGCAATGTACAGATACATTTTACATCGTATACTATGCGAAAATGAATAGGGTCGGTGGCGGGGCAGTGCGCAACAAAAAGGGGGCCCGAAGGCCCCCTTGCGATCGTCGGACCGATGCGCGGCTTTAGATCACCACACCCGCGACCGCGCCCGCGGCGACGGCGCCGAGGAACAGAAGGAAGACGGGGGCGATCCGGTCGAAGAGCCGTTCGAAGTTGGAGAGGGACGCGAGAGACATGACACACACCTTTTCAGTTGGAACCTCCGGGGGAGCGGAGGCGTTTTTCATTTGAACGATGCTTAGATACCACCGATCTGAGCGGCGTCAAGATGATCTTTACGGCGCCCAGATATAGATTTACGGTGCCCCCGATGAGAGAAGCTGCAGCCCCCGAGTCCCGGCCCTATCACCACGGCGATCTTCGCCGCGCGCTGATCGACGCCGCCCGACGCCTTCTGGAGCAGGAAGGGCCCACCGCCCTGTCCCTGCGCGCCGTGGCCCGCGAGGCCGGCGTCAGTCCCGCCGCGCCTTACCACCACTTCAAGGACAAGGGCGAGTTGCTGGACGCCGTGGCCCATGAGGGCTGGGAGATGCTGAACCAGGCCCTGACCGCAGCCCGCGCCAAGGCGGTCAGCCTGCACGAGAAGATGGCCGGGCTGGGCGTCGCCTATGTGCTGTTCGCCCGCGACAATCCCAGCCTCTATCGCGTGATGTATGACGGGTCGCGCGACAAGGAAGACCTGCCCACCCAGATGCGCATGAAGGACGACAGCGCCTATTGCCAGGTGCGCGACACCCTGGTCGAGGCCGGCGCCGACCCGACCGACGAGATCGCGCTCGAGCTGGCCACCACCGCCGCCTGGTGCGCGGCCCATGGACTGGCCGAGATGGCGTCCTTCAAGTCCTTCGACCACCTGAAAGAGGCGGTCGGCGGCGAGGAGGCCTTCTTCCACGGGGTCTTCGAGCACATGCAGGTGTTCGCCAAGGACAAGGCGGACTAAACCTGCGGCGTGCCGGACGCCGCCCACCCCTTCGTCACCCGCTTCGCGCCCTCGCCCACCGGCCGGCTGCATCGGGGACACGCCTATTCCGCCCTGACCGCCTGGACCGCCGCCCGCCAGGCGCATGGCCGCTTTCTCCTGCGCATCGAGGACATCGACGCCACCCGCTGCCGCCCGCCTTTCGAGGCGGCGATTCATCAGGACCTGGCCTGGCTGGGCCTCGACTGGGAAACCCCGGTGCTGCGGCAGTCCGAGCACATCGCCGACTATGAGGCGGCCATCGCCCGCCTGCAGGCCCGCGACCTGGTCTATCGCTGCTTCCGCACCCGCCGCGAGATCGCCGAGGAGAGCGCGCGGGCGCCCCATGGCCCCATGGAGGCCTGGCGCGGCGCGGCCCTGCCCGCCGACCAAGAGGCGCGACGGCTGGCGGCGGGAGAGCCCTTCGCCTGGCGGCTGTCCCTCGACGCCGCCGCCCAGGCCCTGGGCGGGTTCGAGGCCCTGACATTCCTGGAGGAAGGCGCCGGTCCGGGCGGCGAGACCGGGACCATCGCCGCCAGGCCCGAGCTGGGCGGCGACGTGGTGCTGGCCCGCAAGGACGTCGGCGTCGCCTATCACCTGGCGGTGGTGGTCGACGACGCCCGCCAGGGGGTGACCCATGTCATTCGCGGCTGCGACCTGTTCGAGGCCGCCCATGTCCAGCGTCTGCTGCAGGCCTTGCTCGACCTGCCCTGCCCGGTCTATCGCCACCACCAGCTGCGCGTCGGGCCGGACGGCAAGCGCTACGCCAAGCGCGACCGGGCCGAGACCCTCGCCGAGCTGCGCGACCGGGGCATGTCCGCCCAGACGCTTCGACGGGAGCTGGGCTTTGACTGACGCCACGGGCCACGACACCGACCGCACTCGCGCGCTGATCGTGCTGCTGACCGGGGCCAGCGTCATTGGCGTCGGCCCGATCTTCGTGCGCCTGGCCGAGGTCGGGCCAGCCGCAGCTGGCATGTGGCGGCTGGTCTTCTCCCTGCCCCTGCTCTTCATCCTGGCGCGCCGCAATGGCGGGACCGGCGCCCCGACCCGCGCCACCGTGCTGGCCGGCATAGCCTTCGCCTTCGACCTGGGCTTCTGGCACTACGGCATCGCCTACACCTCGGTGGCCAAGGCGACCGTGCTGTCCAACCTGACCCCGGTGGTGGTCACCGCCGTCGCCTGGATCTTCCTGAAGCAGCGGCCCCGCCGGATGTTCCTGGTCGCCGTGGGCCTGGCCGTGGCCGGCGCCTGGATCATGGCCGCCGCCCGCCACGGCGGCGCGCTCGGCAAGGCGCCGGCCCTGGGCGACGCCTTCTCGGTGGCGACAGCCTTCTGGTACGCCATGTACTTCCTGGCCGTCTCCAGCGCCCGCCAGAGCCAGGCCGCCACCCGGATCATGTTCTGGTCGTCACTGACCGGCGCGCCGCTGATGCTGCTGGCGGCGCTCGGCCTGGGCGAGCGCCTGCTGCCGATCACCTCGACGGGCTGGGCCGCCTGCATCGGGCTGGGGATCATGCATGTGGCCGGGCAAGGCTCGATCGCCTGGGCCCTGGGGCGCCTCCCCGCCGCCACAGCCTCGGTGGTGGTGTTGATCCAGCCGGTGGTCGCCGCCCTGCTGGGCTGGTGGATATTCGGCGAACTGTTCGGCCACCTGCAGATGCTGGGCGCCGGCATCGCCTTGTCCGGCGTGGTCCTGGCCCAATGGGCGTCGCGCGCCAGGCCCGTGGCGCCGGCCGAAGCCGTCTAGTCCAGGGCGTAGGCGGTCCGCGCCGTCTCGATCGCCGCCAGCTTGGCGTGGAAAGGGCCCCAGTCGTCGTTCGCGGCGATGGCGTCCCAGATCGCCTCGATCTCGTCGATCAGCAGCTCCTGCGGTTCCGGACTCTGGAAATAGGGGTTGTCCAGCCGCTCGGGGCGGTCGGGGTCCGTACGCCCGACCAGCAGGCGGAAATTGGCGAAGGCGGCGCCGGCATAGATGTCGGCGCGGGGGCCGGCCATGGCCCTGCCCTCGTCACCACAGAACCAGTCGTAGAAGAACGGCTCCCAGCGCAGGCGCGGGCCGCCGTCCGACAGCGCCTGGAAGGCGGCGTTGACCAGGCCGGTGTCGTGATCGAGCCCCTTGGACTTCAGCCCCAGCCGACGCATCAGGGCGGCGCGCAGCTCGCCGCGATAGACCTCGGGGAAGCTGTTCAGGGCCTCCACCAGCGGCTCGGTCTCGGTCGTCGCCGACAGGGCGCCGCCGAGGGTCTGGAGGTTCCAATAGACCGCCTCCGGCTGGCGGCCGAAGCTGTAGAGGCCGTTCTGGTCGAAATAGGCGGCCACGAAATTCGGATCATTGCGCGGCAGGAACCGGTAGGGGCCGTAGTCGAAGCTCTCCCCGGTGATGTTCATATTGTCGGTGTTGAGCACCCCGTGGACGAAGCCCGCCGCCATCCAGCGGGCCGCCAGCCGGGCCGAGCGCGCCGTCACCGCGCGCAGCAGGGCCGCCGCCGAGTCCGGGGCGGAAGCCAGCTCGGGGTAGTAGGTCTCGATCACATAATCGACCAGCTTGGCGACGTTGTCCGGCCGCTCCAGGAAGGCCTGGCGCTGGAAGGTGCCGAACCGGATATGGCTGTGCGACAGCCGCACCAGCACGGCCGAACGCGTGGGGCTGGGTTCGTCGGAGCGGTCCAGGTCCTCGCCGGTCTCGATCAGCGAGAACGACCGGGAGGTCGGCACGCCCAGCGCCTCCAGCATGGCGGTGGCCAGCACCTCGCGCATGCCGCCCTTCAGCGTCAGCCGTCCGTCGGCGGTCCGCGACCAGGGGGTCTTGCCGGAACCCTTGGTCCCGAAATCCAACAGCCGATCGCTCCCGGCCTCGCGCTGCTGGGCGAAGGTGAAGCCCCGGCCATCGCCGAGATCGGGGTTATAGGTGCGGAACTGGTGGCCGTGATAGCGCTGGGCCAGCGGCACCGGCAGGTTGTCCGGCAGCGGCTGGAAGCGGCCGAAGTGAGCGATCCACTCCGCGTCGGTCAGGCCGTCCAGCCCCACCGTGGCCGCCGCGCGGTCATTGCGGAACCGCAGGATCGTCTGCGGAAAGTCCGCCGCCACGACGGGGTCGGCGAAGTCGGCGCCCAGCTTTTGCAGACGCGGATCGGGGCGGTAGGCGGGCGAGACGGGCATGGGCTCCACATGGCCCGACGGCGCCCGTGGGGCAAGCCCGACGCCGGGTCAGGAACCGCCCGATTGTCATGTTCCGGCCACGGAGGTCATGCTAGCCATGCCGCATGTCCCGGCGCCCGACACTCGAATTCCTCAAGACCGAGGCGGCCTCTGGCCTGATCCTGGCCTTCGCCGCCTTCGCCGCGATCGTCATCGCCAACTCACCCCTGGCGCACCGCTATTTCGACTTTGTCAGCCACCCGATCACCATCCAGATCGGCGCCTTCCACGAAACCAAGACCGTGCTCAAATGGGTGAAGGACGGGCTGATGGCCGTGTTCTTCTTCGTGGTCGGGCTGGAGATCAAGTACGAGATCCTGCGCGGCGAGCTGTCCAATCCCAGGCGCCTGGCCCTGCCGGTGCTGGCGGCGATCGGCGGCATGGCGGTCCCAGCCCTGGTCTATCTGGCCTGCAACCTGGGCGCGGGCGGCGCGCCCCTCGGCTGGCCGACCCCCGTCGCCACCGACATCGCCTTCGCGCTCGCGGCCCTGGCCGTGGCCGGCCCGCGCCTGCCCGCGTCCCTGCGGGTGTTCCTGCTGACCCTGGCCATCGCCGACGACCTGGGCGCCGTAGGGCTGATCGCGCTGTTGTTCACCGCGCAAGTCAATGTCTGGGCCCTGGCGGCGGCCGGGGCGGGCATCGGCCTGATGGCCTTGCTGGGGCGGTGGCGCAATGCGCCCTATCTGTTCTACGCCGTGCTGTTCGCCGTGGTCTGGGCCTTCACCCTGGAGAGCGGCGTCAACACCTCGCTCGCCGGTGTCGCCGCCGCCATGACCATCCCGCTCGGCGCGCGACGCCATGGCGAGGCCGGGGTGCTGCACGATTTCATGCGCAGCCTGCACCCCTATGTCGCCTATCTGATCCTGCCGCTGTTCGCCTTCACCGCCGCCGGCTTCTCGTTCCGGGGCCTGACCCTGGCGCAGCTGCTGGGGCCGATCCCGATCGGCGTGGCGCTGGGCCTGTTCGTCGGCAAGCAGGTCGGGGTGTTCGGCGCCTCGGCCCTGGCCATCGGCCTGAAGCTGGCCCGGCGTCCCACCGGCGCCAAATGGGCCGAGCTCTATGGCGTCTCCCTGCTGTGCGGGGTCGGCTTCACCATGAGCCTGTTCATCGGCGGCCTGGCCTTCCCGCTCGGCGACGCCGCCGCCCAGGGCGGCGTGCGGCTGGGCGTGGTGGCCGGATCAGTGCTGTCGGCCCTGGTCGGCATGGCGGTGCTGGCCGCCTGCCAGAGATCGCGCGTGGACGGGCCGGCGGACGAGGACTGACCCCGTCCACGCGTCCGCGCGTCAGGCCAGCGCCGCCTTCAGCGTCGCGGCCGTTTCGCGGGCCGCGGCTTCCACCGCCGGGGAGACGTCGCCCAGGATGTAGAAGTCGTGGACCATGTCGTCATACTGGATGTGGGTCGCCTTGACCCCGGCGGCGTTCAGGCGCGCGGCATAGTCGCGGCCCTCGTCCTTCAGCGGATCATAGCCGGCGGTGACCACCAGGGCCGGCGGCGTGCCGGCGATGTCGGCCTTGGATCCCAGATTGGCCCGGTGCGCCTGGGGATGGCCGGCGGCGGCCAGGCACTTCTCGAACCAGGCCATGACCTCCTTGGTCAGCAGCGGACCATCCAGGTCCTTGCGCGACTGGGTCTCCTGGTCCGGCCAGATGCCGGGATAGAGCAGCAGCTGATAGGCGAGCTTGCGGACCGGATCGCCCTTCAGGTCGATGGAGACCGAGGCCGCGAGGTTTCCACCCGCCGAGCAGCCGCCGACCGCCAGCTTCGTCGGGTCCATGCCGAGCTCGCCGGCGTGGTCGAACACCCACTTGGTCGCCTCCAGCGCATCGTCATGGCTGGCCGGAAACGGATGCTCGGGCGCAAGCCGGTAGTCGATGGCGATCACCCGGATGCCGGCATAGCTGGCCAGGCGGCGGCAATGGCCGTCGTGACTGTCCAGGTCGCCGATGGCGAATCCGCCGCCGTGGAAATAGATCAGGCCGGGCGTGATCGCCGGCGCGCCGGCAGGGGTATAGAGCCGGGCCGGAATCTCGCCGGCCGCGCCGCCGACCTTCAGGTCGCGGGCTTCGACGTCCTTGGGCGCGTTCTGGTTCTGGGCCTGGCGCTGCATGGTGTAGCCGGCGCGGATCATGGCCGCGGGCAGCTGGTCGAGCGGCGGCATGGCCGGCGCGTCGGCGGCCGCAGCGGCCTGTTCGTCGATCATCGCCTTGATGTGCGGATCCATGGTGCGTCTCGCTCTCTCTTGAAATTCAGCTGACCTGGCGGTCGCGCCCGGCCCAGAATGGCGCGCGCAGCTCGCGGCGCAGCACCTTTCCCGACGGGTTGCGCGGAAGGACCTGGATGAAGTCCACCGACTTCGGAACCTTGTAGCCGGCGATCAGCGGCCGGCAGTGGGCGATGATCGAGGCCGGGTCGGGATCGGCGCCGGGCGCCAGCACCACCACCGCCTTGACCGCCTCGCCCCAGCGGTCGTCCGGCACCCCGATCACGGCGGCGTCAGCCACGGCGGGATGGGAGAACAGGGCGTTCTCGACCTCGGCCGGATAGACGTTTTCGCCCCCGGAGACGATCATGTCCTTCACCCGGTCGTGGATGAACAGATAGCCGTCGGCGTCGAAGAAGCCCGCGTCGCCGGACCGGAACCAGCCCTCGGCGTCGATGGACTGGGCCGTGGCGTCGGGCCGGTTCCAATAGCCCTTCATGATCCCGGCGGAGCGGATCTCGATCTCACCCACCTCGCCGGTCTCAGCGTCTCGGCCGTCGACCCGGACGCGGAGCTCATAGCCCGGCGTCGCCACCCCGCAGGCGCGCAGCTTGCCGCGCGAAGCCTCGTGATCGGCCGGTGACAGCCAGGCCCCGCCGCCGATGGTCTCGGTCAGGCCATAGAGCTGGGTGAAGTCCGAGCCGAACCGCGCCTGAGCCCGCGTCAGCACCTCCTCCGAGATCGGCGAGGCGCCATAATAGACCTTGTCCAGGGTCGAGAGGTCCGCGTCCGCAATATCCGGATGCTGCAACAGGGCGTTGATGATCGCCGGCGCCAGGAAGGCGTGGCGGATGCGGTGCTCGCCGGTCAGCCGCAGGATGGCCCCATAGTCGACCTCGCGCATGATCACGGTGCGCGCGCCCTGCAACAGGGCCAGCATGCCCAGATTGGCCCCGGCCACATGGAACAGCGGCATGGCGACCAGCACCCCGTCGCCCGCCTCGAACCGGGCCCAGACCTGGGTCGCCCCGGCGAAACAGGCGGCGTAGTTGGTCTCGGTCAGCTGCACGCCCTTGGGCAGGCCGGTGGTGCCGGAGGTGTAGAGCTGGATGACGTCATCGTCGGGCAGGGCCTGCGGCATCGGGTCCGTCGCTGGATGAGCGCCGATCCAGGCCTGAAAGCCCGGCCAGATCGGATGGCCGGGTTCGACCTGGATCAGGGTCTTGAGATCCGGCAGCTCGGCGCCCAGGCTGGCCAGGGTCGCAGCATAGTCCGCGCCGATGACCGCCAACCTGCAGCCGGCGTCCTTCAGGATGAAGGCGATCTCCGGCGGGGCGAGCCGCCAGTTCACGGGGGTCAGGCAGGCCCGGGCTTTCAGGCAGCCGAACCACAGGACGTAGAAATCCGCATTGCCCTTGGCCAGGGTCCCGATCCGGTCGCCGGGCTGGACGCCCGCCGCGATCAGGGCCTGGGCGCATTGGGACGCGCGGCGATCAAGCTCGCCATAGCTGATCGCCTGACCCTCGAACCACAGGGCGAGATCGTTGGGGCGATCCTGGGCATGCACGCGCGCGACATCGGCGACACAGGTGATGGACACGCGGCTTCTCCCGGCGCCGACGCCACGAGCGTGCGGCGCATTCTTCTTATTTGTCCTTCTCCCCTTGCGGGAGAAGGTGGCGGCGAAGCCGACGGATGAGGGGTCTTGCTCCGCCATCCATCAGCAGCCGCCGCAACATCGGGAGAGATTTGAGAAACCCCTCACCCGACCCTGCTCCGCAGGGCCACCCTCTCCCACAAGGGGAGAGGGATCGCCTTACTGGATTATTCCGCGGCGACTTTCGGCGCGTAGCCGAGGATGGCCTTGGTTTCCAGGAACTCGTGGAAGGCGAAATCGCCCCACTCGCGCCCGTTGCCGCTCATCTTGTAGCCGCCGAAGGGGGCCATCATGTCGCCGCCACCGCCGTTGATCGACACCTGGCCGGCGCGCAGCTTCTTCGCCACGTCGCGGGCCTTGGAGAGGTCTTCCGCCTGGACGTAAGCCGCCAGGCCGTACTCGGTGTCGTTGCCGACCGCGATCGCCTCGTCGAGGGTCTCATAGCCGAGGATCGACAGCACGGGGCCGAAGATCTCTTCCTTGGCGATGGTCATCTCGTTGGTGACGTTGGCGAAGACGGTGGGCTTCACATAATAGCCCTTGTCCAGGCCTTCCGGACGGCCCACGCCGCCGATGACGACGGTCGCGCCCTCGTCGATGCCGGCCTGGATCAGCTTCTGGATCTTGTTGAACTGGACTTCCGAGACCACCGGACCCAGCTGGGCGTTGCCGTTGGGATCGCCGACCGTGATGGTCGAGGCGGCTTCGCGGGCCACCGTGATCGCCTCTTCCATGCGGGCGGAAGGGACCAGCATGCGGGTCGGCGCGTTACAGGACTGACCGGAATTGGTCATCATGGTCGCGACGCCACGGGCCACGCCCTTGGCGAAGGCCGAGTCGTCCAGGACGATGTTCGGGCTCTTGCCGCCCAGTTCCTGGGCCACGCGCTTGACGGTCGGAGCGGCGTTCTTGGCCACCTCGATGCCGGCGCGGGTCGAGCCGGTGAAGGACACCATGTCCACGTCCGGGTGGCTGGACAGCGGGACGCCGACGCCGAGGCCGTCGCCCTGGACCATGTTGAACACGCCGGCGGGAACGCCCGCAGCATGCATGATCTCAGCGAAGATGTGGCCGGTGAAGGGGGCCACTTCCGAAGGCTTCAGCACCATGGTGCAGCCCGTCGCGATGGCCGGGGCCACCTTGCAGACGATCTGGTTCAGGGGCCAGTTCCAGGGGGTGATGAAGCCGCAGACGCCGATCGGCTCCTTGACGATCATCGTCGGGCCACGGTCTTCCTCGAACTTGAAAGTCTTCAGCACTTCTACGGCGGTGGCCAGGTGGCCCATGCCGATCGGAACCTGGGCGCGCTGGGCCAGGCTGGCGGGAGCGCCCATTTCCTCGGTCACGGCCGTGGCCAGGTCGCCGAAGCGCTTCTGATATTCGGCCAGGATGCGGCCCAGGACTTCCAGGCGCTCTTCACGGCTGGTCTGCGACCAGGTCACGAAGGCGGCCTTGGCGGCCTTGACGGCCTTGTCGACGTCGGTCGCGTTGCCGAGCGAGATCTTGCCGCAGACGGCTTCGGTGGCGGGATTGATGACGTCGAGGGTCTTGGCCTCGGTCGGATCAACCCATTTCCCATCGATATAGAATTGCAGGTACTCGCGCATGGACGTTCTCCCGTGGGTTTGTAGGGCGCGCCAGGGGGTTTGGTCCCGCCAGGCTTCAAACAAGCATTTTAGTGATCGCCGTTAACTGGGGAAGCCCCCAAACGGCCTGAGCCTCAAACTCGTTGGCGCCCAGCCTTACTTTCGCTGGTGGATGTGGGGTTGGCCGGCCACCGGGCAACGGGTCTTGAGCACATAATCGGCCCGGATCGAGCCGATATAGAGGTCCTTCATATCCGCCCCGCCCCAGGTGACATTGGTCGGGTGATTGACGATCTGGCCCGTGGGGTCGTGGATCACCGTGATCACCTCCAGCGCCGGCGTGATCGCCACCACCTTGTCGGCGCCCGGCAGGCAGACCCAGAGATTGCCCTCGGCGTCCATGCCCACCCCGTCGGTATAGCCCAGGTCCTCATGGGCCGGCGCGGGCTGGCCGGGGATCTGCAGGGCGCCCAGCACCGGGCCATAGCGCTCACCCTTGCCCAGCCGCCCGCCGGCCAGGATCGGGAAGGCCATCACGTCGGCGCCCGAGGTCTGGGCGCAGAACAGCACATCGTCCTCGGCCGACAGCGCCAGCCCATTGGGGAACTTCAGCCCCTCGGCGACGATCTCGGTGGAGCCGTCCGGCCGCAGGACGAAGATGAAGCCGTCGGTGCGGCCGTCCAGCGCCTGGGGCCAGGTCTCGGCATGGGTGGAGTTGGCGCACCAGATGTTGCCGGCCCGGTCCATGACCGGATAGTTGGCGCTGGTCAGCCGCCGGCCGCCGACCTCGGCCACCAGGGTCTCGTGCAGGCCCGTGGCTGGATCGAACCGCTGCAGCGGCCCCTCCTGGCGGTCATAGATGCCGAAATTGGCGATCAGCACCCGGCCCTGGCGGTCCATGTTGATCCCGTTGGGCGCGCCGCCCGCCGGGCCCAGCCGCTTGAACGATCCGTCCGGGAAGATCTCGGCCACCGCGCACTGGTGGTCGGAGGCGAACACGCGACCGTCGGCGCCCACCACCACGTCCTCGGGCCGGTCGATGCCGAGCGCGATCCTCTCGAAGGCCTGCGGCGGGATCGGGCTGAGCGGCATGGGGCTTCCTCTGGGCGTTTTCTTTTCACACTGGCCTTTGCTGCGCCGCGTCCACAAGCCCGCTTGCTCCGAAAGGGCGGGGCCGCTAAAGCCCGGACAACCCCGCGCCGGAGACCCCCATGAACCCGCTCTTCATCATCCTGCCGTTCTTCGCGGTCATCCTGGCGCTGAACTACTTCGACTTCGGTCGCCTGGACTAAGGTCGGACGGGGGTTTCCCCCATGGTCGCCAAGGATCGCGGCGCGGCGCTGGTCACCGGCGGCACGCGCCGCATCGGCCGCGCTCTGTCACGCGCCTGCGCCGAGGCCGGCTTTGACGTCGCCCTGCACTGCCGCGCCGTCGACGACGACGCCGAGCGGACCGCTGCAGAGATCCGCAGCCTGGGCCGCCGCGTCTCCATCCATGTCTGCGACCTGCGCCGCGAGGCCGAGACCGCGCCCCTGATCGGCGACGTGGAGAGCGAGCTCGGGCCCGTGACCCTGCTGGTCAATTCCGCCTCGATCTTCGAGGAGGACGCCTTCGCCACCATGAACCGCCATTCCTGGGACACGCACCTGGAGACCAATCTCCGCGCCCCCATGGTGCTGGCCCAGGCCTTCGCCCGCAGGCTGCCCCCGGGCCGCGACGGCCTGATCGTCAATCTGCTGGACCAGCGGGTGCTGGACCCTAGGCCGGAGTTCTTCAGCTATGCGCTGTCCAAGAGCGCGCTGTGGGACGCCACCCGCATGCTGGCCCGGGCTCTGGCCCCACGCATCCGGGTCAATGGCATAGCCCCCGGCCCGGTCCTGCAATCCATCCACCAGACCGACGCCGATTTCGCCGCCGAGGCCGCCGCCACCCTGCTCGGTCATTCCGCCGACCCGGTGGAGATCGGCCAGGCGCTGGCCTATCTGATTGACGCCCGTTCGGTGACAGGACAGATGATCGCTGTCGACGCCGGTCAGCATCTGAGCTGAAGGAAAAGCGCTTGGCCCTGCCCCAGGAGACGCCTGCCGAACCCCACGACACCCCGGCCGCCGCCGGTCGCATCGTCATGACCAAGATCTTCGTCACCGGCCTGAAGGTCGAGGCCGAGATCGGCGTCTACGCCCACGAAAAGGGCCGCGCCCAACCGCTGATCGTCGATGTCGAGCTCGACGTCCCGGCCGCCGGGGTCGAGCGCCTGGCCGACACAGTCAATTACGAGATGGTCGGCGACGCCGCCCGGGCCATCGCCGCAGAGGGCCATATCGGCCTGGTCGAGGCCTTCGCCGAACGCCTCGCCAGGGCCTGCCTGGCGGATCCCCGGGTGATGCGCGCCCGGGTGCGGGTCGAGAAGCCCCTGGCCCTCGCCCCCCACGCCTCGGCCGCCGGGGTCGAGATCACGGTCGTCCGCGGGTGACCCCCACCCACAGCGCCAGGCTCTCGCCCCTCCAGGCTGAGACGGTCTGGACGCTGGAGGGCGCGGAGATCATTGAGCGGCGCGGCGGCCAGTCCCGCCGCTTTCCCCTGGCCAGGCTGAAGACCCTGAAGGTCACCCGCGACGGGGCGATCCTCGGCTTCGGCCTGCGCCGCATGGCGATCCCGGCCAACACCTATGCCGGAGGCCTGCGCCCCCAGGACCATACCGACAGCTTCGCCCCGTTCCTCGAAGCCGTCGCCGAAGCCGCCGGCCACGCCGCGCCGGGCGCCAAGCTCAGGACCGCACGCCCCCGCAACGCAGAGCCCGTGGTCTGGGTCATGGTGCTGATGGGGACCGGGGCTGCGGCGCTCCTGCTGTTCGCCGCCATGGCCGGCGCCTGGACGCTCGGCGTGGCGCTGGCCGCACGGCTCTTGTTCGTGACCATCCTGGCGGCGGCGGTGTTGCCGTGGATGGACCGAGCTTAGGCAGGGGCTTGAACCAGATGAACACGAATTAAAGTGGCGAAACGGCCGATCGGGGCCAGATTATAGCCCAGGCGCCAATCACGGCGTTCCCTATGGACCCGAACATGAGCGACCACGCCGCCCCCCAATCCGCCGCCGTCTTGTCCGAAGACCGCACCCTGCCGATCGTGGTCTATGTGCTGTACCTGCTCGGCTTCACCAACGGGATCACCTTCCTGATCGGCCTGGTGGTCGCCTACGCCAACCGCGAGACGGCGGGGCCGGCGATGCGCAGCCACTACACCTTCCAGATCCGCAGCTTCTGGCTGGCCATCGCCTGGTGCGTGATCGGGGTGGCCCTGGTCGTGGTGGGCATTCCCCTGTCCCTGGTCCTGGTCGGCATCCCCGTGGTGATGCTGGGCGGCTTCATCTGCGCGGCGATCGGCGTCTGGTTCGCGGTCCGCTGCATCGTCGGCCTGGTGCATCTGTCGCGGGGCGATGCCTATCCGCGACCCACCAGCTGGCTGATTTAGAGGCGCCAGGCGCACGCTTCGCCTAAGAAGCGCGCGCCACGCCCCGTTTGGTTCCCCCACCAGTTGCGCCTGCTCGACGCTGGATCAGCCCCCCCGGACGCTGCATGCGGGCGCCGTGCGGGGGGCGGCCGGCGGGGGGTTCGCATGCTGGGTCGGATATTTGGAATGCTGCTGGGTCTGGCGCTGGGCGCCGCCGGCTACGCCATCCTGCATCCGGGCGGGCTGGAGGGGCGGATCCCCCCCATCCCACTGGGTCCGTTCGAGCCCTTGAGCCTGTTCGTGGCCGCGGCGGCGGCCGGCTTCGGCCTGGTGATCTTCATCGCCGCCCTGATGCCCAAGGGTCCGAGCGGCCCGTCGGGCGGCGGCGGCAAGCGCAAGACCAACAAGTCCGGCCAGCCGATCGTCATCGACTTCACCTCTGACCATTCCGCGCCGAGCGCTGGCGACCACGGCGCACCGCATGCGGCGCTGGTCTCCGAGCCTGACGCTCCCAGCCATGCCGAGGCGCACGCCGCGCCGGAGCCGGCGCCCGAGCCCCACCAGCATGCGCCCGCCCCGCCCCAGGCGGTGGGGGCGTTCGCCGAGGCCCGGCAAGCGCTCCGCCACGAGACACGGGCCGAGAACTGGCCCCAAGCCGCCGTCCTCGTCCGGCGGCTTTCGTCTTTGGCGGCCACGGATCACGAGCGGATGCTGGCGGCGCAGGACGCCGGCGACTTCGCCCGCAGCCAGGGCCAGACCGACACCGCCGCCGAGGCCTATGAAGAGGCCCTGTCCTACGCCCGGGGGCTGGGGGACAAGGCGGCCCTGGCCGACGCCCTGACCAATGTCGGCGACATGGCCTATGACGAGCACCGCCTGGACCACGCGGTCGGCGCCTATGAAGAAGTGCTGGGCCTGAGGCGCCAGCTGGTGGCAGCCGACGCCGGCGACCTGGAGGCCAAGCGCGGCCTGTCCCTGGCCCTGGAACGCCTGGCCGACGCCCGCGAGGATCGCGGCCATCGGGTCCGCGCCCTCGACCTCTATCGGGAGAGCATGGTGATCACCACCAAGCTGGCCTCCGCAGACCCCGCGCGGTTCAGCGAGGACCTGGCCATCACGCGGCGCCGGCTGGGCGAGCTCGAAGCGAAGGTCGCGCTTTAGGCGCTCACCAGCTCCCGGCGAACCATGCGCGCATAGTCGTCCATCAGGCCGAGCGACAGGGCGCCGGGGGTGAAGCGGTATTCGCCGATCTCGGCCACCGGGGTGACCTCGGCGGCGGTGCCGACCACGAAGCATTCGCTGAAGTCCGCGAGCTCCTCCGGCTTGATGTGGCGCACGACCACCTCGATCCCCTGGCTCTTGGCCAGGGCGATCACCGACTGGCGGGTGATGCCGTTCAGGAAGCAGTCGGGCAGCGGGGTGTGCAGCACCCCGTCCTTGACGAAGAACACGTTGGAGCCGGTCGATTCCGCGATGTAGCCGCGATAGTCGAGCATCATGGCGTCGGTGTACCCGTCCTTCTCCGCGGCGTGCTTGGAGATGGTGCAGATCATGTAGAGGCCGGCGGCCTTGGCGTGGACTGGCTCGGTTTCCGGCGACGGGCGCTTGTACTTGGCCCAGCACATGCGGATGCCCTTGGCCCGCTCTTCCGGCTTGAAATAGCTCGGCCAGTCCCACACGGCGATGGCCACGTGGATCTTGGTCTGTTGCGCTGAGACCCCGATCATCTCCGAGCCGCGCCACGCGATGGGGCGGACATAGGCGTCGGTCAGGCCGTTCTTGGCGCAGGTGTCCTTGCAGGCCTGATCGATCTCGGCCACCGTGAAGGGGATTTCGAAGTCGAGGATTTCCGCCGACTTGAACAGACGCTCGGTATGCTCCCTCAGCTTGTAGATTTCCCCGCCATACATCCGCTCGCCCTCGAACACCGAGGAGGCGTAGTGGAGGCCATGGGTCAGTACGTGCACCTTCGCCTCGCGCCAGGCGACGAACTGGCCGTCCAGCCAGATCCAACCATCGCGATCATCGAAGGGAACGAGAGACATGGGGAAAAGTCCTCCTTTCAAGCAAGCCTCCTTACAAACCCCCTGATCCGCGCCGTCAAACAAAATGGAGCCCCCGCATGACGCCGCAGACCGATCCGCGGCTCATCCTGCGCGACGAGGAGCTGGACGCCGGCCTGGAGGCCATGATGCTGGCCGAGGCTGCGCTCTGGGCCGGTGTCGACGCCGGCCTCGAGGTCGAGAACCTGGGGCTGGGCCGCTCCCACTGGCGCGCCGCCTTCCTGTTGAAGCGGCGGCCGGGCCTGGGCGTGCAGGAGTTGGCGCGCCTGACCAGCCTGTCGAAACAGGCCGCCAGCCGCATCGTCAGCGACCTTGAGCTCAAGGGGCTGGCGGAGAAGGCCCAGGGCGAGGAGGATGGCCGCCGGCGCGCCGCCCGGCTGACCCCGGCCGGCGCCGCCTTCGAGGAACGGATCGCCGAGCGCCTGCGCGGCCAGCTGGCCCGGGCCTATCGGACCGGCGGCCTGGACGGGGTGAGCGGCACGCGCAGGATCCTGGCGGCCATCGCCGCCGGGCGCGGCAAGAGCGGAGCGAGCGGCTGATGGCCATGGTCGAGACGACGAGCGCCGAGCGCCACCTGCTGGTGGTCGACGACGACGACCGCATCCGCGACCTCTTGAAGGAATATCTGACCCGGGCCGGCTTCCGGGTCTCGGCCGCGCCGGGCGGGGCGGCGGCCCGCAAGCTGATGGAGACCCTGGACTTCGACCTGGCGGTGTTCGACGTGATGATGCCGGGGGAGGATGGCTTCTCCCTGACCCGCTGGCTGCGCGAGCGCAAGGGCGCCGCCGGCGGCACCCCGATCCTGATGCTGACCGCCCGGGGCCTGGCGGAGGACCGCATCGAGGGCCTGAGGCTGGGCGCCGACGACTATCTGGCCAAGCCCTTCGAGCCGGAGGAACTGTTGCTGCGGATCGAGGCGATCCTGCGCCGCGCCCAGGCCCGCCCCCTGGCCGCGACCACCGCGCTCGTCTCGCTCGGCCGCTGCCGGTTCGACGCCGAGCGGGGCGAACTCTCCTGCGACGGGGCCGCCGTGCGGCTGACCGAGGCCGAGATCGCCCTGCTGCGCCGCCTGGCCCGCAGCCCGCACGAGCCGGTCGAGCGCATGGAGCTGGCCAAGGAGACGGTCGATCCCTCCGGCCGCGCCATCGACGTCCAGGTCACCCGCCTGCGCCGCAAGATCGAGGCCGATCCCAAGGCCCCGCGCTATCTGCAGACCGTGCGCGGCGTAGGCTATCTGCTGGCGCCCGACTGATGCGGCTTAGGCTCCTCTCCTCCGCGCGCTGGCAAAGGATCATCAAGCGCAGCCTGCCGACCACCCTGTTCGGCCGCTCCTTGCTGATCATCATCCTGCCGGTCGCGGTGATGCAGATCGCCGTCACATGGGTGTTCTTCGACGCCCACTGGCAGACCGTGACCAGCCGCCTGTCGGAGGGCCTGGCCGGCGACGTGGCCTGGGCCGTCGAGAGCTATCAGGACGATCCAAGCCCGGCCGCGCTCGCCAAGCTGACCGACCGGGCCGAGCGCTCCATGAGCCTGTCCATCGCCCTGCAGCCGGGCCGCACCCTGCCGACCGGCCGTCGCCCCGCCCTGTTCGCCGTCGTCGACCGCTCGATGGAGCGCGCGCTGCTGGCCCGGCTCGACGCCCCCTTCTGGTTCGACACCACCCGCTACCCCGCCTATGTCGACATCCGGGTGAAGGTGCCCCAGGGGGTCCTGCGGGTGCTGGCCCCCCGCGACCGGGCCATCGCCACCCAGGGCCATATCTTCGTCCTGTGGATGACCGTGGCGACCCTGATCCTGACCGCCATCTCGATCCTGTTCATCCGCAACCAGGTCCGCGCCATCGAGCGGCTGGCCTCGGCGGCGGAGGATTTCGGGCGCGGCATCGAGGCCCCGGCCTTCAAGCCGCACGGCGCCCGCGAGGTCCGCCAGGCCGCCCACGCGTTCCTGGCCATGAAGTCGCGCATCCAGCGCCATATCGACCAGCGCACCGCCCTGCTCGCCTCGGTCAGTCACGACCTGCGCACCCCGCTCACCCGGCTGAAGCTGGAGCTGGCGCTCGCCGAGCCCGGCAAGCGCAACGCCGAGATGAAGCGCGACCTGGCCGAGATGGAGCACATGATCGACGAGTACCTGGCCTTCGCCCGGGGCGAGGGCGGCGAGGCCGTCGAGACCATCCGCCTGCGCGGCCTGATCGAGGAGGTCAGCGAGGGCGCGGTGCGGGCCGGCGCCCGCGTCGAGGTGGCCGCCGATCCGGAGCTGACCGCCTCGGTGCGGCCCAACGCCCTGAAGCGCGCCCTCTCCAACCTGGTGATGAACGCCGCCGTCCATGGCGAGCATATCGCCGTCGCCGCCCATGCGCGCACCTCCGGCGGGGTGGAGATCATCATCGACGACGACGGCCCCGGCATCCCCGAGGACCGCTACGAGGACGCCTTCAAGGCCTTCAACCGGCTGGACGAGTCCCGGAACCAGAACGAGAAGGGGGTGGGCCTGGGCCTGGCCATCGCCCGCGACGTGGCGCGCGGCCACGGCGGCGACGTCACCCTGTCGCGCTCGCCGCTCGGCGGGCTTCGCGCGATTGTCAGGTTGCCGGGCTAGAACCGGGGAACAAGGTTCGGCCATACTGGGCGCCAATAACGGCCAACCGCCTCCTGGAGCCTCGACGTGAAACCCACCGCCCTCGCCCTGATCGTCGCCCTCGGCCTCGCCGGCGCGGCCCACGCCGCCGACCCGGTCCAGGGCGAATGGCTGACCCCCTCCGGCTCGGCCAAGGTCAAGATCGCCCCCTGCGCCGACAAGGTCTGCGGGACCATCGTCTGGCTGAAGGCCCCGCTCACCCCCGAGGGCAAGCCCAAGACCGACGCCAACAACCCCGACCCCAACCAGCGCCAGCGCCCGGTGGTCGGCCTGCAGCTGATCCGCGACTTCAAGTCCGCCCAGGGCAAGTGGGTCGACGGCAAGATCTATGACCCGCAGTCGGGCAAGACCTACGCCTCCAAGCTGACGCCCAATCCGGACGGCACGCTCAAGGTCGAAGGCTGCATCTCGGTGATCTGCCAGGCCCAGACCTGGAAGCGCGCGAACTGAGGGGGCGGCCATCCAAACTCGCCCCGCCCATCGCGACGACCTCGACACTCTGACCGCGCTCAGGCTCGCCCTGTTTCCGGACCATGCGGCGGCCTGGCATCGCTTGGAACTGGAGACCCTGATCGCGCGATCCGACTACGGGGTGTTCGTAGCGGTGGCGGCGACGGGGCTGGTCGGGTTCGCCGAGGTCGCGTTGCGGCGCGACTATGTGAACGGCTGCGACACCAGCCCCGTGGCCTTCCTGGAGGGGATCTATGTGGCGCCGG
>NZ_CANCLE010000028.1 GCF_947378715.1 Phenylobacterium aquaticum
CGAGCCCCTGCCCGGCGCCGAACCCGAGGCCGAGCTCGAGGCTGTGGCCGAGGAAGCCGTGGCGGCCGAGGCCGTGGAAGACGCGGAGGATCCGTTCAAGATCCGGTCCGATGGCCCTGCGTGACCGACTGATCGCCCAGATCCGCGCCTCGGGTCCGATCACGGTCGCCCAGTACATGACCGCCTGCCTGCATGATCCGCAGGACGGCTACTACACCACGCGCCCGGCCCTGGGGGCCGACGGCGATTTCATCACCGCGCCCCTGGTCAGCCAGATGTTCGGCGAGTTGATCGGCCTGTGGCTGGTCGAGACCTGGGCGGCGCTGGGCCGCCCCGCGCCCTTCCGGCTGGTGGAGATGGGTCCCGGCGACGGGACCCTGAAGAGCGACATCCTGCGGGCCGCGCGGCTGGCCCCGGACTTCCTGGCCGCCGCCGAGCTGTGGCTGGTGGAGATCTCCGAACCTCTCCGGGCCCGTCAGGCCGCCAGGCTTGGCCAGGACCGCACGCGCTGGGCCGGGTCGTTGGCCGAGGTTCCGCAGGGCGCCCCGCTGCTGCTGGTCGCCAATGAGCTCCTCGACTGCCTGCCGCCGCGCCAGTTCGTACGGACCGGGCGGGGCTGGGCCGAGCGCATGATCAGTGTCTCGGCCTCGGGCGAGCTCGACTTCGGCCTGGGCGGCGCCATGCCCTTCCCCGTCCCCGCCGTTCTGGGCGAGGCGCCCGCCGGCGCGGTGCTGGAGATCTCGGCCGCGCAAAGCGCGCTGGGGGCCGAGCTCGGCGACCGGCTGGCCCGCGACGGCGGCGCGGCGCTGCTGATCGACTATGGCCGTGACGCGCCGGGCTTTGGCGACACCCTCCAGGCCCTGCGCCGCCATGTGAAGGTCGATCCCCTGGCCGAGCCGGGCCAGGCCGACCTGACCGTCCATGCCGACTTCCCGGCCGTGACCGCCGCCGCCCGCGCCGCAGGCTGCGAGACCGCCCCGGTCCTGACCCAGGGCGAGTTCCTGGTGCGGCTGGGCATAGGGTCGCGGGCGGAGGCGCTCGCCCATGCGCGGCCCGACATGGCCGAGCGAATTGAACGCCAGCTGGAGCGGCTGATCTCGCCGGACCAGATGGGAGAGCTGTTCAAGGTCGCCTGCCTGCATCAGCCTGGGCTCGCCCCGCCCGCTTTCGAGAGCTGAGTCATGACCGCCCTGCCCGCCCTGACCTCGCCCCTGCTGGAGCTGGCCGGCGTCCGACACGCCTTCTTCACCCGGGCGGGCGGTGTGTCTCAAGGGATCTATTCCAGCCTGAACGTCGGGCGCGGATCTTCGGACGAGGCGGCGGACGTCGCGGAGAACCGCCGGCGCGCGGCGGCCCATTTCGGCCTGGCCGAGGACGCGCTTTCGACCTGCTACCAGATCCATTCGGCGCAAGCCCTCGTCGCCGACGGGCCCTGGGGCCAGGCCCGGCCGCAGGGAGACGCGGTGGTGACGGCCTCGCCCGGGGTGCTGTGCGGGGCGCTGGCCGCCGATTGCGCGCCGATCCTGCTGGCCGATCCCAAGGCGGGAATCGTCGCCGCCGCCCATGCCGGCTGGAAAGGCGCCCTGACCGGGATAGCCCAGGCCACGGTCGCGGCCATGGTCGGCCAGGGAGCCAGGGCCGCAGACATCGTCGCGGTGGTCGGCCCCTGCATCGCCCAGGCCTCATACGAGGTCGGGCTGGAATTCCTGGAGCGGTTCACGGCGGAGGACGACGGACACGGACGCTTCTTCGCGGCGGGCCAGGCGGCGGACAAACGCCAGTTCGACCTGCCGGGCTTCGTCTTGTCGCAACTGCGGGTCGCAGGCGTCGAGGCTTGCGACTGGATCGGGGCCGACACCTGCGTCGAGGAGGATCGCTTCTTCTCCAATCGCCGGGCCTTCCGTAGGGGCGAACCGGACTTTGGACGGCTGCTGTCGGCCATCACCCTGACCTGAGTGTCGCGGGCGGGCGAATCCGCCTTGCCGGGCGCGACTTCGCTGCTACAAGCGCGGCCATCCGAACACCATGACTGCGCGGGGATTTTCATGAAGCTGCTGGCTGGCAACTCCAACCGTGGCCTTGCGGAGTCCGTCGCCGCGCATCTCGACCTCCCGCTCTGCCGGGCCCAGGTCAAGCGCTTCGCCGACAATGAGATCTTCGTCACCATCGACGAGAATGTCCGCGGCGAGGACGTCTTCGTCCTGCAGTCGACGAGCTACCCGGCCAACGACAATCTGATGGAGCTCCTGATCTGCATCGACGCGCTGAAGCGCGCCTCGGCCAAGCGGATCACGGCGGTCATGCCCTATTTCGGCTACGCCCGGCAGGACCGAAAGACCGGCGGCCGCACCCCGATCTCGGCCAAGCTGGTCTCCAACCTGATCACCCGGGCCGGCGCCGACCGGGTGCTGACCATGGACCTGCACTCGGGCCAGATTCAGGGCTTCTTCGACATCCCCACCGATAACCTGTTGTCCGCGCCGCTGCTGGCCGCCGACATCAAGGAAAATTACGAGAAGACCTCGGAGCTGATGATCGTCTCGCCGGACGTCGGCGGGGTGGTCCGCGCTCTGGCCGTCGCCAGCCGCCTGAACGCCGATCTCTCGATCGTCGACAAGCGCCGCTCGGGTCCGGGCAAGAGCGAGGTGGCCAACATCATCGGCGACGTCTCGGGCCGCCGCTGCATCCTGTTCGACGACATCATCGACGGCGGCGGCACCCTGTGTAACGCCGCCCAGGCCCTGGTGAACGGCGGGGCCACGGAGGTCTCGGCCTATGTCACCCACGGGGTGCTGTCGGGCGCGGCGGTCGACCGGGTCAACGCCTCGATCCTCAAGGAGCTGGTCATGACCGACTCCATCGCCGGCCCCGACCGGTCAGGCGACACCAGCAAGCTGCGCTATGTCAGCTGCGACAAGCTGCTGGGCGAGGCCATCCGCCGGATCGCCAACGAAGAGTCGGTCTCCAAACTGTTCGACTGACAGGGGAATAGGCTGGTCAGCCTCACGTCTTCGCGATCAGCTTGCCCAGCGGTCAAGCTCAGTAACCCGGTGGTCAGTGATCACGGTCACATTCCTGCCCGCGCTAGCGTGCTAGCTTGATCAAACTTGGTTCTGGGGAAGACGTCCGCATGACTTCCACTCTTCGTGTCACGGCGGCGGCCGCCGCCGCGGTCTTCCTGGCATTCCTGTCCGGTTGTGATGACGGCAAGCAGGGCCCACCGCCCGCGCCGCCTGCGCCGCCGCCGCCGGCCGTCAGCCTGGCGCCCAAGCTGATCGAGCAGGCCAGCGCCTATCGCTACTATATGAGCCACGCCACGGCGATCACCCCGGACTTCACGGACGGCGAGTCCATCGCCCGCTCGCTGAAGGTCGGCGCGTCCTACGAGCCCGTGCAGTTGCTGCGCGGCGCCATCGCCTATGGCGCGGTGGCGGCGCTGCAGGATCCCGACTTCGTCGCCGCCGTCCGCACCTTTTCCGTTGATCCGGAACAGCGCCGTCAGGTCGCCGCCCAGATCGTCCAGAACCCGGCCTATGTGGTCGGCATCGCCGGCTCGGCCAGCGCCGCCGGCCTGGCCGTCGCCGCCCTGGGCCAGGAGGGCCAGAAGCTCTACGACGCCGGCAAGGCGGTGAAGCAGTCGGCCTATGAGATCCAGAAGCAGAAGTGGTCCAAGGCCGACGTCGCCAACCGCGACCTGCGCCTGTCCCAGGCCAAGGCCCTGTCCGCCACCCCGCTGGTCGGCGACCTGGACGAGACCGCCCGCCTGCAGCAGGCGGTCGTCGGCGCGCAACCCATGGGCCTGACCGGCGCCGCGGCCGCCCCGCCCTACACCCCCGTCGTGGTCCGCAGCCTGGCCGTGGCGGCGCTCGCCATCCTGGGCGAAGCCGGCGACGCCAATCTCGACACGGTCATGGCGGTGATGGCCGAGCCCAATGTCGGCTTCTGCATGAACATGGCCAAGCTGAACCTCTATCAGTGCCTGGCGGTGGCCAAGCCGCACTATGAGGACGTGTTCTGCCTGGGCCAGCACATCATGATGGACACCGGCCGCTGCGTGATCAAAGCCTCGGGCCTGCCCGAGCCCTATGAGGCGAAATTCGTTCCCACAGTGCGGGTCGCGACCACTGAAAACGCCTATAAGCCCACGGTCGCGAAGGCCGCCGGCAAGGGTTCCGCGAAGAAGCGTTAAGTCACATGCTCCCGGCCGTTGCCACGGCCGGGAGTTTTGTGTATCTACGCCCACCTTTCGACCCCAAGAGGGTCGTCCGTCGCCGCGCGGGACCTATCGCGCGGCGGTTTCGTTTTGAGGCGAGGCGATGGCCGATATCGTTCTGAATGTTGAAGTCCGCGAACGCACGGGCACCGGTGGCGCTCGCGCCACGCGCGCCGAGGGCAAGGTTCCTGGCGTGCTGTATGGCGGATCCAAGGATCCGGTCGCCATCGCCGTGAAGTCCAATGAGTTCCGCAAGGCGCTCTATACGGGCAAGCTGCTGGGTCACCTGGTGACCCTGAAGTACGGCGACGAGACCCAGCCGGTCATCGCCAAGGCGATCGACATGCACCCGGTCAGCGATGAGCCGTGGCACTTCGACCTCTACCGGGTCGACGAGCACCAGCAGATCAAGATCCGCGTGCCGGTCCACTTCAAGAACCATGAAGCCTCGCCGGGCCTGAAAAAGGGCGGCACGCTGAACCTGGTCCTGCACGAGCTGGAGCTGAACTGCCCGGCCGACCACATTCCGGAAGAGCTGGTCTATGACCTGACCGGCCTGGAAATCGGCGACACCATCCGCGCGGGGAACTTCATCCTGCCGGAAGGCGTGTCCGTGGCCGGCGGCAAGGCCCTGGTCGTGGCCACCGTGGCCGGTTCCTCCGCTTCGGCTTCCGCCGAAGCCGCCGAGAACGCCGGGGCCTAAACCCCCGGCGCCTCCCCGGAGGGGCCCATGATCATCCTGGCGGGGCAGGGCAATCCTGGCCCACGCTATGCGGGCAATCGCCACAATGTCGGCTTCATGGCCGTCGACGAGATCGCGCGCCGCTGGCGCTTTGGTCCCGAACGCGCGCGCTTCAAGTCCCTGGTGCGCGAGGGCGAGATTGAGACGGATCAGGGCCCGATCAAGGCTCTGATCCTCAAGCCCCAGACCTTCTACAACGAGACCGGGCGCGCCGTCGGCGAGGCGCTGAAGTTCTACAAGCTCCAGCCCATGGACCTCGTCCTCTTCTATGATGAGATCGACCTGGCCCCTGGCCGCTTCCGCATGAAGACCGGCGGCGGAGCGGCGGGCAATAATGGCGTGCGCTCGGTCACCGCCCATCTCGGCCCCGACTTCCGCCGCGCCCGGCTGGGCGTCGGCCACCCCGGCCACAAGGACCGGGTGATGGGCCACGTGCTGTCGGACTTCCACAAGGTGGACCAGGCCTGGCTGGCCGAACTCCTGAAAGCCTGCGCCGAGGCCGCGCCGTTCCTGGCGTCGGGCGAGGATGAGAAGTATCAGGCCGAGGTGCTGCGCCTGGCCCCGGCCGAGAAGTCCGATCCCCGCAAGTCAGCCCCCTGAGGGAGTGTCCGAATGTCGCCGATCCTCATGCTTCTGCTGTCGCTCGGGTTCTCGATCGGCCTGTGCGTCCACGTCGTCAGGACCCACAAGGAGATGTACTGGCTGTGGATCATCCTGGCGTTTCAGCCGCTGGGCGGGCTGGTCTATCTGATCGCCATACTGGGCCCCGAGCTGGTCCGGGGGCCGACGGTCCGCAAGATCCAGTCCCAGGCCCGCGAGAAGCTCGACCCCACCCGGGAATATCGCGAGGCCAAGCAGGCCTGTGACGACGCTCCCACGGTGCGCAACCAGAGCCGGCTGGCCGCCGCCGCCGTCAGCCTGGGCCGCCATGACGAGGCCGCCGCGCTCTACGCCCAGGCCGCCCAGGGCATCCACGCCGATGACGGGGTGCTGCTGCTGGGCTGGGCCAACGCCCTGATCGAGCTGGGACGGGCGCCTGAGGCCCTGCCGCTGCTCGACCGCCTGGGCCAGGACGAGAGCCGCGGACGCACGCCCAGCGCCGCCCTGGCGCTCGGACGGGCCTATGAGGCCGTGGGCCGGGCCGCCGAGGCCGAGACCGCCTATCAGTGGGCGGCGGACCGCCTGCCCGGTCTCGAGGGCCTGGGCCGCTACGCCGCCTTCCTGGCCAGGGCCGGCCGCAAGGACGAGGCCCGGGCCATGGTCGAGGACATGGACCGCCGCATCGCCAAGACCCATCCCCAGTTCCAGAAGGAAGGCCGCGCCTGGCGCGACCTCGCCGCCGGAGCGCTCAACAGCTGAACCCTGGCGAATCGCACGCTGGCCTTGGCCGGCGCCATTCGCCATAAGACGCCCCTCTCCTTTCCGAGGAATTCCATGGCCCTCAAAGTCGCCATCGTCGGTCTGCCCAATGTCGGCAAGTCGACCCTGTTCAATGCGCTCACCCAGACGGCGGCGGCCCAGGCCGCCAACTATCCGTTCTGCACCATCGAGCCCAACACCGGCGACGTGGCGGTGCCCGAACCGCGCCTGGAGGCCTTGGCGACGATCATCCCGTCCAAGGAGATCATTCCGGCGCGGATCAACTTCGTGGACATCGCCGGCCTGGTGCGCGGCGCGTCCAAGGGCGAGGGCCTGGGCAACCAGTTCCTGGCCAATATCCGCGACTGCGACGCCGTGGCCTTCGTGGCCCGCTGCTTCATCGATGACGACATCACCCACGTCGAGGGCAAGGTCGACCCGCTGTCGGACCTCGAGACCATCGAGACCGAGTTGATGCTGGCCGACCTCGAAAGCCTGGAGAAGCGGGTCGCCAATCTGGAGAAGCGCGCCAAGACCGGCGACAAGGACAGCGCCCTGACGCTCAAGCTGGTGCAGCTGGCGCTGACCGAGCTCAATGCCGGACGCCCCGCACGCAAGGCGGTGATTTCAGCCGAGGACGAGAAGGCCTGGCGCATGCTGCAGCTCCTGACCTCCAAGCCGGCGCTCTATGTCTCCAATGTCGATGAGGCCTCGGCCGCCGACGGCAACGAGATGTCCAACCTGGTCGCCGAGCGGGCCAAGCGCGACGGCGCCGACCATGTGGCGATCTCCGCCCAGATCGAGAGCGAGATCGCCCTGCTCGACGCCGCCGAGCGCGTCGAATTCCTGGAGACCCTGGGCCTCTCCGAGCCCGGCCTGAACAAGCTGATCCGCGAGGCCTACCATCTGCTGGGCCTGCAGACCTATTTCACGGTCGGCCCCAAGGAGGCCCGCGCCTGGCAGATCCACAAGGGCGACACCGCCCCCCAGGCCGCCGGCGTGATCCACACCGACTTCGAGAAGGGCTTCATCCGCGCCGAGACCATCGCCTATGAGGACTATATCAAGTTCAAGGGCGAAGCCGGCGCGCGCGAGGCCGGCAAGTTCCGCCAGGAAGGCAAGGAATACGTCGTCCACGACGGCGACGTGCTGAACTTCAGGTTCAACGTCTAGGGGGCGGCGGCTCACTCTCGCCTTACGAGCGACACCGGCGGATGATCGGGTCTCGCGCTCGCCGCGTAGCTGCCTACTTCGAATAGGGAGAGTCGGTCTGGGAGGATCGCGCGTCGTCTACGAGGCGGCGACTGATCTCTCCGATGTCACGTCGGTGTTTCTCCGGGTCAATCCCAAGCTTCGGAATGATCGGTGCCACCGCGATCTGTACAGCTTCGTCCGTGCGGGTGAACAGATCATGATCTCGCTCCAACTCACTGATCATAGCCAGGCGTCCGACTCGGTGAGCGAAAGCGATTGCTCGCTCCCGGAAGAAGCCGTGAGCAATGAAGTTCCGACGTCGCAGGGCCTCCTCCAATAGGGCGTCGAGCTGTGCATCGACCTTTAGGACGCTTCTGAACCGGTCGATTAGGGTTCCGAGGGGCAGCAAGTGGTGCTTGGCCATATAGGCGTCGAACATCGCCTCCCACTCAGCCCGGGAGGGAGCTTTGCGCTCCCTTTGCGCGCGGCCATGAACTTGAAGCATAAGCTCAGCCTGCATGAGCGCGATCGTTAGACCGGTCTCCACACAACTTGCCGCGTAGGCCGCTCGACCATAGTACGCGAAGACCTCGCGCACCTGGAATTCTGCGTCCGCGTCCTCTTCAATCTCATCCGTCATGAATGCACCCAGTGAGTCTGACGCGCCGCGCGGCTCGATATCGCAAGGGCCAGGGGCGCCATCTGGTTGAACGGCAGCGGATGGAACTCACCACACTAACTAAGAATCTCCAGCCCGTGCTTCTGGACAATCGCGAGCAGCTTCAGCGCCGCGCCACTGGGCTTCTTCGCCCCCGTCTCCCACTTCTCCACCGTGCTCTCGCTGGTGTTGAGATAGCGGGCGAAGACGGGCTGGCTGACATGGCAGCTCTCGCGCAGCCGTTTGATCTGCGCGGGCTCGATCATCGGCGGGGCGGTGAGGCAGGTCTCATCGAAGTCCCGCATCGTAGCCTTGTCGATTGTACCGGCCCGATGCATCCCGGCGACTGCGTCATGGATCGCCTCGAAGGCGTCGCTCTTAAATTTGCGCCTGGTCGTCATGACAGATCTCCACAATCGCCTCGGCCTCTAGCTCATTGTCGATCTCAACGTCGGTCTTCGCGGCATAGAGATCGGCCAACTTGCGGAAGGCCCTCAGTTCATCATCGTCGATGTTCGCCCGGTCCTTCTTCGCGAACAGATAGGCGTACACCCAATATCTTCGGCCCTTGGCCAGGATGATGCTGCGGCTGCGGTTCCGGTCGAGACGCTTCTTGAACACCCCGCCGCCCAGGTCATCCGCCTGGCCCGCCATCACCGCCCGCACGGCCGCGCAGAGTTCATCGTCCTTGATCCGCGCCTTCCTGGCCGCCTTGGTGAACCAGGCGGTCCTAAAGACCCGCGCGCCCATTCCCGCTACGACCATGGGAAACGTGAATAGCACTAAGTGCTACTGTAATCAATGACGGGAGGTTCCCTGTTGGAGGACCTTCGGCCCCCCTCGCAGAACCGTCTAAGCCTCTATCAAGTGCGGCACGAACCGCGCGAGGTTCTTGGTGATGATGCTGTCGTCCTCGCGGACCCCGATGCCTGCGGGCTGATTGCCGACGATCCAGGCGCCGATCACCGGCCGCTTGCCGGCGAAGTCCGGTGGGGGGTGATAGGCCTGGAGCACGGCGCCCTCCTGGCCATAGCCCTGGTCCAGGATCGGCTCCTCGCCTCCGACCACCTCGATATTGGCGCCCTCGCGGGAGAACAGCGGCTTGCGCACATGGCGAGGACCCAGGGCCGAGGCCCGGGGATCGTCCTCGAAATAGGCCTCAAGCAGGTTCGGGTGGCCGGGGTGGCGTTCCCAGAGCAAGGGCAGGATGCCCTTGTTGGACAGGATCGCCTTCCAGGCCGGCTCCATCCAGCGCACCCCGGCGGTCTTCAGGTGGACGGCATAGGGCTCGCGCAGCATGAATTCCCAAGGATAGAGCTTGAAGGCGGCCTGCAGCACCAGGTTGTCGGCATCGACGAACAGCCCCTCGGCATTGACCCCGATCTGGTCGATGGCCACGAATTTCGGATCGAGGCCCGCCTGCCGGGCCAGATCTTCGAAGAACCGCACGGTCTGCCGATCCTCGACCGCCCGGGCGTCGCTGGCGAAATGGACGAAGCCGCCGGTCGGAAACAGGGCCCTGAACCGATCGCGCAGGGCCTCGAACAGGCTGTTGAACTGGTCGGTTCCCGCCGGCAGGGCGCCGGAGGCCAGCAGGTCCTCCAACCATAGCCATTGGAAGGTGGCGGCCTCGAAGACGCTGGTCGGGGTGTCGGCGTTGTACTCGTAGAGCTTGGGCTTCGACACGCCATCATAGCCGAAGTCGAAGCGGCCATAGAGCGACGGCGCCTTGGCCCGCCAGGAGGCCGCGATGAAGTCCTGATGCTCCGGCGGGATCGCCAGGCGGGTCATCAGGGCCTCGCTGCCGGCTGCCTCGTCGACGAGATCGAGGCAAAGCTCGTGCAGCTCTTCCGCCGCCGGCTCCAGGTCGCCTTCCACCTCAGCCAGGGTGAAGGCGTAGGCCGCCGCCTCGTCCCAATAGGCCTGACCGTCGGTGTGATGATAGACGAAGCCGATGGCGTCCGCCTTGGCCTGCCAGTTTGCGCGCGGCGTCAGTTCCAGGCGGCGCACGCGGATTAGGTTTCGCTGCTCTTGGCGGGGTCGGCGACCTGCTGCTCGATCTGCAGCGGCGCCGCAGCAGGCGCGGCCAGACGCGCCAAGATGTCGTCGGCAGAGGACTGGCCCGGGCCGATGCCGGCCAGACGCAGCTTCTCGTCCAGATCGGCGCCCGTCCGGCGATCTTCCAGTTCACCGGCCGCCTTGATGCGCTCGCCCCGGATGGCCTGGCGTTCCTTGATCCGCGCCAGGCTGTCGGCGGCCGAGCCGAGGGAGGAGCCCGCGCCGGCCCCGCGCGCCGCCACCGAGGCCTGAGCCTTCTGGACGGACTCATTGACCTTCACGACCTCGACCTCGCGCCGCAGGGTCTCGATGCGGCGGTCGGTGGCGGTGATGGCCGCGTGCAGCTGGTCCTCGGCCCCGCGCATGTCGGCGATCTGGGGTTCTTTCAGGGCGATGTCCTGCTCCAGGTCGGCGATGCGCTGGGCCACCTGGCGGGCCAGGTCCATGTCGCCCTTGCCGACCGCGGCGCGGGCCGAGCCTTCGTACTTGCTCACCTGTTCCCGGAAGCTGGCCACTTCCTTTTCCAGGATCCGCCGGCGAGCCACCAGGGTGGCCATGTCGTCGCGGGCCTTTCCCTGGGCGGTGTCGGCGTCGCGGATTTCCTGATCCAGGATCCGCAGGGCGTTGGCGTCGACGACGGCGGCCGAGGCGTCATGCGCGCCCGCGCGGCCCAGGGTGATCAGCTTGCGCCAGATGGACATCGAAAGTCTCCCGGAACGGTATTAGGCGGCGGTAAAGGACGAGCGGAGGTCGGAGGCCGCCGCCAGGGCGTTCTCGGCCAGGACGCGCAGCTCGATCAGGATGTCGTCCAGCGACGAGGACGGGGCCAGCTCCCCGAACAGCTCATAGTAGTCGCGACCGCCCACGGTGCTGATCCCGAAATTGGACAGCGGCACCAGCTTCTGGGCCTTGAGCAGGAATTCGTTGAAGGCGTGCCGGTCCGGCTGTTCGTCGACCGGCCACAACAGGACCGAGGCCGCGATCTGCTGGTCACTGACGCTGACGAAGATCTCCAGGTCGCCATGCTCGTGCAGGGTGACCAGCAGGATGGGATCAGCGCCTTCGACGACGCGGGCCGTCATGGCCTCGCCGAGGCCGTTCGAAAGGGCGGCTTTCAGCGAGCGGACAGTCCAGGCATGGGTCGTCATCGGGCGTGGCCCTCCAAGGGTTCCAGGTCTCATACAAGATGGGAGGGCGAACACCAGTCGTCGAGGCCCTCGCCGGTCGGGCGGGGTGACAAGTTGGTAATGCGGCGCCCCCTTTTGCGCGCGGGGCCGGCGTCGTAGATGAGGGGAACATCGCCATCAGGTCCGCTTTGATGTTCAGCAAGCTTTTCGGACGCAAGACCGCGAGCGCGGCGCCCGGCCTGGCGGCGATCCGCAACATCACCCTGGGGCGGACCGTCTGGCTGGACAGCCTGGCCTGGCGGCGGTTTGGCGGCGACGCGCGGTTCGCCCTGGACCGCGACACCCTGGAGATCACCGCCCAGGGCCTGGTCGAGCTCAAGGACGGCGGCTTCGTCCATCGGTTCTACACCGACGACGATCTGATGTTTCAGGCTGTCTCGGACGATCGCGAGGGCCAGAGCCTGACCGACGTCACGGTGTTCATGCCCTGGGAGAGCACCTATCCCGGCGGTCGCGCCGATCGGGAGGCCTGGGCCGCGCGGCTCCGCGCCCGGGTGTTCACGGGCAAGGGCCTGGGCGACTATTCGCGCCTCTGGTTCGGCGACGAGGCCGAGAGCCAGGATCCCGTCACCTTCTGGGAAGACCTGCACGACGACCGGGACGGCATTCCCGACCGGCGCATCTTTCAGACCTGCATGCTGTTCGCCCGCGACCTGCCGGGCGACGGCCGTGAATTGCTGCTCGCTATCGAGCAGGAGAGCGAGGACCATGACGTCTCGTTCGAAATCATGCTCGGCATTCCGCTCGAAGCCGGCGAATTCAAAGCCTGACAGGAAAGACGCCCGACATGTTCGATCTTCAGGGGTTCGTCGCCAGCGCGGCGGCCTTCCTGGTGGCCTTCCTCGCCGCCGGACTGTTCACCGCCGCCTTCAAGGTCATCTATCAGTGGGTGACGCCCTATGATGAGGCCAAGCTGATCCGCGAGGGCAATGTGGCCGCCGCCCTGGCCCTGGGCGGCGCGCTGATTGGCTATGTGCTGCCGCTGGCCTCGGCGCTCAGCCACACCGTCTCGCTCCTGGAATTCTGCGCCTGGGCGGCCCTGGCGGGGGTCATCCAGATCGCGGCCTTCACCCTGATCCGCATGACGGTGATGAAGGATGTGTCGGCGCGCATCGAACGCGGCGAACTGGCCGCCGGCGTCTATCTGTCCAGCATCTCCCTGGCGGTCGGCCTGATCAACGCCGCCTGCATGACGTCTTGAGCCGCGCCATGACCGATCAACCGAAATCCCGTCTGAAACGCTCGCGCAGCCTGACCCTGACCAGCTTGATGGCCGGGGCGGCGGTGTCGGTCTCCGCCTGCGACGACACGCCGGCCGCGACCCAATGGGGCGACCCTCCGGCGGCGGAGGCCCGCACCTTCGCCAATCTGGACGAGTGCAAGGCCTCGGGCGATTTCACCGCCCAGCAATGCGAGACCACCCTGGCCGAAGCCCAGAAGGACAGCGCCGAGACCGCCCCCCGGTTCGCCAACCAGCAGAGCTGCGAAGAGCGCTACGGCGTTGACCAGTGCGTGCCGCGCTCGAGCCAGGGCGGCGGCAGCTTCTTCACGCCCTTGCTGACCGGCTTCATCATCGGTCAGGCCTTGAACAACATGGGCGGCTATCGCGGCGCCCCGATGTATCGCGACCGCGACGGGACCTATTATGGCGGCGGCGGCTATTCGCTGTCGCGGGACTACGTCACCGGTCGGCCCCGCGCGCGGGCGGAAAGCTTTGACGCCCCGGCACGGGCAGGCGCCCCCAGCCGCGTGCAGAGCCGCAGCTTCGTCATTTCCCGCGGCGGATTTGGCGGCGGCCATTCGTTCGGCGGCTGACCGGGTATCTGCCGCCCGACCCTGGACATCCTCGCCCACCGGCCTATCTGAGACTCCAAAATCCGGGAGGGACATGATGGGTGACTATTCCAAGCTGGCCGGGGCCGATGGGTTCCAGTTCACCGTCTATCGCGCGGCGCCCAAGGGCGAACGCAAGGGCGGGGTGGTGGTGATCCAGGAGATCTTCGGGATCGACGAACACATCCGCCGCGACGTCGATCGCTGGGCCGAGCTGGGCTATGAGGCCATCGCGCCGTCGCTCTACGACCGCCGCGAGGCGGGCTTCACCGCCGGCCATGACCAGGCCGGCATGACCGCCGGGATCACCCACGCCCGCGCCACACCGCTGGACCAGGCCCTGGCCGACGTCGACGCCTGTCGCGCGGCCATGGCTGCGGCTGGCAAGGTGTTCGTGGTCGGCTATTGCTATGGCGGCTCGCTGACCTGGCTGTCGGCCTGCCAGCTGGACGGCTTCGCGGCCGGCTCCAGCTATTATGGCAGCCTGGTCCAGGCCAATGCCGACAAGACCCCCAAGTGCCCAGTGATCATCCACCTGGGCCGCAAGGACGCGGGCATCCCCGCCGACGACGTCAAGGCCGCCGTCCAGGCCGCCAACCCCGGCGTGCCGGTCTATATCTATGAGGACGCCGGCCACGGCTTCAACAACGAGGACCCGCAGCGCCTGAACCAGGCCAGCGCCGACCTCGCCCGCCAGCGCACCCTCGACCTGTTCGCCGGCGCCTGAGCTGTGGGCGAGACGATCCGCCTGAAGAGCCGGTTCGACGGCTTCGAACTGGCGGCCTACCACGCCGGCGTCTCCGACGCCCGGCGGGGCGGGCTGGTGCTGGTCCAGGAGATCTTCGGGGTCACCGATCATATCCGCGCGCTCTGCGACGGGTTCGCGGAGGACGGCTATGAGGTGATCGCGCCCAGCTTCTATGACCGGATCGAGCCGGGCTTCGAGGCCGACTATGGCCCCGACGCCATCGCCAAGGGTGTGAAGTACTCGACCGAGACCCCCTGGGACCAGGTCGCCGGCGACCTGCAGGCGGCGATCGACGCGCTTGAGCCGCCGGTGTTCGTCACCGGCTTCTGCTGGGGCGGGGCGGCGACCTGGCTGGCGGCCTGCCGCTGCGACGGCGTGGCGGCGGCCTCGGCCTTCTACGGCCGGCGGATCAGCGAGTTGAAGGACGAGACGCCCAAGGTCCCGATCATCCTGCATTTCGGCAAGACCGACGCCTCGATCCCGCCGGAGAAGATCGCGGAGATCGAGGCCTTGCACCCGGACTTGCCCATCCACCAGTACGAGGCCGGCCACGGCTTCGTCTCCGATCGGCGGGCCGACTACGCCCCCGACGCCGCCAAGCTGGCCCGGTTGCGCACCCTCCAGGTGTTCGCCCGCAATGGCGGCGGGCGCAGCGAAGCCTGAGCCCTACCGCTCGAGGGCCTGACGCCGCTAAGCTGGACGGCGTGAAGCTCGCCCTGCCTGTCCTCGCCGTGCTGACGGCCCTGGCCGCCGCCCCGGCCCAGGCGGGCGAAGCGCCCTGCTGGCTGGACCAGGGGGTGCTGGTGGTCGCGGCCTCCGTGGCCGGAGCGGCAGGGGACTATATCCTCGACACCGCCACGCCCCGCACGACCCTGCACGAGACCCGCGCCCAGACCGAGGGCTATGCGACGACGACCTTGACCGGCGACGCCCGGGTAGCCGGCCAGACGGTGAAGGCCTTGCCGGTGCAGGTGGTCGATCTCGACGCCCGCACCCTGGCCTTCCCCACCCCGATCGCCGGGGTGATCGGGGCCGACCTGCTGTCGCGCTATGTGGTCGATATCCGCTTCGCGCCCTGCCGCGTAGGGCTGTACGCCCCGGGCGAGGCGCCCCGGCTGAAGCGCGGCCAGACCCTCCCCTTCACCCTGGCCGGAGACATTCCGGCGGTGATCGGCGCCGTCTCGGACGGACCCCGGGCGGCCTCGGGACCCCTGGTCATCGCCACCGGCGCGGACACCGGTCTGAGACTGGCGACAGGCCAGGCGAGCGCCCCGGGCGCCACCGAGCCCGGGAACCTGCTGCCCTATGGGATCTGGCGTGCGCGGCTGCGGGCGGCGTCCCTGGCCGGCGGGCTGTGGGAGAACCCGGCCGTCGGCCTGATCCCGGATGCCGTCCTGCCGCCCGGCGCCCTGGGGGCGGTGGGCCCGGCGCGGCTGGCGACCTGGCGACTGCGCATCGACTATCCTCGGCGCCGGGTGACCCTGGTTCAGGTCAGTGCAGCCCGGCCCAGATCCTGAGCGTGTCGGGGATCTGCGGCAGGACGTCGACGCAGGCGTGCAGCAGGACCACCAGCAGGAGGTTGCGGGTCCGGGCCCAGATCAGGCCGAACATCAGGGCGATGGGCGACAGGGTGGCGACCGTGAAGGCGATCACCTGTAGAAGGTCGGTGGAATAGCCGTCGACGCCCGGCGCGCCGCGCAGATAGAGCCCCGGAACGTGGCAGAGGGCGAAGACCAGGGCGCCGATCACCACGGCCCCCACCTCGCTGCGCAACACCGCCGAGAGCCGGGTCTGGAGCACGGCGCGGAACAGAAACTCCTCGCAGAGCCCGGCCTCCAGGGCGAGCCAGGCGAAGGCCAGGGGCGCCGCCCACACCAGATCCTGGATCGGTGGGTGCAGGCTGGCGATCTGCCCGAGGCTGGGACTGACCAGGCTGAGCAAGGCCAGCAGGATCAGACCCAGCACCAAGAGGGTCGGCCAGAAGCCCCTGGCTGCGGCGGCGGTTCCGAACAGCGGACCGAGGCGCGCGCCGAGCAGGGCGAGCAGCAGGGCCGGGCCGACAACATGCGCCACGAGCTTCACGCCGAGCACAACCAGCTCCTGGCCCTGGCCGGCGGGGACGGCCTCGCGCAGGGCGCCCATGCCCCAGCCGAGGAAGACGATCGCGTAGACCGCCAGATAGGCCAGCACCGCGCCGAGCTCGAGCCGGGGTCGGCGGACCTCGATCGGGCCGGGACGCGCCGCGCGGGTCAGGGCCCAGGCCAGGCCCGACAGAACGACCCCGAACACGCCGAGCGAGATGAGCGGAAAGGTCCAGTCCGCGTGGCGGCTGTAGAGATAGGCCGTGGCCGCGCCCCAGGTCGCCAGATAGGCGGCGCCATAGGCGAAGGCGGCGGCGCGGCCGCCGGGCATGCTGTTGCTCATAGAAACCCCCCAAAGGTCTGGAGGGCCGTATGGCGGGAGGGCCAAGCCCTTACAACTTATCGATTTTTCATGACCCGGCCGTAACGAAAAAGGCCCCGGGTTCGCCGGGGCCTTCTGGGTCTCTCGCTAGAGGCGGCTCCCTAGTGGGAGACGTTCCGCCAGATACGCTTGTAGCTGACATAGAGCAGGCCGGTGAAGATCAGCAGATAGATCATCGCGGCCAGGCCGAACGACTTGCGCTCTTCCATCTTGGGCTCGGAGGCCCAGACGAGGAAGGCGACAACGTCCTTGGCTTCCTGGTCGAGCGTGGCCTTGGTGCCGTCGTCGAAGGTCACCTTGTCGGCGACGAGCGGCGGCGGCATGGCGATGAAGCCACCCTCGGGGATGGTCGCGGCCGAGCCCTTCCAGAACGCGCCCATGTCGCCTGGCATGTACGGGTTGTAGTGCTTGCCGGGCGGAACGGTCATGTTCGGGCCGGCGTCTTCGTAGCCGGTCAGGATCGAATAGATGTAGCGCGGGCCCAGCTCGCGGGCCTTGGCCATGTCCGACAGGTCCGGCGGCAGAGCCCCACCGTTCGACGCGCGAGCCGCGGGCTCGTTCGGGAACGGGTTGGGGAACTTGTCGGCCGACGTGCCCGGACGCTGGACGACATCGCCGGTCTCAGAGTCGATATCGTTGACCTGATAGTCCTTGGCGATCGCCTTCACATACGGGTTGTCGTTCGGGTTCTTGTACTTCTCGTCATAGAAGGGACCACCCTTCTGGCCGAGATTGCGGAAGCTCATCAGGTTCATCGAGTGGCAGGCCGAGCAGACCTCCCGATAGACCTTGTAGCCCCGCTGAAGCTGACCCTGATCGAACTTGCCAAAGGGGCCTTCGAAGCTCCAGTGCATGTCCTTCGGTTCGGCGTGGGTCGTGGCCGCCATCGCCGGCGTGGCGATGATGGCGAGCCCAAGCGCCGCGAGCGCGATACCTTTACGCAGCATCTTAAGCTCAACCCCTCTTTTCAGGCGAAGCCGCGGCGCCGGCGGGCGCGTTGGCGGAATGCGAAAGCACCGGCTCCGAGATCGATTCCGGCTGAGGCAGCGGGGTCTCGGTGAGACCCAGGATCGGCAGGATGAGCAGGAAGTAGGCGAAGTAGTAGGTGGCCGCGATCCGGCTGAGCCAGACCATGGAGTTCAGGTCGGCGTCGAGAAGCGTGAAAGTGGTCAGCTTCGGGATCACGTGGTCGTCGGGCAGACGGCCGCCGCAGAAGCCCAGCACCAGGCAGGTGGCCACGAAGATGAAGAAGTAGAGCTTCGCGGTCGGCCGGTAGCGCATGGAGCGCACCTTGGAGGTGTCCAGCCAGGGCAGGACGAACAGCATGGCGATGGCGCCGAACATCCCCAGCACGCCGGCCAGCTTGTTCGGAACGGCCCGCAGGATCGCGTAGAACGGCAGGAAGTACCATTCCGGAACGATGTGGGCCGGGGTCACCAGCGGGTTGGCGGGAACATAGTTCACCGCATCGCCGAGCGCGTTCGGATTGAAGAACACGAAGCTGGCGAACATCAGCATGAAGACCGCGATCGCGAAGCCGTCCTTCACCGTATAGTACGGGTGGAAGGGCACGGTGTCGGCCTTGGACTTCACGTTCACGCCGGTCGGGTTGTTGTTGCCCGGCACGTGCAGCGCCCAGATGTGCAGGATCACCACGCCGGCGATCATGAACGGCAGCAGATAGTGCAGCGAGAAGAAGCGGTTCAGGGTGGGGTCATCCACCGCGAAGCCGCCCCACAGCCAGGTGGTGATCGAAGGACCGACCACCGGCAGGGCGCCGAACAGATTGGTGATCACCACCGCCCCGTGGAAGCTCATCTGGCCCCAGGGCAGGACGTAGCCCATGAAGGCCGTGGCCATCATCAGCAGGTAGATCACGCAGCCCAGGATCCACAGCACTTCGCGGGGGGCCTTGTAGGACCCGTAATAGAGGCCGCGGAAGATGTGGACATAGACCGCCACGAAGAACATCGAGGCCCCGTTGGCGTGCATGTAGCGCACCAGCCAGCCGTAATTGACGTCGCGCATGATGCGCTCGACCGAGGCGAAGGCGTAGTCGACGTGGGGCACATAGTGCATGGCCAGGATGACCCCGGTCACGATCTGGATGCCCAGGCAGAACGCCAGGATGCCGCCGAAGGTCCACCAGTAGTTCAGGTTCTTCGGGGTCGGGAAGTCGACCACGCTGTCATACGCCAGGCGCACGATCGGCAGTCGAACGTCGAGCCAGCGCTCGAAGCCGGTCTTCGGCTCGTAATTTGAATGTCCGCTCATCGGTCTCAGCCCACCTTGACCTTGGTGTCAGACAGGAAGGTGTACTCAGGCACCTCCAGGTTCTTCGGGGCGGGACCCTTACGGATACGGCCGGACGTGTCGTAGACCGAGCCGTGGCAGGGGCAGAACCAGCCGCCATAGTCGCCGCCGCCGAAGGTCGGCACGCAGCCCAGATGGGTGCAGGTGCCCACCAGGATCAGCCACTCGGCCTTGCCCGGCTTGTGGCGCGACTCATCCGTCTGCTTGTCGCGCAGATCGGCGGTGTCGCCCTTGATCGCCTCGGCGATCTCCTTGCCCGTCCGCCGCCGGATGAACAGCGGCTTGCCGCGCCACTTGATCGTGACCTGCTGGCCGGTCTCGACCTTGGTCAGATCGAACTCCACCGAGGCCAGGGCCAGGGTGTCGCCGGCCGGGTTCATCTGGTCGATGAACGGCCAGGCGAGACCGCCGACGGCGCCGACGGCCGCAACCGTGGCGGCGATGTGAATGAAGTCGCGCCGGTTCGGGTCTTCGCCCGCGGCATGAGGATCGGGATTTGCGCCCACGACGGTGTCGGCCACCTTAAAGCTACCCTTCGGTTGGGGCGGGGACTGGATGCCCTACGCCCGTCTTCGACCCGCCCAGAAGCTCTGGTAAAGGCCCTGACGAAATCTAACTCTGGAGCGGGATGAATCTGCGGAACGGCTATACGCCCCTTGAGCGTTTTCGCCTTCCGTGATTCGCAACCCTGCCCCGTCAAATCCCGTGGCTGGATCGCTTAGAATGCTCATGGCGCTTTTTCAACCGGACATTCCGCAAAACCTTGGCGCGGCCCTTCGTCTCGGGGCGTGTCTGGCGACCCCGGTGCACGTGATCGAGCCCTGTGGGTTCCCGCTGTCCGACAAGGGCATACGCCGCGCGGCCATGGACTATGGCGATCCTGGGGTGGTGAAACGCCATCCTGGATGGGCTGAATTCCGTCGGGACTGCCCTGGGCGGATTGTGCTTTTCACGACGAAGGGCGCCCAGGCTTTCGGCGATTTCGTCTTCCGGCCCGATGACGCCCTGTTGTTCGGCCGCGAGAGCGCCGGGGTGCCCGACGACGTGCATGAGGCCTGTGACGCGCGGGTCTATATTCCTCTGGCGCCGGGTATGCGGTCGCTGAATGTCACGGTGTCCGCCGCCATCGCGCTCTCCGAGGCGTTGCGCCAGACCGGCCAAATGCCTAAGGCCCTGGTCCCATGACGAGCCTGCCCCCCGAGATCGAAGACCGCCGCATCCGCGCCAAGGCGTGGTTCGAGGACCTGCAAACCCGCATCGTCGCCGAGCTGGAAGCCCTGGAAGACGAAGCCTCGCCCGAGCTGTTCGCCGGCGCGCCCGGTCGGTTCGACATGCGGCCCTGGACCCGCGAGACCGGCGTCGGCGGCGGGATCGGCGGGCATCTGAAGGGCCGGCTGTTCGAGAAGGCCGGGGTCCACAGCTCGGCTGCGACCGCCCGATTCTCGCCGGAGATGGCAGCCCAGATGCCCGGCGCCGACAAGGACCCGTCCTATGTCTCGGCCTCGATCAGCCTGATCATCCACCCGGTGTCGCCGCGCATTCCGACGGTGCACATGAACACCCGCTTCCTGTCGACCGCGCAGAGCTGGTTCGGCGGCGGGGCCGACCTGACCCCGATGGTCGAGGCCCAGCGCAGCCAGGAAGCCGAGGACGCCGTTCAGTTCCACGCCGCCCTGGCCGCCGCCTGCGACGCCCACCATCCTGAATGGGCCCAGAAATACCGCGCCTGGTGCGACGAATATTTCTACCTGCCCCACCGCAAGGAGACCCGCGGGGTCGGCGGCATCTTCTATGACCGGCACAATTCCGGCGACTTCGAGCACGACTTCGCCTTCACCCGCGCTGTGGGCGAGGCCTTCCTGGAGGTCTATCCGAAGATCGTGCGCCGGCGCATGACCGAGGCCTGGACCGACCAGGACCGCATGGAGCAGCTGGTGCGCCGCGGCCGCTATGTGGAGTTCAACCTGCTCTACGATCGAGGGACCATGTTCGGCCTGAAGGCCGGCGGGAACATCGAGACCATCCTGTCGTCCATGCCGCCCATGGTGGCCTGGCTGTGAGCCCGGCCGAGATCCGCCCCTATCGGCCGCAGGATCTCGACGCCCTCTACGACATCTGCCTGCGCACCGGGGCCAGCGGCGGCGACGCTCGCCACCTCTATGCCGACCCCATGATCATCGGCGACATCTACGCCGCCCCCTATGCGGTGCTGGCGCCGGAGCTCGCCCTGGTGGCGGAGGACGACCAGGGCGTGGCGGGCTATATGGTCGGGACCCTCGACACCGCCGCCTTCGACGCGCGGCTGGAGGCCGAGTGGTGGCCAAGGCTGCGGGACCTGCATCCCGATGCGCGCGCGGTTCCCTTCGCCGAGCGCAACGCCGACCAGCAGCGGGCCGCCCGCATCCATCGACCGATCCTGACGCCCCGGCCTCTGACCGAGGCCTATCCCGCCCACCTGCACATCAATCTGCTGCCCCGGCTGCAGGGCCAGGGGATGGGCGAGGCGCTGGTCACCACCTGGCTCGGCCTCGTGAAGGTCCAGGGCGCGACCGGCGTCCATCTCGGCTGCAACAGCGGCAACACGCGCGCGCTCAGGTTCTACGACCTCTATGGCTTCCGCCGCTTCGAGGTCGAGCCGGCCTGGCCGGGGACCGTGTGGATGGTGCTGGACCTTTGACGTCCGCGCCCCATGGATATACATTTTCCATAGTATATCCACGGAGAGCGCCATGATCGTCGCCAAGTGGGGCAACAGCCTCGCCGTGCGTCTGCCAGCCGCCGTCGTCGAGGCCCTGAAGCTGCGGGAAGGCGATGATATCCAGATCGAGGTGGCGGGCGAACGCGCCTTCGAGATCGCCAAGTCGCCCAGCCGGGCCGAACTGCTGGCCCGCCTGCGCAAGCACCGGGGCATGATCCCCGCCGACTTCAAGTTCGATCGGCTCGAGGCGAATGAGCGCGGCTAGGGCGTTCTTCGACACCAATATCCTGCTCCATCTGTTCTCCGCCGACCCGACGAAGGCCGACCGCTGCGAGGCCCTGCTGGCCGACGGCGGGGTGATCAGCGTCCAGGTGCTGAACGAGTTCGCCGCCGTGGCGTCGCGGAAATTCCACGCGCCCTGGGCCGATATCCGCGAAGCGCTTGAGGTGTTCATCGCCACGCTTGAGGTCGCGCCCCTGACCTTGGCGACCCATCAGCGGGCGCTCGATCTGGCTGAGCGCCACAGGTTGAACCTCTATGACGCCGCGATCCTGGCGGCGGCGGATCTCGCCGGATGCCGAGTGATCTATACCGAGGACATGCACCCTGGCCTGACCCTCGCGAGCGGGCTCACCTTGGTCGACCCGTTCATATCCTGAGACGTCTGCCCCTCCCCTCGAAGCGCGGCGAGGGAAAGGCGGGTCAGCCCGTCGTCGATCGCTTCAGGAAATCCTGGATCCAGCCGCCGAGCCGCAGCCGGTCGTCCGGGGCGTCATAGGTGGCGAGCGCCGCATCCGCCTCGGCGTCGGAGAACCGCACGCCCCGGCGGTTCTCGATCAGGGCCTTGGCGAAGTCCGGTTCGAATTCCGGGTGCAGCTGGACGGAGATCGCCGGCTGGTCGCCATAGGCCAGCATGCCGAAGGGCGTGAAGGCGTTGGCCGCCACCACCCGCGCGCCGGGTGGCGGCTCGACCACCTGGTCCTGGTGCGAGGCGGGAATGGCGAGGCCGGGGGTCGCATCCATCCAGGGCTGGCCCTCGTGGACCTCGTAGCGGTGCAGGCCCATGCCCCAGCCCTTGGGCGACTTGATCACCTTGCCGCCGAAGGCCTCGGCCATGATCTGGTGACCGAAGCAGACGCCGACCAGGGCCGCGCGGCCCTTCGCCCCGACCAGGAAGTCCTTGAGCGGCGAAATCCAGGGCAAGGGGTCATAGACCCCGGCCGACGAGCCGGTGACCAGATAGGCCGGATAGTCCTCAGCCCGCGCCGGCAGCTGGCCCGCCTGCACATCGAAGGTCTGGTAGTCATAGGCCGCCTCGCCGAACAGGGCGCGGAACATCGAGGGATAGTCGCCGAAGCGGTCGCGAACCCCTTCCGGCGGAACCCCGGTCTCAAGAATGGCGAGCCTCATTTGAACCCCCCGCTCAGTAGGCCATGCCCTGGGCGACCGCCTTCAGCTTCTCGATGGCCGAGAACTTGTCGTCCAGGAAGTCGTGGTCGATCCACCAGTCCTCGACCTCGCGCAGCACCTCGCCGACCATGGGGCCTTTGGGCACGCCGGCGTGGATCACGTCGTCTCCGGTCAGGGGGAAGGGCGGCGGGGCCCAGCTTTCGCCGAGCGCCAGCAGGCCCCGCCACTGGTGGTTCGCGGCGGTGCGGCGCGATCCCGCCCAGGCCAGCTTCACCCGGTCGGTGAAGGCCCGCACGCCCACCTGATAGACAGCGCGGCGGCTTTCGCGCGGGCTCATCCAGCTGGCGATGCGCGGGGTCTTGCCCATGGCGGCGACCAGGCGGTCGCGGATGTCGTTGGAAAGCCGCAGGCTCTCGGCCGCCTTGGCGACACTGACCTGGTCATCGGGGACCAGGGTGGCCAGGCGCAGGACGGCGTCGTTCTCGAACAGCTGGCTGGTCTCGATCTCGACCAGGCCATTGAACTGATCGAGGTCCTTGCAGAACGGCATGATCTTGCCCAGCACGCCGGTCTCGCGCATCAGGGTCATGGCCGGGCGCGGCTCCTCGGCGGAGAGCAGCTTCAGCAGCTCCTTGATGGTCCGCTCGGCCGGGCGGCCGGAGAGGGTGTCGCGCAAGGCCTTGCAGGCGGCCAGGGCCTTGGCGTCCGGCTCGCCCTTGCCATACCAGGCCAGGAACCGGAAAAACCGCAGGATGCGCAGATAGTCCTCGCGGATCCGGGTCATGGCGTCGCCCACGAAGATGATCCGGCCGGCCCGGGCGTCGGCGATCCCCTGGCCCGTCGGGTCGAACAGGGTCCCGTCGCGGTCGGCATAGATGGCGTTGAGGGTGAAGTCCCGGCGCTGGGCGTCCTCGGCCCAATCCAGGCTGAAGGCCACCACGGCGCGGCGGCCATCGGTGGAGACGTCGCGGCGCAGGGTCGTCACCTCGAAGGGCGCGCCGTCCGCCACGGCGGTGATGGTGCCATGCTCGACCCCGGTGGGCACAGCCTTCAGGCCCGCCGCCTCGAGCGCGGCCGTGGCCTCGTCGGGGGTCAGGGTGGTGGCGATGTCGATGTCGTCGATCGGGCGGTTCAGCAGGGTGTTGCGCACGCAGCCGCCGACGAACCGCGCGCAGCCCGGGCCGCCCTTGGCCTCAAGGGCGTCCAAAACGGCGACCGCCTGAGGCGTGGTCATCCAGGGGCGTTGGCCGATGGTCTCGGTCACTTGTGGGCTACTCTCTTCTCAAAACGGCCGGGCGACACCTGCCCGTCGGCCGCGACCTTGGCCGGAACATAGACCTCGCCGCGGTTGTCGCCATGGAGCACGGCGGTGGCCATCAGCGAAAGCCCCATCAGCACGGCGCCCGCCGCCGCCAGCCACGGCCAGGGGGTCGAGCCCATGGGCCGGCCGGTGCGCTGGGCCACGGCCCGCCACAGGAACCAGACGGCGAAAGGGGTGGCTGCGAGCAGGGCGCGCCAGGCCAGGGCCTCAGGCAAGGGCGGCTCCATAGAGGCGGGTGTAGAGCGCGCGCAGCACGCCCGCCGTCGCGCCCCAGATGAAGCGATCCTCATGGGTCATGGCGTAGAAACGCCGCTTCTCGCCACTGGGTCCTTCCCGCTCGTGCTCTTCGTGATTGGCCGGGTCCATCAGGAAGCCAAAGGGCGTCTCGAAGATGTCCGCCACCTCGTCGGGATTGGCGACCAGATTGAAGCCCGGCCGGATGAACCCCACCACCGGGGTGATCAGATAGCCCGTGCCGGTCTGGTAGGGCGAGGACAGGCCGCCCAACTGCACGAAGTCGGGGTGCAGCCCCACTTCCTCATGGGCCTCACGCAGGGCCGCGCCCCAGGGGGTCTCGCCCGGATCGCGTCGACCGCCGGGAAAGGCGATCTGGCCGGCATGGCGGCGCAGGGTGTCGACCCGGCGGGTCAGCAGCACCGAATAGCCGTGGTCGCGCTCGATCAGCCCGACCAGCACCGAGGCCAGCGTCAGGGGTTCGGTCGACGCCGGCCGGGCATGCGGCGACAGGTCGAAGTCCGAGGCGCCCGGCGCTGACGCGCCCTCTTCCAGGGGATCGAGGTGGCCGATGATCCAGTCGCGGAGTTCGGGCGAAGGCGCGGCCGGGCTCAAGACGGGCGGCTCACAGACAATGGGCCCCGACCGGGCCGACCGGATACCAGGCGCCGTTGGACGCGACGCCCAGTTGGGGACCCTCCGGCGTCACGCGCTCCTGGGCCAGCTCCACCAGCTCATAGAACACCGGCCGGGCGATCAGCGCCTCGAGCCCGCGACGGACGTGCAGATAGGGGCGCGGCTCGCCCGTCTTCGGGTCCATCTCGACGCGGATGGCGTTGTCGGGCCCAGCCTCGACCTCGTCGCCGACATTGGTCAGGAATTTCAGCGTCTCGCCGACCCGGTCGACGCGGACGGCGATGAAGGGCGCGTCCTCGACGGTGATCTTCATCTTCTCCACCGGGGTGACCAGGTGGTAGCCGTCGGGGTCCTTGCGCAGCACCGTGGAGAACAGCCGCACCAGGGCCTCGCGCCCGATCGGCGTGCCCTCGTGGAACCACAGGCCATCCCGCTTGATGACAATGTCGATCTCGCCGCAGTGGGGCGGATTCCACAGATGCACGGGCGGCAGGCCGCGCCCGGGAGCCTGACCTTTTTCGGTATGGGCCTTGGCTGCGGCGATCACGCCGTCGAGGCCGGTCTGGGTGTCTGAACTCGCCATGGCTTCAAGTTAGGGCCACCCCGGCCGCACCTCAACCGCTCCCCGACATTCGGTCGGTCGATCAGGCGCGAACCTTGCCCACCAGCGGGGCGCTCGCCCCCCGGGCCAGCACCCGGCGCGGATCGACGGGGCCGGGCATGAGCACGGCCCGGGTCTCGTCCGCCGAGAAGCCGAAGCGCCGGAAATAGGGGGCGTCGCCGACCAGCAGCACCAGCGGAGAGCCCGCCGCCTCCGCCGCCTGGCAGGCGCGCGCGACCAGCAGCCCGCCGGCGCCCGCCTTGCGCTGCTCCGACTGGACCGCCAGCGGACCCAGGAAGATGGCCGGGGTGTCGCCGATGCGGATCTTCCACATGCGCACCGAGCCGACCAGCCGGCCCTGATCCCAGGCGCAGAAGGACAGGTCCTGACGGAACTCGGCGAATTCGCGGACCCGCTCGGACGACTTCGCGAACCGGCCAGGACCAAAGGCGTGGTCCAACAAGGCCTCGATGGCCGCGTCGTCGTGGGGTTGTTCGAAACGGATATCAGGCGCCGGTGCGGCGGTCTGGGAAGCGATCATGTGAGGAACTCTGAGCGCGAAATGCGACGATCCCGTCACGCGGCGCGGGGCCAGGTGCGGGGCGGAGGTCAGACGGCGCGGCTGGCGCGCCCGGTTCGTCGCAGTCGTCGCATGGACGTCGGATCCGGCATGATCGAAGGGGGCGAAATAGGGCCAAGACCCCCTCCCGTCAATGCTCGGCCGCCGCGGCAAAATCGAGCACGGACCGGTTCGGCCTTGACGTAAGGGCTCTGGGATGCGTCTGAAGCAGTCTAGCCAGGGTCGCCACCAATGGGGTCCCGGCTGTCGCAACCGGCCGGAGCATCAGCTTCGGCGTCTGGGTCCGGCCCCTCCTCTCAGGGCCTTTCCCCTTCACCGTACGATCCAAGTCGGCGAGCCTGTTCGCCGGCCGCGAAAGGAATCGCTCATGGCCCGAAAGCCCAACTACCAGTTCGAACGCATGGAGCGGGACCGCCAAAAGGCGATCAAGGCCGCCCAGAAGGCCGCAGCCAAGGCCAGCGAAAAGGCGGCTCAGAACCCTGACAACGCCGGCAATGGCGAAGGATCCGCATCATGACCACCGCCATCAGCTACAATCACGAGACCCTGACCCTCGACGGCGAATATTTCGACGGCTGTGAATTCCGCGACTGCCGCATGGTCTATTCCGGCGGCAAGGCTCCGGTGTTCAAGGACTGCCAGTTCGTCGCCTGCGATTGGCGGATGGAAGACCATGCGGCCGAGACGCTCTCCACCCTGCGCGCCATGTGGGCGTCGGGCGCGAAGGCTCGGGTCCAGGAACTGATCAAGGAAATCACTGGGGCGGCGAAGTAACTTCGATCCAGCGCCGGGGCCAGTTGGGACCCAGCGCCCGCACCTCGCCGGGCTTCAGCCCGAGCGTCTTCATCCGGACCGGCGTCAGATGCCCCAGCATCTGCACCGGCTCCTGGCCCTTGTAGGGACTCGACGCGATACGGCCGATCAGCTGGCCGGCGTCCAGCGCCATCCACTCCGACTTGGCCCGGTCCTCGAAGCCTACGCCGTAATAGTGGCGGATCGGCGCGGGCTCCCCGGGTAGTTCGACCAAGACCCCGATCAGCCAGCCCGACACGAATCCGCCCCCCGCCACGGCGTCAGCCTGTAACGGACCGCGAGCCCCGCTGATAGCGCCCACCGAAAAATGCGAGCCGCCGCGCCATTGCCCCAGGGGCCTGCGCGGGCCAAGTTGCGCGGCCCATGACCGACCCCTCCCCGCCTGACGCCTCGCCTGAGACCACCGTTTCCGCGCTGTTGAAGCGCCGCGACTTCATGATGTTCTGGACCGCCCGGGTGGCCGCCACCCTGGGGGTGCAGATTCAGAGCGTGGCGCTCGGCTGGCAGATGTACGCCGTGGCCCGCGAGACCATGAGCGTCGAGCGCTCGGCCTTCTATGTCGGCATGATCGGCCTGGCCGCCTTCATCCCGGTGTTCCTGCTGGCCCTGCCGGCCGGTGAGACCGCCGACCGGCACAATCGCAAGACCGTGCTGCTGCTCTGCTATGCCGGCGAGATCGTCACGGCGGTGATCCTGGCCTGCGCGGCGATCTTCCATTTCGCGACCATTCCCCTGTTGCTGGGGCTCTCGGCCCTGTTCGGGGCCAGCCGCGCCTTCATGGGGCCCTCGTCGACCGCCATGGGCCCGATGCTGGTGCCGAAGAGCCTGCTGCCCCGCGCCATCGCCTGGAATTCGCTCGCCTGGCAGGGCGGATCGATCCTGGGCCCGGCCCTGGGCGGCGTGCTGGTCTCGCAGTCGGCGGGCCTGTCCTATGTGGTGACCACCGGCCTCTATGTGCTGGCCGGCCTCTGCGTCGCCACCATCACCACCGACGCCCGGCCGCAGGTGCAGCCCGGCTCGCGCTGGGCGCTGATGAAGGAGGGCTTGGCCTATGTCTGGACCAACCGCATCGTGTTCGGGGCGATCTCCCTCGACCTGTTCGCCGTGCTGCTGGGCGGGGCGACGGCGCTGTTGCCCGTGTTCGCCCGCGACATCCTGAAGATCGGGCCGGAAGGGTTCGGCCTGCTGCGGGCCGGGCCGGCGATCGGCGCGACTGCCGTGGCCGTCCTGTTGGCCAGCCACCCGATCCGCCGCAACGCCGGGGTGATCATGTTCTGGGGCGTGGCGGTGTTTGGCGCCGCCACCATCGTTTTCGGCCTGTCGCGCTCCCTGCCGCTGTCGGTGGCGGCCCTGGCCGTGCTGGGGGCGGCCGACATGCTCAGCGTCTATGTCCGCCAGACCCTGGTCCAGATCGTCACCCCCGACCACATGCGCGGCCGGGTGGCGGCGGTCTCTTCGCTGTTCGTCGGCGCCTCCAACGAATTGGGCGAATTCGAGAGCGGTGTCGTGGCCCGGTTCCTGGGTCCGGTCGGGGGGGCGGTGTTCGGCGGGGTCGGCGCGTTGATCGTGACCGGCGCCTGGGCCAGACTGTTTCCAGCCTTGCGCAAGGCCGACCGGCTCGAATAGCTGGCGGTATTATTTTTTAGGGAGATGATTTGATGGGTGCTCTTTCAGGAAAAGTTGTTCTGGTCACGGGGGGCGGCAACGGCATTGGCCGCGAAGCAGCCCTGATCGCCGCGGCCGAAGGCGCGAAGGTCCTGGTCAATGACCTGGGCGGCAGCCTCAAGGGTGAGGACGAGGGTTCGGCCGGTCCGGCCGAGATGGTGGCCCAGGAGATTCGCGCCGCCGGCGGCGAAGCGGCCTCCAACTCCGACAGCGTGACCAACTACAAGGCCGTGCAAGGCATGGTCGAGCAGGCCCGCGACACCTTTGGCGGCCTGCACGCGGTGATCAATCCCGCCGGCATCCTGCGCGACGTCATGTTCCACAAGATGACCGAGGACGACTGGGACCGGGTCATCGACGTGCACATGCGCGGCAGCTTCAACGTCGCCCGCGCGACCATCGAACTGTTCCGCGACCAGAACGACGGCGCCTACATGTTCTTCACCTCGACTTCGGGGCTGTTCGGCAATGTCGGCCAGGCCAATTACGGCGCGGCCAAGATGGGCATCGCCGGCCTGTCGCGGATCATCGCCATGGAAGGCGCGCGCAACAATGTGCGCTCCAACTGCCTGGCCCCGGTCGCCTGGACCCGCATGACCCAGTCGGTGCCGGTGAAGGACGAAGCCGCCGCCGCCCGCCGCGCCGTGATGGCCGAGAAGATCCGCGCCGACCAGCCGGCCCGCTTCTCCGTCGCCATGGTCGCCCCGGCCGCAGCCGGCGTCTCCGGCCAGATCTTCGGTTCCTCCGGCGAGAACATCATCCTCTATTCGCAGCCTCGCCCGATCGAGACCTGCACCAAGGAAGAGGGCTGGACCGTTGATTCGATCCTGAAGGAAGCCGTCCCGCAGATGGCCCCCAAATTCTACGACCTGGGTCGCGCCCCTCAGGCAGCCCCGGCGCCGAAGCCCGCCACCGCCGGCTGAGGCTGAAGCCCGACTGATTTGGCTATCGCGGCGGCGATCCGAGAGGGTCGCCGCCGTTTCCATTTCGGCCGCTTGGCGCGGGTCTTGCTTGGCGTGGTTAACCCGCGTCCGGAGGCCGCCCCATGTCGATGTCCGTATCCGGCTTCAACGCCGCCAGCCTGGTCTCCTCGACCCCGACGCTTGCGACCTCGTCCGGCCAGCCCCAGACCCCGGCGGAAAAGGCCAAGGCGGCGGCGGACGCCGCCAAGGCCGCTCAGCAGCAACTGCTCGACGAGGTGAAGAGGAAGGGGCTCTACGCCTGGGCCCAGGAGCAGAAGTTCGAGGCGCTCAAGGCCAAGATCCGCGCCCAGATCCTGCAGGAAAAGGGGCTGACCGAGGAGGGCCTGGCCGGCATGGACCAGACCTCGCGGACCTCCATGGAGACCGCGATCCAGGAAGAGATAACCCGGCGCATCAAGGACGTCATGAAGACCGAGCTTGAGGGCAAGGCCCACGCCGACGCCAAGGCCGGCAAGCC
>NZ_CANCLE010000029.1 GCF_947378715.1 Phenylobacterium aquaticum
TGGCGTCCTTGAAGCTGGCGCCGCGCAGGTCCGCGCCGGTGAAGTCGGCGCCGCGCAGATCGGCGCCGTCGAAATTGGCCCCCTGCAGCTGGCTGAGCGAGAAGTCGACGCCGATGGCCATCAGCGCCTTGGCGGTGAAGCCGGCCAGCACCCGCTCGCGGAAGCTGGCGGCGGCCGGGCGCAGGTCCGCGCCGTCCAGCTGGGCCGGGCGGCCCTCGGCCCCATCGGTCTTGGCCCACAGCTCGGCCTGGTCCAGTTCGGCGCGGATCTCGCCCAGGCGGGCGATGGCCTCCGGGGTCGGATCGAGCACACAGTCGGCCAGCTCGGTCCTGGACAGACCCAGCCGGCTGACATCGATGCCGGTGAGGATCGCCCCGGTCAGGGTCGCGCCCTGCAGCCTGGCCCCGGTGAGGTCGGCGCCGCCCAGATTGGCGTCGCGGAAATTGGCGTTCTTGAGATTGGCGTTGCGCAGCCGCGCGCCCTTCAGCGAGCAGTTGGAGAAGTCGACGGCGAAGGCCGTGGCGTCGTCCAGCCGCGCGCCGTTGAGGCTGGCGCCCGTGAAGCTCGCCCCCGCTCCCAACCGGCGCAGACCGCCGCTCTCGTCGACGATGCACAGGGTGGCGGCGCGCAGGTCGGCCTCGTCCAGCATGGCCCCGCCCAGCCGCGCACCGGCGAAGCTGGCGCCGCGCAGATCGGCGCGCAGCAGGCGGGCGTTGCGGAAGTCGCATTTCGCCAGGGTGGCGCAATAGAAGGCGGCCCGGGTCAGGTCGCCGCCGATGAAGATCGAGCCCGTCAGGTCCGCCCCGGTGAAGTCCGCTTCGTTCAGGCGCCGGCCCTCGCAGCGCATCCTGTGGGCGATCACATAGCGCGGCAGGGCCCGCATCGAACCCGGCTGGCCGGCCAGGAACCCCTCGTGCGAGCGCACCATGGCCTCGAATTCGGCGGCCTCGACCGTGACCGCCTTGGGGCTCAGAGGCTGGGAGCGCATGTTCATGACGCCCAAGCCTAGGCTTGGAGTCCTGCACATTCTCCTAAGGTTGCCCCCTAAGACCTGCCCCCCAGACCTGGCAGGGCGTGACCCCGGGCCAGGTTATCGCCGATAACCTGAGACTTGCGCGGCGACCTCCCTTACGTCATGGAGGATGGGAAGGCCCGGAGCACGCGGGCGCGCCGCCAAGGCGCAGGCCATACGCCGCCCCCAAAAGCGGGCGCGACATCAGGGGGACGGACGTGGAGCATTTCGACGTTGTGATCGTGGGCGCGGGTCTGTCGGGGATCGGCGCGGCCGTCCACCTGCAGACCGACTGCCCGACCAAGACCTATGCGATCCTCGAGGGCCGCGAGGCGATCGGCGGCACCTGGGACCTGTTCCGCTATCCGGGCATCCGCTCCGACAGCGACATGTACACGCTGGGCTATGTGTTCAAGCCGTGGACCGAGGCCAAGGCCATAGCCGACGGCCCCTCCATCCTGCGCTATGTCCGCGACACCGCCCGCGACCACGGCGTCGACAGCCACATCCGCTTTGGCCACAAGGTGGTCTCGGCCGCCTGGTCCAGCGAGGACGCGGCCTGGACCATCACCGCCGTCGAGGGCGGCGAGACCCGCGCCTTCACCTGCAACTTCATTTTCCTGTGCGGCGGCTATTACAGCTACGACGGCGGCTACACCCCCGATTTCCCGGGCGCCGACAGCTTCCAGGGCCGCATCGTCCATCCCCAGCAGTGGCCGGAAGATCTCGACTATACGGGCAAGAAGGTCGTGGTGATCGGCTCCGGCGCCACCGCCGTGACCCTGGTCCCGGAAATGGCCAAGACCGCCGCCCACGTCACCATGCTGCAGCGCTCGCCGACCTATGTGGTGTCGCGCCCGGCCGAGGACGCCTTCGCCAACTGGCTGCGCAGCAAGCTGCCGGCCAAGCTGGCCTATGCGATCATCCGGTGGCGCAACGTGCTGTTCGGCATGTATTTCTACAACTTCGCCCGCAAGAACCCCGAGCAGGTGAAGAAGAGCATCATCGGCATGGTGCGCGAGCAGCTGGGCCCCGACTACGACGTCGACACCCACTTCACCCCCACCTACAACCCCTGGGACCAGCGGCTGTGCCTAGTGCCGGACGCCGACCTGTTTGCGGCGCTGAAGGCCGGATCGGCCTCGGTGGTGACCGACCATATCGCGGCCTTCACCCCCACCGGCATCAAGCTGAAGTCCGGCCAGGACCTCGACGCCGACATCATCGTCACCGCCACCGGCCTGGTGCTGAAGGCCCTGAACGGGCTGGAGCTCACCGTCGACGGCCGCCGGGTCGAGGCGGCCAAGACCCTCTCCTACAAGGGCATGATGTATTCCGACGTGCCGAACCTGGCCTCGTCCTTCGGCTACACCAATGCGTCCTGGACGCTGAAGTGCGACCTGACCTGCGGCTATGTCTGCCGGCTCCTGAACCACATGGACCGCACCGGCCAGCGCCAGGCGACGCCGCGCCGCACCGACCCCAGCATCGGCGAGCAGCCCTGGCTGGACTTCTCCTCGGGCTATGTGCAGCGCGCCATGGAAAGCTTCCCCAAGCAGGGGACCAAGGCGCCCTGGAAGCTCGACCAGAACTACGCCGTCGACCTGATGAACCTGAAGTTCGCCGGAGTGGAGGACGGGGTCATGGAGTTCTCCAACCCCGCGCGGCGCAAGCAGGCCGCCTAGAGTCTTCTGGATTGCCCCAGGTCGGCTTCAGCGCCTAAAAAACGCCGAAGCTTGACCGCAGGGTCAGGCGCACCGATCCCCCAAGGAGCTCTTGATGCGTAAAATCGTGATCCTCGCCGTCGCTGCCGCCGCCCTGATGACCAGCGCCTGCAACACTGTCGCCGGCGTCGGACAGGACATCTCTGCGGCCGGCAAGGTCGTCAGCCATACGGCGGACAAGGCCAAGCATTAAGAGTCCTCCTGGCGGGAGGCCTCCTCGGCGATCCGGGCGAGATCTTCCGGCGACACGGCGGGGACCGCCTCGCCGGGCGATTGCCCGGCCGACGTATCTTCCGTCGGTTCGGGCGTCCTATTTTCCGGCGCCATGACGGTGTTCTCCCGTTCCTTGCCCAAAACGGGTGACGACCGGGCGGGTTCCTGATCTTGTCCCCGGGCAGGTTCGCACCTGGGGTCGCGCGCTCTTCGCCCGCATCTTTCGCGCATGCGACGGCGCGTCATACTTCCGCTGCCCGCCACAAGTGAGCATATAGCCGCCATGTCGAGTTCCGAACGACCCAACGTCCTGCGCGCCCTCACCCGCGGCCTGAAGGGTCGCTGCCCTCATTGCGGCGAGGGCAAGATGTACTGGCGCTACCTCAAGGTCGAACCGGCCTGCCCGGCCTGCGGCCACAGCCTGTCGCAATATCCGGCCGATGACGGTCCGGCCTATTTCACCATCCTGATCGTCGCCCACCTGTTCGTGGCGCCCCTGCTGCTGTTCCCGGTGATCTGGCAGGCGCCGCCGCTGTTGATGGTGCCGGGCGCCCTGATCCCGCTCGGCCTGCTGACCCTGATCCTGCTGCCCCGCATCAAGGGCGCCTTCATCGGCGTGCTCTACGCCATGGGCGTCAAGGAAGCCGACCAGGCCCTGCACAGCGCCGACCTGGCGGAATAGGCCCGCCGGAACCGGCGCGCCCCGGCGCCCGTTCTCTTCCTAGGCAAGCCAGACCGTTCAGGTCGGGCGCCGTGGAGAGATTTCATGCTGGGGACCATCCTTCTCATCGTCCTGGTTCTGGCCCTGGTGGGCGCCCTGCCGACCTGGGGCCACTCGCGCACCTGGGGCTATTTTCCGTCCGGCGGGCTGGGCCTGGTGCTGGTCATCGTGGTGATCCTGCTGCTGATGGGCCGGATATAGGCCGCACGCCCTTCGCCTGAGGCCCCGGCCGTTCTAGGGTCACGCCTGAACCGGTTCGGGGGGACTTCATGACAGCGACGGAAGCGGGCGGCGAACTGCCTATCGAGGCTCAGGCGCCTGGCCTCACGCCCCTGGCCCGGGCCCGGGCGATCCTCGGCGGCTCGGCCGGCAATCTGGTCGAGTGGTACGACTGGTTCGCCTATTCCTCCTTCGCCCTCTATTTCGCCAAGCACTTCTTCCCCAAGGGCGACACCACCGCCCAGCTGCTGGGCACCGCCGGGGTGTTCTGGGCCGGGTTCCTGGCCCGGCCGCTGGGCGCCTGGATCATGGGGCTCTACGCCGACAAGGCCGGCCGCCGCGAGGCGCTGACCCTGTCGGTGGCGATGATGTGCGCCGGCTCCTTCGCCATCGCCATCATGCCAGACTACGGCATGATCGGGGCCGCCGCGCCCTTCGCCCTCTTGGCCGCGCGCCTGGTCCAGGGCCTGTCGCTCGGCGGCGAATATGGAGCCAGCGCCACCTATATGTCCGAGGTGGCCGGCAAGAAGAACCGCGGCTTCTGGTCCAGCTTCCAGTTCATGACCCTGATCATGGGCCAGCTGACCGCGCTGGCCGTGCTGATCGTGCTGCAGCACGCCCTGCCCAAGGCCGCCCTGGAGTCCTGGGGCTGGCGCATCCCCTTCGTGATCGGCGCGGGCCTGGCCATCGTGGTGTTCTTCATCCGCATGGGCCTGCAGGAGAGCGCCTCGTTCCTGGCCGTCCAGGCGGCCGGCGCCAAGACCGAGAAGCATCCGCCGACGCTCGCCCTGTTCCTGACCTACCCGCGCGAGACCTGGACCATCTTCGGCCTGACTTCGGCCGGCTCCTTGGCCTTCTACGCCTATACGACCTACATGCAGAAGTTCCTGGTCAACACCTCGGGCTTCTCCAAGGACACAGCCACCGGCATCAGCGCCGCCTCCCTGGTCGCCTATATGCTGATCCAGCCGCTCTATGGCGCCCTGTCCGACCGGATCGGGCGCAAGACCACCCTGATGTTCGCCTTCTCGGTCGGGGCCATCGCCACCTTCCCGGTGATGAGCCAGATCGCCGTGACCCACGACCCGCTGGCCGCCGTGCTGCTGGTGGTGCTGCTGCTGGCGGTCCTGTCAGGCTACACGGCGGTCAATGCGGTGCTGAAGGCCGAGCTGTTCCCCGCCCATATCCGGGCGCTGGGCGTGGCCCTGCCCTATGCGCTGGCCAATTCGATCTTTGGCGGCTCGGCGGAATACGCCGCCCTGTGGTTCAAGCAGGCCCACCATGAGAGCGGCTTCTACGTCTATGTGGCCGTGGTGATGGCCGCCGCCTTCCTCATCACCCTGACCCTGAAGAACACCAACCGCGACAGCCTGATCGTCGAGGACTGATGCGCCCGCTCTCCCAACTGCCCCTGTCGCCCCTGGACCTGGCGGCGCTCGCCTTCTTCCTGGTGGTCTGGCTGGCCTACCAGCCCCTGCTCAAGGCGTCGTCGGGCGGGCATGGGGTGATCAACACCAATATGACCGTCATCCGGGCGGCCTGGATGCGCAACATGGCCGTGCGCGAGAACCGGTTCATGGACGGCCAGCTGCTCGGCCACGCGCTCAACTCAGCCTCGTTCTTCGCCTCGTCGAACCTGATCCTGATCGCGGCGGCCGCCGGCGCCCTGTTCGGCGGCGAGCAGACCTTCCGTTCGGCCTCCAGCCTGCTGGTGCTGAAGACCTCCTCGCGCCTGTTGTTCGAGGGCCAGATCGCCCTGGTGCTGGTCACCCTGGCCCGGGGCCTGCTCGATTTCATCTGGGCGATCCGCCAGATGAACTACTGTATCGCCGCCGTCGGCGCGGCGCCCGACACCCACGATCCAGCCTTCGAGAAGGCCTATGGCGAGGCGGCCTCGCGGCTGATCAATCCGGCCCTGTCATCGTTCAACGCCGGGGTGCGAGGCTATTATTTCGCCCTGGCCGCAGCCGCCTGGCTGTTCGGCGCGCCGGCCTTCATCGCCGCCACGGCCGGCGCGACCCTGCTGCTGATCGGCCGCCAGCGCCGCTCGCAGTCGGCCGGCGCCATCCGCGACATCCGCAGGCTGCTGGAAAGCCGCGAGCAGGATTAGGCTGCTGTTCCTTCGCTAAGGAAGGCGATCGCACATGAAACGTCGCGACGGCCTGGCGCGGCCTGGCTGCTCCCCTCTTGGGGGAGCTGTCGCCCGAATGGGCGACTGAGGGGGACTTTGATGGTCTTCTTGAGTGGCTCGGAGCTCAGCTGAGAGAGTCAAAGTCCCCCTCAGTCAGCTACGCTGACAGCTCCCCCAAGAGGGGAGCAACTCCGTTACCGACACAGACGATAGCCAAGCCCGTCGGTAGCCAAGCCTAGGAAAGCCCCAATTCGCGCTTGACGGCGCGGGTCAGCTTGGCGGCCACCAGGGCGTGGGCGTTGGCCAGCCAGCCCGAGACCTCGGCCCCGTTGAGGCTCTCCAGATCGTCGAAGGCCACCCATTTGGCCCGGGCCAGATAGGGCGCCGGGCGCGCCGCCCCGCTCTCGGTCAGGGCTTCATAGGCGATATCACTGACCTTGATCGAGAAGGCGCCGCCCAGGTCCATCACGGCGAAGATCTTGCCGCCGACCTTGAAGACGTCCGCCCCGCCCCACTGCACCACATAGGTGGCGGCGGGCAGGGCCAGGGCGGCGGCCTTGAACGCGTCAGGCGTCAAACCGCGACGCCGACGCCGATCGGGCAGGTCACGCCGGTGCCGCCGATACCGCAATAGCCGGCGGGGTTCTTGGCCAGGTACTGCTGGTGATAGTCCTCGGCGAAATAGAATTCCGGAGCGGGCGCGACCTCGGTGGTGATCGGGCCATAGCCGCGCGCCTTCAGGGCCGCCTGATAGGCGTCGCGCGAGACCTCGGCGGCGGCGGCCTGTTCCGGGCTGTAGGTATAGACGCCCGACCGGTACTGGGTGCCGATGTCATTGCCCTGGCGCATGCCCTGGGTCGGGTCGTGGTTCTCCCAGAACAGCTTCAGCAGGGCCTCATAGCTGACCACCGCCGGGTCATAGACCACCAGCACCGCCTCGGTGTGGCCGGTGCGGCCCGAGCAGACCTCTTCATAGGTGGGATTGGGCGTGATCCCGTTCACATAGCCGACCGCCGTGACCCAGACGCCGGGCACGTCCCAGAACTTGCGCTCAACGCCCCAGAAGCAGCCCATGGCGAATTGGGCCAGGGCCAGGCCCTCCGGATAGGGGCCCTTCAGGGCGTGGCCGTTGATGAAGTGGGTGTCCGCCGTCGGCAGCGCCATCGGCCGGCCCTTCAGGGCGGTGTCGGCGGTGGGCAGGTCGAGGGACTTCTTGGCGAAGAACATGGGAGATCGCCTTTCGGATCAGGAGCGGGTTTGACCGCCAATATAGGCGCACAGGCTCGTGAATGCACGGTCGGCCAGGCCCCCTGACGCAGCGGCGATTTCATGACACTGTTATCCGAAACAAATTCAGGGAGGCGACGATGCGGCCATCATGGCGGGCAGGCTTGATCATCGGCGCGACGCTCAGCCTGGGGCTGGCCGGCCAGGCGCTGGGCTCCGGCGGCGGCGGGGGCGGCGGCGGCGACATGCCCTCGGCCTCGGCCCCGACCTATGACCCGGCGGCGGAATACGCCAAGGGCATCGCCTCGCTCAATGTCCAGGACTACAAGGCCGCCGCCCGCGCCTTCGGCCATGTGACCGAGGCCGCGCCCAACAGTGTCGAGAGCTGGCGCCTGCTGGGCCTGGCCCGCGCCGGGGCCGGGGACCTGAAGGGCGCCCGCCGCGCCTATGAGCGAGCGGTCAAGCTGGCGCCCGACGACATCGAGGGCCACCAGGGCCTGGGCCTCGCCCTGGCCGGTCTCAAGGACCCCAAGGCCCAGGTCGAGCTGGACTGGCTGAAGGCCAGGGCGACCACCTGCGGAACCTGCGCCGACTCAAGCCCCCTGAAGACGGCGATCGACGCGGTCCAGGCGGCGATCGGGGCCGCCCCCGCCGCCGCGCTCAGCCCGCCCCCCATGCTGTTCGCCGGCCCCGCCGCCGGCGACACGGCCTATGTCCAGGCGGTCAGCCTGATCAATGAGCATCGCTATGACGACGCCCTCGCCGCCCTGGCCCAGGCCCGAGAGGTCTTCGGCCCCCACCCCGACATCCTGACCTATCAGGGCTATGCCTGGCGCAAGAAGGGCCAGTTCGACCGGGCCGAGACCTACTACCGCCAGGCCCTGGCCATAGCGCCGGAGCATCGCGGCGCGACCGAGTACTATGGCGAGCTGAAGGTCGAGCGCGGCGACATGACCGGCGCCCGGGCCCTGCTCGCCCGGCTGGACCATATCTGCGCCTATGGCTGCGCCGAGGCCGAGGAGCTGCGCCGTTGGATCGCCGTCGGCCACGAACCGCAGCTATAGCTCTGGCCGGCGCGCTCGCCGCCGGCCTCGCCTTTGCCGCCACGCCAGGCCCGCCGCTCCGGGGCCTGAGGTGGCTCGCGCCTGCGGTCGACCCTGTCCGGGCCATGACCACCACGCCGGCCGAGTGCCTGGCCCTGCCGGCCGATCCCGCCGCCCGGCGATCGGTGGAGATCGGCCGCGCCGCTTTTCGCACCCCCGTGGTGCTGGGCGGCCAGGCCGCGCGCTCAGGCGTCGCCTGCGAGACCTGTCATCGCGCCGGTCGCACCAATCCGGACTTCGCCTTTCCAGGGGTCTCCGGCCCGCCCGGCACGGCGGACGTCACCTCGTCCCTGTTCAGCACCCATCGCGACGACGGCGTCTTCGATCCCCGGCCAATCCCCGACCTGAGCGGCCCGAAGGCGCGGCTGAAGATCGACCAGACGGCCCAGACCCGGGCGCTCGAGAGCTTCATCCAGGGCCTGGTCACGGAGGAGTTCGACGGCCCCCGGCCGCCCCCCGCCGTCCTCCAGGGGCTGGCCGACTATGTCCGGGCCCTGTCGCCCGGGGCCTGCCCCACGCCGGCCGACCACGCCGTCAGCGTCGCCGACCTGATGGACGACGCCCGCCGCGCCGAGGCCGCCGCCGAGACCCTGGCCGCCGCCGGCGACCGACCGGCCGCCCTCGTCATGATCGCGGGCGCCCGCGCCCGCCTGGGCCTGATCGACGAACGCTTCGCCGACCCGGCGCTCAGCCCCCAGAAGCAGGCCCTGCTCGCCGCCGATCACCGCCTGGCCGCCCTGGCCGAGACCCTGCGCGGCCAAGGCCCGCCGCCCCTGGAGGGGCTCGCCCGATGGCGGCGCGACACGGTCACGCTAGAGGCCGGATTGGTCCGCGAGCAGTCCCGCTCCCTGTTCAATCCGCGCCGACTTGCGGCGACCTTGCAAGTCCGCTTGCCCCGCGAGGCGTCCTGAGTATATTGCGCGCCTTCCGCGAGGGGTGCGCCCCGCGTCGGAACGGGGTGAGGTGGCGGAGTGGTCGATCGCGCACGCTTGGAAAGCGTGTTTAGGTGAAAGCCTAACGAGGGTTCGAATCCCTCTCTCACCGCCATTTCTTTCGCATAGGCGATTGATTTGGCTTATTTATTTGGAACCCCGAAATTCCCCACCCCAATAATCACCCCAACATTGGGGCTGGATTGGCGAGGACGCTCCGGGAAAGTCCGGGACAATTTCGACCCTCGATAGATTTGGAGTGGCCAGGTCGGCGGCCGAGGTGACCACCCTCAGGCGGCACAGCCAACCTGGTGGTCCCCTAACCCCGTGGGTGCAGGCGGGGGTCTCCTAGCCGACTCACCCCGAGCAGGAGCACTGGCGACTAGTGGACCTTCCGGATTTGGGAAGTGTCCCATCGGGTCTCACATGGAGGAGAGACATAGACGCCAAGGCCGAGGCCTGCGCGTAGATGACTTCCCTTGGGCCGTTCCCCCGACTTCGAAAGACGCCAGGTTTGAAACGCGACGCAAGGGCTTAGCCGGGGGCGTGCGGCTTGCGCAGTTGCTGGCGGCGCGTCAGGTGACCTGGCGGATCCGGTCGGATGTGGGACACAGCCACTTGCCTGCCGGATCGCCCAGAGGCGTCGCCCGCCGATCAGACCACGTCAGCGGTACTTGCTCGATGGCGTAGTGCGTCGGCCGATGTAACCGCGCCGTCTGATCCTGAATGTGGCTTCCCTGCCCTTCTTTGCCCGCACCGCCAGCCGCTCCAGCTGCGGTTCAGCCCGCCTGGGACGTGCGCCCCAACGCCCGCGCGATCTCGGCATGGCGGGCGCGGGTGATGCCGTAGGAGGCGAAGATCACGAGCGACACGATAGCGACCATGGCCGCGACCGGGCCCCAGATGAGCACCAGCCTCACCTGCATGTCATGGGTCAGAACGGCGCCGACCGACCGGCCGACGTCCTTGGGGAAATGCACCAAGTCCAGGGCGATACCCGCCGCCATCACCCCAAGGCCCGTGGCCGCCTTGCCGGCGAACCCGAGGCCGGCGAAGTAGAGGCCTTCCCGGCGCCGGCCGAACAGATGCTCGTGCTCATCGGCGGCGTCGGCCATCATCGACGGATAGGCAACCGACACGAAGCCCGTGCCAATGCCGGCCACGAAGGAATTGATCTGCATCGGCAGAAGGGCGGCGTTTCCGAGCGGGGTGTAGACCCCGGCCATCATCAGGCCCTGCAGGACCAGCCAGTTGGCGATGAGAAGGCCGAAGCCAAAGACCACGACATTCTTCTTCTCCATCAGCTTCTGGAGCATCGGTGCGCCGGTGACACCCAACAGTATTCCGACCATGTAGGCGTAGCCGATAAACTGGATCAGCTCGCTCTTCATACGCCACACGAAAATGAAGGCGTGATTGTTGAGGCTGGCGTTGAGCCCCAGCGCTGCGAACAAAATGACCGCGGAGACGAAGAGCAGGCGGAATGAGCGATTGCCGAAGATCTCGACAACCTCACCGGGCAGGCGCCGCCACATGGCCCCAGGCGCCTGCTCTGGCTGCGGCAGACGGGCTGCGTAGCGCCATACGCCCAGGCAGCACAGGGTCATGCAGACAAGCAGGAGACCAGCAACCGACCATCCGAACCCGGGATAGCCATCGGGCCGCTGCAGGCCCCCATTGGCGAAGAACAGGGAGTAGCCCGTCGCGGTGATCATCACGGCCGTCACCAGCCCGGCAACGGCCCGGTACATGACCACGCTGGTGCGTTCCGCGTAGTCGGTCGCCATTTCCGCCCCAAGGGCGATGTAGGGAACGTTGAAGAGGGAGATGGTGCTGCGCGCGGCGACCGACATGACCGTCAACCAGCCAAAGAGCCCCCCCTGACCGAGGCCCGACGGCGGCGAGAACAGCAGGCCCACCGAGATCGCGACCAGCGGTGCGGCAAGCATCATCAAGGGGACGCGCCGACCCAGTCGAGACCTGAGGTTGTCCGACCAGGAGCCGACCACCGTGTCCACAACGGCGTCGAACGCCAGGCTGACCGCCAGCGCCGCCCCGACGAGCGCGCCCGAAAGACCAAGAACCGCAGAATAGTAGAAGAAGATGAAGCCAATCGCCGTGTCGAACCCGCCATTCTGGGCGGCCTGGCCAAGGCTGTAGGCCAGCTTCACCGCCAGCGGCGGCCGAGCGACGGGGCCATGCCCCGCTTCGGGCGCAGAAACTTCAATATCCGGCAATTCTCTTCCCCCCTCTCGGCCACGGATCGCATCCGCGGGCCGGGCGCTTTCGACAGGCCCGCCCCGGGGGCCGTTGACGCCCCAGCTCGCCACCGTCGATATCAATATTGACGGTTATTACAACAAGGGTCCCGAAGGATCCTGGATGGAACCGAGGTTCAGGCCTTCCGCACCTCCGCCTCGATGGCTTGGATCAGGGGGCCTGCCCTGGTGTCGATCGACGCCCCCCCTGCTTGTGCAGTGACGTTCGCGACGACTGAGGCGCCGTCAAAATATTTCGGCCCGACAGGTGGCCTTCAAAACACTTTCAAGTGTCAACATACAGCTTTCTCGCGACAAACACCCTCTCAAGTTGCCAATCTCAGGACTTGGAAGGCCTTGCGTGAGGTACAGCGCCAGGATAGTTTGAATTTGCCCTGGTCTCCTAGGTCAATTTGAATGATTTATATTATCCGATTGTTGGCGTTACTGACACTATTCAGCAGTGCGTTTTCTTCCGGTGCGCTAGCCGCGCCGCAAACGGTGGCTGCGGCGCAACAGAATCACGGGCGAATATTGACTGTGTCGGTCCGAGTTCTGCCGCCCTTCGTCGAACAAAAGAACGGAATATTCACCGGCTACAGCATCGACCTTTGGAACGCGATCGCGGAACGACAAAATTGGGAATCCCGATTCCGGGTCGCCTCGAGCGTCAAAGGCCAACTTGAAGACGTGGCCTCCGGCGCCGCTGACGTCGGGGTGGGCGCGATTTCCATCACTGCCGAACGCACGATGCATTACGAATTTTCGCAACCCATCATGAACTCGGGGCTACAAATCCTGGTTCGAGAAGAGCGGGCGCCCGCCGAATCGACCGCGCTCAAGAGCATCCTGAAACTCCTGTTCTCGAAGGCCATGCTGATCTGGTTCGGCATCGCGTTTTTGCTCTCCGTGATACCTGCGCATGTCATCTGGTTCTTTGAACGAAACCACAACAACGGCATTATTCAGAGCAACTCCTACTTCCCCGGGATCTTCGAGGCGCTCTTTTGGGGCCTGTCTTCGATCACCGGGTCGGCGGATTCCATGCCGAGACAATGGCTGGCCCGGCTCTTCGCGCTGTTCTGGACCTTTGCGAGCATCGTGTTTGTGGCCTTCTACACGGCGCAATTGACAGCCTCGCTGACCGTCGAGAAATTCAGGGCCGAAATTTCCGGGCCTCAGGACTTGCCAGGCAAGAATGTCGGCACGCTTCAGGGGAGCACCTCGGCCGCCTTCCTCCAGACCACGGGCGCCAAGGTTTCGGTGTTCCCCACCATAGACGACGCATATCAGGCTCTAATGAACAACAGCGTGGACGCCGTGGTGTATGACGCGCCGGTCCTGCAATATATGGCTACCCGACAACGCGCGGGACGGGTCAGAACTGTCGGCCCGATCTTCCATACCGAGGACTATGGACACGTATTCCACGATGGCTCGCCCCTCCGCAGAAAGGTCGACGCGACCCTGTTGCTGCTGCGTGAAGACGGCACCTATGACCGCTTGAACGAGCAGTATTTCGGCAAGAAATAGATCCAGACTGCAGGGTTAGCTTCCCGCCGTTCGAGGCGTGTTCAGTCTGGCTCCGATCGTCCCTGCCACGACGCCGGCGCTCGCAGCGGATGGGGTCTGTGGAACATGCCTCTGACGAGACGGCGCAGGATCAAAAATCAGAAGCTGACGGCGAGTAGGCTCTGGACGCGTGCGCGGCCCGAACGGGTGCCGCCCAGATCACTAAGCGGTGCGGCGACGTCAAGGGACAGCGTCAGCCTTTGGGCCAGTCGGTAGTTCACCCCCGCACCGATGGCGGCGGCCGTCTGCTCCTCCCTGGTATAGTTTGCCTTTCCATATCCGACGTCCAGGAAGACGCTGGATGTCAAGGCGTCGTCGCTCCGCAACAGACTGGCCGATCTGCGCCTCAATTCCGTTCTCAACACAGCGCCAGAGTCGAACGCGCCGTCGTCTAAGGTATAACCTCTGACCGCCGAGGCGCCGCCAAGCCCCATTTGCTCAGTGGCGGGCATGGACTTATTCGCATATTGAGCCGTTAGGTTGCTGTACAACTGAAGATCATCTATCCCCATCGTTGAAAAAGATGGGGAAAGCAAGGTAATCCCCGCTGTTGCGTATGAGTATTCTGCGCTGATGAAACGGTTGGTCGAGTAGCCCGCGAAGGCGCGATCGGTATTGTGGGCGTTGACCCCGCCCGGGCTGATGTGAACATTCGTGGCGACCTGGGCGGCGCCCAGACGGCTGTTGCCGCGCCACGCGTATCCCAGAAACAGCTGATAGACATCAAAGCGGGCGTCGTTGACGACGACGCCGTCAAATTTGATCTTGCTGACACTTTGCCGGGCTTCCAACCCGAGTGAAAACTCCCCCGGCATGCCGAGCCCCAGGCCCGATGCGGCGGAATGATAGCCAACGCTCGCCTCCAGGATGGAAGAATTCGCGATGAACGCCTCAAACGGCTGGTTCGTTTGGATATCGTTCAGCGTGAGCTCCAGGGACTGCCTGGGAAGCGTGGGCACGATCAGGCTCAGGCCGTTGCTTCGGTAGAGGGGATCGGGCGCCGGATGGAAGATTTGTCCGTGGTCGAGCAGGACGTCCCCCGACACTGTGCTCTGATAGCTCGCAACCGCGTCCCGCAGGCCGGGAACGCGGGCCTGCGCCGCTATGAAGTACCGATCGAGGCCGGTTTGAGGGGTGCCGCTGTTGGCGTAGCCAGCCGACACGCGCCATGGGCGGGCGGACTCAGCCTGCAACTTGACGTCCGCGCTCCCGGGGCGCTGTGACGGCGAGAACGCCACGGTGATCTGGCGAAAGGCATAGCGATTGAGCCATTCAAGATCTTCGCTCAATACATTCGTATCGACGACATCTCCCGGCTTCAAATGCACCCGATCTGTAATATATTTGCCTTCTAAAGGCGATCCTGTTGGAATATTCACCGATCCCAATTTGAATTCCATGACCCGGATCCGGAGCACGCCATCATTTATATCTTGAGGCGGTGCGGAGATATTGATCAGCGGATGTCCCTGGGAACGATGTATCTCCAATATTTCGGCCTCGATTTCTGAAATCAGCTTCCGTGAAATTGGGCGACCCAAGAACGCCTGAAATCGCCGCTCCGTGTCCTTGAGCCGTTCGACACGATGCAGGTCGATGCCTCGAGGCTGGGGCGCCCCGAGGTCCGCTGCATCCGCCCCTCCGAGGAGGATCAGGGCGGAAAGTTGGGGGCCTAGTGGCGTCGCATCATCTTGAAGCGCGGGGGCTGGCGTTATGACCGGCGCGTCCGGCCTCGGCTCAGAGCGAGGCAGATTGCGCTCGATGGCCTGCGCCAGGCCGCTGGTGGGCGCCAGCCCGCCGGCGAGCGCCATGGCAGACGCCAAGACCAGTCTCCCGAGGCGACGCGCGCGCGCTTCCACGACCTCAGCGTCCGGACGGTGTTGAAGACGGCCTGGCCGGCATCGCTTGCGGTGCGTCCATTAGCGCAAGCGTCCTCTGGAGCGCATCAGGCCGCACCCGGCTTTCGCCCTCGAATATGCCTGAGCTTACAATCAGAATGGACAGCAGCGTCGACAGGCCTATGGCGATGCCGGAGACATACGGGATGGCCTTCTCTACGGGGGTCTGGAACCAGCCCAAAACCATCAAGGACGTCATCGCAGCCAATATGCCCCACCAGAAATAGGGCGACAGATTCATGTGGCTCGTCGCGAGACGCGCCTCGCGAATATCCTTGAGCTGGATGAACTGGCCTTTGAGTTCGCCCAACAGCGCCGCGCTTTCCCCGGAGTCCTGATCGAGCTGCCCAATGCTGGCGCTGAGAGCCGCCAGTTTCGTCGTGGTCGCCAAGCTTCGATCGCCGCCGGCCATGGCCGGCCACTCCGCCTGGATCACGCTCGAAACATAGGCGCGAAGCGGCCTTTCGACCGATGCGGCTACAGGTCCCGGGTGATCCTGAAGGGTCCGGTCAAACTTGAGCAGGATGGCGCCTTCCCGCGAGACCAGGTCCGCCACATTTCGATGGAGGCCCTCCACCTGCACGAGAGAAAAGGCGATCAACGCCATGGTCAGGGTGACCGTGTTTTTGAATGCGTCATCAGCGCCCCTGGCGATTTCGGGGGCGATCTCGATCTTCAGGAGCCGCCGCACGGACAACGGCAGAACAATGAAAAGCAGTAGATTTACAATCACGATCAAGAGCCAAATGAATATATTTGGCAATCCGTGGATAGATTCAATTAATCCTGGAGCCATATTGTTTTCCGATCCTGAGACATAACTTTAGACCCTAGGGCACAAGTATTAAGACAAATGTTGCTATCATATTGGACAGTGATTGAGCGCTATTAAGTTGTTTAATGCTTCGCGACTGCCCCATCTCGTCGAGAGACGAATTGTCCAGCCAGACATTGTCGTGAAAACTTTCAGCCAACTGGTCGCCGGGCTGGCTCTCATTCCCTCTGGTCGCCGCAGCACGGGTGGCGGCGGCCACGATCGCGGTGCGCCTGGCCAAGTTGGCTTGCTGGGTGGTGATGGTCCCGGGGCTGGGCGCAGCGGAGTCCGTCGCCCGCACGCCAATCGTCGGCCCCTTCGGCCGGCCCCCCGCCTTCGAAGCCACAGACCCATTGGTCGCCTGAGCGACACTTGCCGAGCGCCGGGACGCGACCGTCGCAGCTGCCGCGGAGATCGAGGATCGGACAGTTGACGATGCTGGTGACGATGCCGGTGACGATGCGGAAGACCGCGGCGCCGACGAGGTGGAGCCTGATTGACCTTCCGCGCGCTCGGGCGCCGGGTTATCAGCCGCCGCCAGTTCTGTCGCCCCGGCTTCTGGGGGCCCGGCTTCTGGGGGCCCGGCGTCTGTAGGCGCGGCTTCGGGATCACTCTGCGCAGAGGCCTGAGCACCCAGCGGCTCCAACCCAGAGGTCTGGATCAACCCCGGCGCGACGGACATCAGGCTCCCGTCGCCCCCAGCCCGCCCCCCAGAACTCTGGAGTTGGCTGATGGGGCTAGGCGACGCCAACGCCCCGGCGCTGGAGATCTGCGAGGCGGCCGGGAAAATGCGCCCAACCGCCCCAGAGACGGTGGTAGCCACGACATAGTTGGCAGCGTCCGCCCCGCTCAGACCGAGGCCCGCGACCGTTACGGTTTTGCCAGTCCCCGTCGCGATGGTGTCGTAGAGGCCAAGGCTCGGATTGTTCAGGGCGACCGCATCGCTCGTCACGACCCCGCTGAGCGCATAGTTGCCAGCGCTCAGGGTGGCCGTCAGAGTCCCATCATAGACTTTGCTCACCAAGCCGGTCAGGGACGCGGTCAGGGTCTTAGGGGTGATCTGGCCCACCCCGCCGGAGACCGAGGGCGCGACCGTATAGTTGGCGGCGTCCGCCCCACTCAGACCGAGCCCCGTGAAGGTCACGGCCTTGCCTGACCCGACAACCTTCGTGTCATAGAGTCCCGTGGCTGCGGTCAGCGTCACCGCATCGCCGGCCACCAGCCCGCCCAGCGCATAGGCGCTGGCCCCCAGTGTCGCGGCGGCGGAGCCGTCATAGGTCTTGGTCACCGGGCCGGAGAGCGAGGCGGTCAAGGTCTTGGGCGTAATCTGGCCCATTGCGCCAGAGATCGTGGAGATGACCGTGTAGTTGGCCCCATCCGCCCCACCCAGGCCGAGACCGGTGAACGTCACAGTCTTGCCGGCCCCCACGGCCTTGCTGTCGTAGAGACCCGAGGCGGCGCTCAACGTCACCCCGTCGCCGCCGAGCAGCCCGCTCAGGGTGTAGCTTCCAGCGTTCAGGGTGGCCGAGGCGGTTCCATCGTAGGCTTTGGTCACCGAACCTGTAAGCGAGGCGGTGATGCTAAGGGGGCTGATCTGACCCACGGCCCCGGAGGCGGCAGACCCGACGGTATAGTTGGCTGCGTCGGCTCCGCCCAGACCCAGCCCTGTGGTGGTCACGGTCTTGCCGGACCCGGCCGCCTTGGTGTCGTAGGCGCCGGAGGTCGGCGCGATCAGCGTCACGACATCGCCGCCCACAACCCCTGACAGGGCGTAGTTTCCAGCGCTCAAGCTGGCGGCAGTGGTTCCGTCATAGGTCTTGCTCACCAGGCCGGTCAGCGAGGCGGTCAGCATCTTGGCGGTGATCTGACCAACCGGCCCGGAGACGGTGGAGCCCACCGAATAGTTCGCCGCGTCCGCCCCGCTCAGGCCGAGACCGGTTACGGTCACCGTCTTTCCGGACCCGACCGCCTTCGTATCGTAGAGCCCCGTCGTCGGACTGCTGACGGCCACAGCGTCACCGCTCACGACCCCGCTGAGGGCGAAGTTTCCACCACTCAAGACGGCTGCGGTGGTTCCGTCATAGTCCCTGGTCACGGTCCCCGCCAGGGAGGCGGTGAGGGTCGCCTTGAGGACCGTGTACGCTCCGGTAGCCCCGGCGAAGCTGTAGTTCGCGGCGTCGGCGCCGCTCAGAGACGATCCAACGGACTCGATGCCCGGGTGCGCCCCGGCGACGAGTCGACCTGACGAGCTCGTCAGTCCGGTCGTGTTGACCACAACCGCCCCCCCGGTGACGGAATCGCCGGCCACCAGGTTCGTGAACGTCAGCGTCCCGGGAGACAGGCTGCCGCCATAGACGGAACTCCCCGTCGACAGGACCCCGATCAACACCAAGGGCCGGACGATCAGCGTCCCGGCGGTGTTGCCCGTGCTGGCCAGGGCATATGACGAGGCCGCTGTCCCGGTCAGCCCGGTTACAATCTGCAGATAGGAGCCGACGGCGAGCCTGTTCGACAGGGTGACCGGGGCGCCGAGGCTGGTGGTCAGTCCCACCGTCGCCACGACATTGCTGGAGTCGCCGGCGGAGACGCCCGAGAGCGTCGCGGCGCCCAGGACGGCAAGCGTTCCGTAGTCGGAGGAAGCGTCCGCCACAGTCCAGTTTACGGGCGTGAGGGAAATGACGTTAAACGGACCCACAGGGTCGATCTCAACCAAGGCCGTCACGACCGTAGTACTGCTGGAGTTAAATATGCTACTTCCAGCATCATTTATCGGAGATATCAGCGCTGTATTCGAAAGAACTCCACTGAATGAGCCAGAAACCAGCACATTACGTATGATTGAACCTGGACTGTTGCGGCCGGTAACGCCCCCGACCAGGTCGTATCCGGAGACAGATCCACTGAATATAGAGTCTTCGATCAGAGAATTGTTACCGTTTATCCCGACTATTCCACCGTAATAACCATCATTCACCGTATAGAATACGCTGCCGCTGACGACAGACCTCTTTATCGTATTCGCTTGCGCAAATCCGACCAGTCCTCCCACGAAGGCGCGACCTGATACTGTCGTGTCGCTGACCACATTCAGTATAGATCCGCTACCCGAGCCCGCGATCGCGCCGACATTCAACAGTCCCGTAACGGCCCCACCGCCCGTCAGCCTGAGGTCGCGGACGGTTCCCGTCAGACTCCCGATCAAGCCGACGCTGCTCACGGTCGGCGCATTGATCTGGAGGTTGTCGATCGCGTTACCCAGGCCCTCCAAAACCCCGGAGAATTGTGAAATCGCGGCTGCGGTCAAAGCTGGACCGCCCATGCTTATGTCGTTGGCCAGAGCAAAGTGGCCTGCCTGGTTGGCGTTCACGTCCGTGAGGAATTGCGCCCTATTGCCGATCAGGCTGTAGGTTTGGCCGTTGATCGACAGGGACTGCGCGGGATCGGTCAGGGAAAACCGAAGACTTGCGCCAGCGCCGAAGTGCAGATCGCCCGCCGGGTCACCGCCGCCGTATTTGATGACAACGCCGCCGGCGCCGAGAACCTGAACATTGGCGTGAAAGATGACCGACCGCAGTGCGTCCAGGGTGAGGACGCCCGCCCCCGTCCACGCTATGGACGAAGATACGAATATGTCGCCGTGGCCATTGGCCGGGAGGCTGGCCAGGCCGTACTGGCCAATAGAGCCTGTGGTCTTTTCCGTGACGTTGGTGCCGGCATCGAGCGCCGTGACGATCGAGGCGGCTGCGACAGAATCGATGTGCAGATCTGTCGGATCGAGCAGCCAGGTTCCGCCATGGGTGTTTACGTCAACAACGCCGATCTTGAGGTCCCTGCCGGAGGTTTCGATGTCGCCAGGCGCGCCGTCGGCGCCCTTGGCCTCAAGCACGCCGGCGACGGACGTGGCGCCCGCCTCGCTCACCAGCCAGATGTGACCGCCTCGCGACTCTATGCCCGTCGCGCGAATGACGCCGGACGAATTGCCGGCGAGCGCATAGATATTGCCGCCCTGAGCCCTCAGCTCGACCGTCGCTGCCTCGATCAGCCCGGAATTGGTGACGCTGGAGCCTGCCCCCCCGATCTCGACATTGAGAAGGCCGGGCGTCAGACCGCCGCCATCCGACAGCACGAGGCTCGATCCCGCCCCCATCGCCACCGTTCCGTTCGGCGCAAGAAGCTGCCCCTGGTTCTCGACGGCGGCGCCGACCAGCGCGACATCGCCGCCGGCGGACGAAATATGCCCCTGGTTGAGCACCTTGGCCTCGGACCGTCCGCGGAAGCCCAGGCTGGAGCTCGTTAGAAAGTCAATATTCGCGACATCCAGCGATGAGGCGATAAAGCTCCCACCCGTGTTGACCACGCCGTTCTTGCCAATAATTACGCCATTTGGATTGATGACAAAGACAGAACCCGTGGCGCTCAACATCCCGTTTATCGCAGAAACGTCGTTGCCCACGACCCGATTGAGCGTCGCGCCGGTTCCGTTATTTATAACGACTGAAGATCCGACTGAAATTGAGAAATCGGACCAATTGATGATCGCCTTATTCGTGGTCTGAGTAATATTGAGCGCGCTCGGGGCGCTGCTGAACCCGACTGATCCGGTTATGACGTCTGGGCCGCTTGGAAGTCCGACTGGGGCTTCGCTCGCCGCCGCGCCCCTCGCCACGCCGAGAAGGGACAGCATCAGGGCGAGCACCTGAATTCGTCGCCCGGAAGCCCAAGCCGGGCGGGCGGGCAGGGCCAGGCCAATCCGCCCCATGGCGGTTCCAGCAGGCCAGCCAGACACGGCGGTGGAGTTCTGCGCGCCAAGGGCTATCGCCGGGAAGAAACGCGGGGACCGCTCGGCGCCCTTTGATGGGACCGCCAAAGGCGCGCAACCGCCTTGTCCAGGAGTGACCCGACGACGAGGTCGCTGGGCGAAAGGACCACCAACAGGTGCAGACACAGAATGTGGGCTCCGAGGTGGATTTCGGCATTAGCATCTCTGAAATATTCGACCGCCGAAAGTTAGAACACCTGTCGCGCTATATTTTCTTTTTTCCTCGGGAGTGATTGGCTATCTACAGTTGATGAAGCTCAACGTGGACACGTGCTCCTATCCTATATTTGGGTATAGTCGCCGCCGATCACGTGAAACACGCTCGGTCAAGCAGGTCGCATTTCAAAATCGCCTGGCGATCCCCGCATGGGGCCCAGGGCCGGGCGAGGCGGAGATCGGCTTCAGCGCGACCATGGCGGCGATCGAATGTTTCATCAGAGACGCCCCGATCGCGCTCAAGCACCCCTGCTCCAGGCCGACCGCCAATTTCAGAACGCGCGCCTCGTGACCCACCAGGGCGTCATTCCACCGCCAGGACGATCACGCGGTCGCCGCTGCGATAGTCCAGCGCCTCAGACTTGCGCGGATTGACAACCACGCCGCCCGGGTTTGTCGCGCCATGGGCTCCGTCGCGCGGCCGGCAGTAGCCGAACGCCGTCTCACCCCTTGCGCGGGCGGCCTCCGCGATGGTGAAGAAGGTCACCGGCCCGTCGAGCGACACATAATCCCCGACCGGCCGCAGACAGATTTCCGAGCCGGCCTCGTCCAGGAGGTCTCCGAATATCGCCAAGATATGAGGATTTTCTGAGGCCTGCGCGAGCATCAGGCTGATCAGCTTGTTGCTCACGACGAAGTCGTCGGCCCGGGTTACCGCCGCCAATTCGCGGTTCCGGATGTCCGCCATCTCGCTGACGATGTTGATATGGCGGCCTGATCGGTCGGCCATCTCGCGCAGGTGCAGCAGGGTGATCAGGGTGCGTGTATCGGCGGCTTGGGCCGATAGCTGGTCGCTGTGGGCGAGGACAATGATGCTGTTGCAGGCCGCGATGTCCAGGGTCTCGAGAGACGCTTTGCTGCAGGTGTCAATCACCCGGGTCTCCAGCACGACCCCGTCACCGATCAACGGCACGTCGGCCAACGTGCCTGCGAGGTCCGGGATCTTCGCCGCGACGACCAGCCTCGACCCGGGCGAAAGGTAGCGGGACAGCTCGGTGACAATGTTCGGCCCGCGGCGGTTCCACCCCAAGATCAAGGTCCGCTCGGCCGGGCGCGGCCGCGCGCGCGACTGTTGGATGACGGACCGATCGATCTGGGGCGACCTGGTAAGGCTGGAGACGATCGCCGAGTCGTCCTCCGCGATCAGCACCAGGGTCTGGTCCGGAGTGATGATGGTGTCCATCGGCGGATTTAGCTGAACCTTGCCATCGCGGCTGGACAGTCCGACCAATGCACTGGTGTTGAAGGCCTGGATGGCGTCACCAAAGGTCTCGCCATGCAGCTCCGGACAGGGGTGGGAATAGAATTCGCAACCCTCGAAATCGAGCAGTTCCGAGAAGACCGCGCTCAAACCCAATTGCCGGCTGGTCTGCACAACGATCCGGGACAGCAAATTGTCCGCCAGCACCAGCTGCACCTCGGAGCCGCCGACGACCCGGGCTACATCGCCGTTGGCCCCATCGCGTATCTCCGCCGAAATGCGGTAGGGCTCCGTCCGGCGGTTGGGGTCGTGAATCAGCGCCAGAATGGTTTTGATGACCTGCGCGTCGGGCTCGTCTCCCTCGGGCGACAGAATGATCACCGATTTCGATTGCTGAGGACTGACGATCCCGAGATCGCTCAGATCGGTCGGCGCGCCCCGACGGCATATGATGCGCGTGCGGCCAAGACGCGGCGCCATGGCGGCGATCTCGTCCTCCATCTCCACCTTGTCTTTGTCCGCCATGATCACAATGCGTGGCCGAGGCTGGTTCTGGTTGGCGACAACCAGTTCGGAAATGACGTCGAAGATCGATGATGACCAGTTGAGGATGATGGTGTGGTCCTGCTCAAGGACCTTGGATCGACCCTTGCGCAAACGCTCAATCTGGGCGTCGACCCCTGCCGACAGGACGCCGATCAGCGCCGAAAATGCGACGATGCCGATGAGCGTGACGGGTAGCATCACTGCGCGATAGGACCAGCCCTGGTCCCCTGCAACGGGACCCGCATTTATCGCCCGCATCGTTGCCTGCCAGAGGCTCTCGCGCAAATCCAGGGGCCCTGAGCCAGCCGGCCCAATATGAGTGAGCGCGAGAAACAGCCCGGCGGCGGACGCCAATGACAGGACGACCAGCGCTAGCCAACCCATCAGGGCGACCGTTCCCCCCGCCATCGACTTGTCGAAGGAATATCGGAGCCGCGCCGACCAGCTCACTCTTGACGTCATGCTTCGCCCCCCAGGCGCCGCGGCTCTCGATGCCGCGCGATCTCCAGCCCCTAGGCTTCATTGCGACGTCTGATCAGACCGCCTGGAAGCTAGGCTAATTGGCGGGAAAGATTTGTCCATGCGGAGTTTCACGGCAAAAAAATAAATCGTGGAAGCAGAGTCCAAGTTACCCAAAATAGGTCAATTCCGCATATCGGGCTATATTTGACGCAGCGTGCAATGAATACTGATTTTATATTGCTTCAATGCGACTTATTGCTTGCATATCCTATTGTGATTTCAACGCTAAGTAGAATAGAATAGGGTTTTCGGGGCCAAGCAGGGACCGGCACGCCAATTTGTCGCTTGCGCCCATCCCACCCCCGTCAGGTCGCGGCGGGAGACGGGTTCATGCCCGACTGTCCCCACCGCCGCTAAGTCTGGCAAACAGGCTCAGCCCGGCGGCAAAATCCCTAAGATCCGGGCTTCACCCATCCTCTGGCGATGAAGCCCAACCTGAAAGCCCATCGGTCTTCGCTATCGTTCGCGGTGGGACCAGGCCGACGCGAGGCCTTCGCGGCGGACTAGCACCACCGTTTCCTCAGCAAAGTCTTCCCAGGCCGCAAGACGGGGGTCGGATTGGACCTCGGCGCGACTGAGCAGAGCCGGCACGGAATCGGCATCTGCCAGGCATCACCCAGATTTTCGCCGTTCGCGGTGTCGATCAGAGCCCGGCTGCCGGCATAGGCGCGGTCATCGAGACCGAGTGTAAGCGCGTCCTGCGCGCCTCTCGCGGAGGCAAGCTTCGCTCCAGCAGGAGCAGGCCATGAGTGATCATATGCGTGAGCGGGCCCGGTCCCCTACGCCCTCCCACTAACGCCCTATCGCGACGCCCCCTCAAGATAGACCAGCGGCAGGACCAGCGCCGTGGGGTGGTCTCGGTCGAGATAGATCGTGTTGACGGCCACCCGTGGCTTGGCCGTCGGGTCGCCGGTATTCGGGTTCACGGCGAACCGAGGACTGTTGGACGAGGTGATGACCAGTTCGATGCGGTGGCCCTTCTCGAAGGTCAGGGCTGTATCCCAAAGGTCGATGCGCATGCGCTCTGGGACCCCGGGCGTCATCATCTTGAGCAGGGCGGGATCGCGGCCCTGGCGATATTGCGCCCGGATCGGCGCATCGAGGACCAGGGCCTCGTAGCCGTCCGGATAGACGTCGACCAACTTGGCCATGAAGTCGGTGTCCGCGCCGTCGGTCGCCGCGTAAAGGTCCACGCTGATCGGCCCGGCTATGGAGACATCGCGCGCCAGCGGCTCGGTCTTGAAGCGAAGATAGTCCGCCCGGATCGGGATCTTGCGCTGATCCATGGGTCCGATCCCGAAGTCCGACCAGATCGTCGACCCTCCCACCGTCGCGACGGGTGCCGCCGGGTCGAAGCGATACGAGATCTTGGATTGACGCACGGTCGGCGCGTCGAGGCTGAGGCCGCCATCGGGGCTCGGATAGTAGCGAACCTCGTGAGCCGCAGGCGGCCAATCGCCGGAGGGGACAAACCGATTCTTGTCGGACGCCGCTCCACGCCGGGCGGAGGCCATCATAAAATAGCTGACGGGCGGCTCATCCATGACGCCGTTGTCGGCGCCCTTGAGCCAGTGGTCGAACCACCGCAGTTCCTGCTGACCGGCGACCTCCGTGCGATCGGCGCCCGGATAGGCGAGATCGCCTGCCAGAGGGCCGTGGCCTGACGGGGTCATCAACAGCTTCTGCTGGCCCCGCGCACCCTCGGCGCCTCGGTTCTGCAGCCAGACGAACTTCTCCAGCGTGCCCTCATCGAAGGCGTCGTACCAACCTCCGACATGATACATGGGAATGCGGACGTATTTCAGCCCCTGGCTCATCTCGCTTCGGTCGGAAAACACGTCCGACGTCGGGCGAAACCCTGGGCTGGCCAGCGTGCCTCCGGCGTCCAGCCCGACGAACCCTAACCACCGCTCCATGTCCGCCTGGCGCAGGACCCCGCCGGTATAGGTGGAGCTTTCGGAGCGATCGAGCGGAGAGACCACGGTGAAGGCCGCGAGCAAGTGCGGAGGCGCGCCAATGGCGGCCAGATTCGCGGTGATGCCCATGGCCGAGGCCCCCGTGATTCCGATCTTGCCGTTCGACCACGACTGCGCCGCGGCCCATTCGATGGTGTCGTAGCCATCGGCGATGTCATCGCTGAACGGCGAATAGTGGCCTTGGGAATGACCCCGGCCGCGGACATCCTGGACGATGAACACATATCCGTGGTCGTTATAGAGCTGGGGACCGTCGACACCTGCGGCGCTGCGCGGGTCGGCATAGAACGGGCCATCCTTCAGATAGGGCGTGCGCGTGACCACCACGGGCCAGGGGCCTGAGCCCGCAGGCAGATAGACATTCGCCGCGAGCCTGACGCCGTCGCGCATCTCGGCCCACACTTCGGCGGGCTTGGTCACGCCGGTTGGGGCTGAGGTCGGCGGGGTTTGAGCTATCGTCGGCGACGCCACCCCCGCCAAGGGGAGGACAGCGATGACGGCGGCGAGAATGAGTCGGTTCATGGGTTGCCTCCAGGCCTGCGGGATCTCGGCTACGCGGCCTGGCTTCGCGGCGAGGATGTCCCGAGAAAGGATTTTGTGATCGCGCGACGCCAGCTGGCGGTGGGCAGCAAACGGTTGAGCATCAGGAACGCACCGCCATTAGCGGCTGCATAGCGCAGACGGTCCGACCGATCTCTGGCCGCGCCGAGGATCACGGCGGCGACGGTCTCCGGACCTGGCGACGCCGCCCCACCGGCGGTCATCTTCGCCTTCACCACCGATTGTTGCGGTTCATAGGCCGGGCTCATCGCCCATTCGTGGGCGAATTCGGACCGGGTGCCGCCCGGCTCGATGAGCTTTACGCGAACGCCGAACGGCTTGAGTTCGTAGTGCAGGGACTCCGTCAGGCCTTCGACTGCGAACTTGCTGGCGTTGTAGGGCGACAAGAACGGCAATCCGAACCGGCCCGCGATGGAGCCGACATTGATGATCAAGCCCTCGCGACGGGCTCGCATCAACGGCAGGACCGCGCGGGTCGTCTCGACCAAGCCGAAGAGGTTGGTCTGGAAATGTCGCTGAAACTGTTCAGGCGTCACCGCCTCGATGGGACCGGCCAAGCCCACGCCCGCATTGTTGATCAGGACGTCGATGGCGCCGAACCGGCCGATCGCCAGAGCCACGGCCTCGGCGATCGAGGCCTGGTCCGTCACGTCGAGCCGGGTCACCAGCGCACGATCCGATCGCGCCAGCTCCTCCAAGACTTCGGGCCGGCGGGCGGTCGCGACGACGTTCCATCCTGCCTGGAGGAACCGCTTCGCGCTGGCCAGCCCGATGCCGCTGGAAGCGCCGGTGATCAGCATGGTCTTGGTCATGGAGGAATTCCCGAAATTCATATTGGAACAAACAGTCAATAATAGAGCGCCAAGGAGTTGAGCGGACGGAGGCAGGATGCTGACTAGCGGGCCTGGAGGCTGTCGAGGGTGAAGCTGGCGATCTGGCGCAGCAAGGCCGGCGGCGCGCCGGCCTTGCTGCTCACCTTCAAGCCGCCAAGGGTGCATTGGATTGAGCTGGCCGCAGCGCGCACATCCAGATCAGCGCGCAGATCTCCGCAGGCAACCCCCTCCGTCAGCAGTTCGGTCAGAGCGCGCTCCACGAGGGCGCCATTGGCGGCGCGCACGGAGGCGACCTCGGAATCCCCCTGCCCGAACTCACAGATCGAATTGACGCCCATGCAGCCCATCGCCCGCGCCTCAGGCGGGAGAGCCGCTTCCGCGAGCAAGACAAGCGCGAGCGTCTCCTTGGGCGATCCCTCTCGCCGCAGCAGCGCGATCAGCTCGGCGACGCTGTTGGTCGTGTACCGCCGCAGCGCCTCAAGATAGAGGGCGTGCTTGTCGCCAAACGTGTCGTACAGGCTCTGCCGCCCAATACCCATGGCGCGTACCAGATCTTCGATCGACGTCGGCTCGTAGCCCTGCGCCCAAAAGACATCTCGCGCCGCATCCAGCGCTTGTTCGCGATCGAATTCCTTTCGACGGGTCATATGTCAGCTCTACCATAATTGAACGATTAGTCCAGAATAATCGCAATCCGCCATCCAGGCTTGGCCGGAGCATCAAACTCCGACCCGAGCTACCGATTGGAGGCCTGACGGCCGTGGACCGCCCACCCGCCACCAGGCCGACCTCACGGCGTCCGTAGCGCCTCGGCCGGGCGCTTGGAGAGCGCCTGGAGGGAGGCCGCCAGGCCGCCCAGGCCGGCGATCAGGGCCGCGCCGGCCACCAGGGCGCAGACACCGGCCCAGTCCACGCTCCAGTGGGCCTTGAACACCAGGGTCACCACCGGCCAGGCGGCCAGATAGCCCAGGCCGACGCCGGCGGCGCCGGCGATCACGCCCACCGCGCCATATTCCAGCACATAGGCGCTGAGGATCTGCAGGCGGCTGGCGCCCAGGGCCTTGAGGATCGCCGCCTCCCGCGCCCGGCCCTGGGCCCGCGCCGCGATCGCCCCCACCAGCACCAGCAAGCCCGCCAGGGCCGCCACCGCCGCCGCGCCCCGGATCGCCAGGGCCAGGCGGGCGAACAGGTCGGTCGCCGCCTCCAGCTGGTCGCGCACCGAGATCACATTGACCTGCGGAAAGTCGCGGCCCAGGGCCAGGGTGGCGGCCGCCTCCTGGGCCCGGCTCGCCTTGGCGATGGCTACCTGGCGCAGATTGGCGCCGGCCACGGCGTCGGGGGTCAGGACCAGGGGGAAGTTGGCGCCGAAGCCGCCGAAGTCGACCTTGCGCAGCACCGCCACCCGGGCCTCGATCTCGCGGCCGAGGATCGAGACGGTCAGGCGATCGCCGACCTTGAGATGGCCGCCCTTGGCCGCCTGGACCTCGACCGCGATCAGCGGCGGGCCGGCATAGTCGGCGGGCCACCAATGACCGGCGATCACCCCGGCGTTTGCCGGCTCCGGCCCCAGGGCCGAGAGCGAGATGTCGTTGTCATAGGCCCAGCGATCTGACGCCGGAATGGCCTCCGGAACCACGGCCGCGCCCCGGACGGCGACGATCCGGCCGGTGGCGAAGGGCGCGCGCAGATAGGTGTCCGGGGTCAGGGGCGCGCCGAACGCCCGGGTCACGGTCGCATCGAAGGCCGCGGCCTGGTCGCCGGGGATCTCGGTGAACACCAGGGCCGGGGCGGTGCGCGGCGCGACCTCCGACACCTGGCGCAGCAGGCTGGACTGGATCAGCACCACGGCGGCCAGCAATCCGACCCCCAGGCCGATGGCCGGGGCGGCGGTGCGCGCCGCCGAGCCGGGGCCGGCCAGATTGGCCAGCGCCATGCGCAGCGGGCCGGAGGTGCGCCCCCGGACCTTGCCTGCCGCCCAGGCGCCGGCCAGGCCCAGGGCCCAGAGGAAGGCGAAGGCCACGGCCACGCCGGCCATCATGACCACAGCCGCGATCGGCGTCGGCGCGGTCGCCACCGCCAGGGAGCCCAGGGCCAGGCCCGCAAGGCCGGCCCCGATCCACTCGATCCCGAACGACACCCGTCCCTTCAGGTCGCGGCGCAGCAGCATGGCCGGCGAGGTGGTCCGGGTCCGCGCCAGGGGGACCAGGGAGAAGGCGGCGGCCGAGGCCAGGCCAAAGGCCGCCGCCTTGATCAGCGGGCCGGGATAGAGGGCGAACAGGGCCGGCACGGGCAGCTGGCCCTGGATCATGGCGCCCAGCGCCAGGGGGGCCGCCGCGCCGATCGCCACCCCGATCGCCACCCCCAGCAGGGCCAGGAGGCCGATCTGCAGCAGATAGACATTCCGCACCAGGGCCCCGTCGGCGCCCAGGGCCTTCAGCACCGCGATGGCCGGGGTCTTGGCCTCCAGATAGGCCGAGACCGCCCCGAACACCCCGAGACCGCCGGCCACCAGGGAGGCGAGACCGATGAAGCCCAGGAAATATTCCAGCTGGTCGATCAGCCGGTGGATGCCCGGCGCGGCGTCATCGCGATCGCGGATGCGCAGCTCCGACTGGGGCGCCAGCCGCCGCAGCGTGGCCGTCGCCTGTTTCGGCGAGACCGAGGGCGGCAGGCTCAGGCGCGCCGTGATCGCGAAGGGCAAGCCAGGCTCGAGAAAGCCGCCGCCCCGCACGGCCGCCAGGCTGGTCAGCACCCGAGGACCCAGCGCGAAGCCCCGCGACAGCCGGTCGGGTTCCTGGATCAGCACCGCACGCGCGATCAGCGGCGCATTGCCGACCAGGAAACGGTCGCCCAGTTTCAGCCCCAGCCGGTCGAGCAGGCTCTGCTCCACTGCCGCCCCCGGGGTCCCGTCCGGCTCGGGGCGCAGGGCGGCGGCCAGGTCCGGCGCGCCCTTCAGCTCCAGCTTGCCGACCAGGGGATAGTCGCCGGCCACGCCGCGCAGCTCCACCAGCCGGCGCGCGCCGGCCTGCGACTGGGCCATGCCTCGCGCGCTGACCGCCCAGGACGCCCGGCCCTGGGCCAGGATCGCCTGGCGCTCAGTGGGGGTGAACTCGCGCTGCTCGACGGTGAGCGCCAGATCGCCGCCCAGGATCTCGCTGGCCTGGGAGGCCAGGCCCCGGCGGAAGGCCTCCGCCGTGGAGCCCGCGGCGGCGATCGCCGCGACGCCCAGCGCCAGGCAGGCCAGGAACACCCGGAAGCCCCGGACGCCGGCGCGCAGCTCCCGTCGGGCGAAACGCCAGGCGAGCCAGGTCAAGACGCCAGCCGCCCGTCACGCATGTGGACGATGCGGTCCGCCCGGGCCGCCAGCTCGGGATCATGGGTCACCAGCACCAGGGCGGCCCCGGTCTCGACCACCAGGTCGAACATCAGCTGGGCCACATGGACGGCGTTGGCGGTGTCGAGATTGCCGGTCGGCTCATCGGCGAACAACAGGCTGGGCCGGCCGGCCAGGGCGCGGAGTTTAATTGGCCTTTTTCGAAATATCCTTTGCGATCTGCGATCACTTTTTCGATTTGCTTTAAGGCAGTAAAACCTTTTGGC
>NZ_CANCLE010000030.1:0-30013 GCF_947378715.1 Phenylobacterium aquaticum
CCCTACGCCCAGCCGGTGTTCCTGCGCCTGCTGCCGGCCATCGAGACCACCGGCACCTTCAAGTACCGCAAGCTCGACCTGGTGGCCGACGGGTTCGATCCGGGCAGGATCAAGAACCCGCTCTATTTCAAGGACCCCGTGAAGGGCTATGTGAAGCTGACCAAGGCGGGATACGCGAAGATCCTGGCCGGTGGGGTGAAGCTGTAGGGCCAGCGCCCCGGCGCAGTCGGCCGATTTGAGGCAGCAGATGTAGTCGTATACGCCGCCCCTCTCCGCGAATTCGGGGTGGGGTCAAGCGATTGGATTCACAATGGAAAGAGCGAAGGGCGGAACGATATGTTCGCTTTTTGTTCTTGTCAAGGAAATGCAATCTGCCTTAGCGCCCGTTGGCGATCTCACCCTCCGTGCGCGGGCTGCGGGATCAGGGTGTGGACATAGACCGCGTTCTGCCAGCGGCCGTGGCGCCTGACGAAGACCGAGGTCGCCCAGACCGGGCTGGGCACGGCCGCGCCGCCGCATCTGGTGTCTTGTTGCGCCCGGTAGGTGAGTAGAGCGCTGTCGGCGCTGAAGCGCGTGACCTTGAAGTGGTCGATGGCGTAGCTCGCCACCGTGCACGCCCCGCCCGCGACGCCGGCGACCACGCCGGCCTTGTCGCCTGGACCGCCTGCGCCGACCTCGACATGGTCGGCCGACAGGAACTGGTCGAAGAACTTGCCGTCATGGCCCTGCCAGGCGACCCAGGACTGCTTTTCCATCGCGATGAGCTGCTCGGCCAGCGGATCGGATTTCGGCGCGCAGATGGCAGGTCCGGCGGCCAGGAGCGCCAGGACCGTGACTGAGATCGCGAGGCGCATGCCATTCTCCTCAGGATGGAGTCTGACCCTATACCCGCTCAGGACAACGCGGAACGCGGGTTTGCTACCGCGACCTTCCCCGCCCCACAGCCTCAGGGTCGGCGGCGGGCGTCGCACATATGGCTCCCCGAAGCGCCGGAAGACCCCAACAATCTGTCGACCATCATCCCGGTCTAAAGTGTCGACGATCTTCCCGGTTGCACATGGCCCGCCATTCCAGCTGCATCGCCGAAAGACGCGCCGCCCTGCGACGCGCCCCTCACCCTGCCCTCTCCCCGCAAGAGCGGGGCGAGGGAAGACTTCTCTCAGGCTGTCTTAGCCCTGGCCCCCTGGCAGGGCGGCGCGAGGGTCGGTTAGCGCGACCGGCCCCGTCCGGACACCGGCCAGAGCGCCGTGAGCGTGCCGTCGCGGACCACGTGATAGGTGTCGTAGAGGTTCACGGTCGGGTCGCAGTGGGGGGCCGCCAGGCTGACCATGTCGGAGATGGCGGGCTGGTCGGCGCCGGGGGGCAGGATGACCGCGCCGTGTTCGTCGCCCATGAAGAAGTACTTGGACCCCTCGGGCACGCCTGCGGTGATCACCGGCTTGTCGGCGTCGGTGGAGAAGGCCTTGAAGCCCGCGTCGACCGTGACCATGCCGGGGGCATTGGCGCTGACCACCCGGGCGTCGATGAACAGGCTGGTCTCATAGGGGCCGATCTCGGCGCAGGCCAGGTACTGGCTGTCCATGAACACATAGGAGCCGACCTGGAGTTCGGTGAACAGGCCGAAATCGGCGTCGATGCGGTGGGTGCCGGTGCCCGAGCCGGTGACGATCTGGGGCGGGCCGCCGGCCTCGGTCAGGGCGGCGATGACGGTGCGCAGATAGGCGGCGCGGTCCTCGGCGGCGGCCTTGCGGGCGGCGAAGTCCTCGATGTGCTGCTGGGCGCCGCAATAGAACTGGACACCCATATAGGTCAGGCCGGGTTCGGCCGCGATCGCCTGGAACAGGGCGACGGCCGCCTCGGCCGAGCCGACGCCGGTGCGGCGGATGCCGGGATCGATGTCGATGACCACCCGCAGGGGCTTGCCGGCGGCTGCGGCGGCGACGCCCAGGGCGTGGGCGTTGTCCGGATGATCGACGACGCTCATCATCTCGTCCACCCGCAGGTTCAGCTGGGCGAGGCGGGCGATGGCCGGTGGCGAGACCACCGGCGAGGTGATGTGCAGGCCCTTGAGCACCCCGCCATCGGCCAGGGCCTCGGCCTCGCCGAGCTTGGCGCAGCAGAGGCCGACGGCGCCGGCGGCGATCTGCAGCTTGGCGATGTCGGCGCTCTTGTGGGTCTTGGCGTGGGGGCGGACCTTGAGGCCGTGCGCGGCGGCGAACTCGGCCATGCGGGCGATGTTGCGCTGGAGCGCGTCTTCCTCGACCACCAGCACCGGGGTGTTGAGGTCACGGCGCGAGCCCTGGCGGCCGATCAGATGGGCGTGCAGTTCCTGGTCGTTCACGTCGATCTCCTTGGGGAGGCGGGAGCGAAGAGCCCTCCAACGGGGAGCATGGCTATCGCATATGAGGCGTCTGAGGGCTCGGCTCGCTGGGTTGCTCCCCTCCTGGGGGAGCTCCCGGCCGCATGGCCGGGTGAGGGGGACTCTGATGGTCTTTCTGAGTGGTTCGCGGGTCAGCTGAGAGAGTCAAAGTCCCCCTCAGGCCCTTCGGGCCAGCTCCCCCAGGAGGGGAGCAACCGCGCTGGGGCCATATGCCACAGCCCTGCACGGGGGAGGGGCTTTTTGCGCATCTAGCCGCCGATGCCGAACAGTTCGGTGAGGTGGGCGTTGGCGAACTTGGCCTGGGGGTCGGCGGCCTGGCGGGCGGCCAGATAGTCCGGCGTCTTGGGATAGAGGCGGTGGACGTCGGCGGTGGTGAGGGTGTGGCGCTTGGCCCAGTGGGGGCGGCCCTCGCCGGCCTGGAAGATCGCCTCGATCTCGGCGAACTCCTGGCGCCAGGCCATCTTGGCGTACTGGTGGAAGCTGATCGAGGCGCCGGGACCCTTGTTGAACGGGCTCATCCAGATGTCGTCGCCGGCGGTCAGGCGGAACTCGAAGGGGAAGGCGATCGGCATCCGCTTCTTGCGGATATAGCCCATGGCCTCCTTGAGGGTCTCCATGCCGTTGGCGCGGGGCAACTCATATTCCATCTCCTCGAAGCGGATGGTGCGCTCCGACGGGAAGATGCCATAGGCCGGGCCGACCCGGCGCTGGGGCTTGGCCGACATGCGCATGATCAGGCGTTGCAGGGTGGGGATCATGCCCTTGGCCGCGGCGCCCAGGTCGCAGACCAGGCGGAACACGGTCTCGTCGATATCGGTCCCGCCCTGGAATTCCCCCTCGGGCTCGGCCGGATGCAGGGTCTTGAAGATCACCTGGTCGGAATAGGGGAAGACGAAGAATTCCATGTGCCGGGTGGCGGCGGCCAGTTCGTCCAGGCGCTCGGCGACCTCGGCCAGGGGGCGGCGCTCGATCCGTTCCTCCAGGTGATAGGCGGGCAGGACATGGATGCGGATCTCGGTGGCGACCCCGAACAGGCCGAGCGACAGGCGTTGCGCCTGATAGAGCTCGGGATGCTCGTCCGGGCCGCATTCGACGATCGCGCCGTCCGGACCCATCAGGCGGAAGCCGCAGGCCTGGGTGGCCAGGCTGCCGAGCTCGGCGCCGGTGCCGTGGGTGCCGGTGGCGGTGGCCCCGGCCAGGGACTGGGGATTGATGTCGCCCTGGTTGATCAGCGACAGGCCCTCGGCCCAGAGCGCGGCGGTCAGCCGGTCGAGACCCCAGCCGGCGGGCGCCCAGACGGTCTTGCGGTCGGGGGCGACCTCCACCTTGGCCTGGTAGTCGGCCATGCTGATCAACAGGCCGTCGGTCGCGCAGAGCGGCATGAAGGAGTGGCCCGCGCCCACCACCCGGACCTTGTCCGCGCGGCTGACCAGGCCGGCCAGTTCCTGAGCGTCCCGGGGGCGAGCCACCGTCGCCGGTGTCGCGGCCACGCTACCCGACCAGTTGCTCCATTCCGCCATCGTGTGTCCTCCTGATGTCGCCGATACGATAGTCGAAGCTATCGTTCTGGCAAGCGGTCTTGGCCGCCCTGGCGCCTGTTCAGGCGAAGCTTTCGAAATAGAGCGCGAACAGCAGGCAGACCTCGTGGTTGAGGCTGTCGGCGTCGCGGTCGGGCTCCTCGACCACCATCTCGGTGGCGGCGTAGCTGAGCTCGACCATCATGCGCATGGCGACCCGCAGCCGGGTCTCGGCGACGGTCGGATAGCGCGGCCGCACGGCGTCGTAGAAGCGGTCGGCGACCATGTCGCGGCTCTCGAAGCGCAGGCGCTGGAGCATGGGAATGGCGCGCAGGGCCCGGCCGATGGCGGCGCCGCCCGGGAAGCGCAAGGTGATCTCGATGATCTCGCGGTGCATGGCCAGGCTCTTGGCCAGGCGCTCGTCGACCGTCGCGCCCTCCAGCCCGCCGGCGCCGATCCAGGCGATGACGGCGTCGTCCTGGGCGGCCATCAGCCGGTCGCCGAGTTCCTTGAGGATCGCGTACTTGTTGGGGAAGTAGCGATAGAGGGCCGGCGGGGTCAGGCCGGCCTTCTGGCAGATCGCATTGGTGGTCAGCTGTTCGAAGCCGATGTCGCGCAGCATCTCGCCGGCCGTGGCCAGCACCACCTCATAGGTGTCCTGGGCGCGGGCCTGGGTGGGCTGGAGCTTGGCCTCGAGCGGGATGGCGGCGTCGACGTCCGACGGCGCGGCCTTGCGCCCGGCCGCCCGCTTCGCCGTCTGAGTCAGCATTCCGCTCTCCACCCCGACCGGCGTCGCCCCGGTCCCGTTCACAGGCGCAGGACAGCGCGTGCCCGGGTCAAATGCAAGCCGACGATCAGTCCGAGCGTCAGAAGAGCCAAGCCCACGGCCAGCCAGATCGCGCCCCGGACATCGGTGTCGCTGACCAGCAGCGAGGCCAGGAAGGGGCCGGCGCTGCAGCCGAGCAGGCTGGCGCCCGGGCCCAGCATGGCGGCGCGCCGGGTGGGATCGGCCTCGATGGCCAGGGGGGTCAGATAGGGGGCGGCGAAGATCCACAGGAAGCCGAAGACCCCGGAGCCGGCCAGGAACAGCGGCGCGGCCGGCCGGGCCCCGAACAGGAAGAGGGTGGCGATCATCAGCCCGATGGACATGGCGAGCGCCTTGAACCAGGACACCCGTCCGGCCAGGGCCGTGGCCGCCGAGCCGCCTGCCACCTGGGCCGCCAGGGACAGGGAGATGGCGATGCCGGCTATGGCCGGCGCATGGCCCGATTGGCGCGACAGGGGTTCGACATAGATCCAGAAGGCCAGGATGAAGGCCTGGAAGGCGAAGGTGGCGGCGAGCGCCACCCAGCCGCGCGGACTGGGCAGGCCGCCGGGGCCCTGGTCATGGTCGGTGAGCGGCCAGTAGCTGTCGGGGACCACCAGGCCGGCGGCGGCGCTCAGCAGGGCCAGGCCCGCCAGCACCGCGAAGCCGCCATCGACGCCCAGCGGCTTGAGCACGAAGGCGCTGACCCCAGCCACCACCAAGAGCTGGGCCAGGGTCTGGATGGTGAGATAGAGGCCCGAGCCGCGTTCGGGCCTGGGCGAGCGGACAATCATGCCGGTGACCAGCCAGATCATCACCCCGCTGGGCAGGCCGGTGAGGGCGCGGACCAGGGTCAGCATGTCGCCGCCGACCTGGGTGGTGACAAGGTTCAGGCCGGCCATCAGCAGGCCGCAGACCACGGCGATCAGACGCAGCCGCTGGGCCCCCAGCAGCGGGCCGGCCAGGCTGGCCGCGACCCCCATGGAGAGCAGCTCCACCGTCCCGGCCTGGCCCAGCTGGGCGGCGGTCAGGCGGCCCGTGGCCTCCAGCCCGCCGAGCAGCAGCGGGCCGACGCCGGCGAACATCACCCCCATGACCCCGACCCAGAAGGCCGCGACCTGCTGGGTGAGGCTGGGGGGCGGGCCGATCCAGCCCGCCCGGATCGGCTCCGGGCTCAATATTTGGCCCGCAGATAGACGCCATAGGTGCGCGGTGCGCCGACGCTGAACACGTCGAAGCCCAGGCCCGGGATCGGGGTGATGTCGACGATATTGGTCTCGTCGAAGATGTTCTTGCCCCAGACGCCCATCTCGTACTTCCCATCCTCCAGCCGCCAGCCGAACTGGGCGTTGACGAAGGTCCGCACAGGGTCGCTGAGCCGCTCGGTGTTGGCGGTGTCGAAATAGACCTTGGTCCGGTAGGTGAAGTCCACCTGTCCGACGAACGCGCCGATCGGCAGCGGGTGTTCGTAGTGGGCCGCGCCATTGACGCTGGTCTTGGGCGCCGAGGGCAGGGTGTTGCCGGAATAGTCGGTGCCGACCGAGACGAAGTCCTTGTACTCGGCGCTGAGCAGGGAGACGCCCAGGCTGAGGTCGAGGCCCTCGGCCGGGGTGGCCTGGATCTCGGCGTCGGCGCCGTAGATCTTGGCGGCGGAGGCGTTGGTGAAATACTGCACCGACAGGGCGCCGCGCTGGATCACCGTGTAGACCTGCAGATCCTTGTAATCATAGTAGAAGGCCGAGACGTTGGCGCGCAGGCGCTTGTCGAAGAACTCGCTCTTGGCCCCGACCTCGTAGGCGTTGACCTTCTCGTCCTGATAGGGGCCGAGGTCCGAGGGCTCGGTGGTCTGGCCGGAGAAGAAGCCGCCGCTCTTATAGCCGCGGTTGTAGCTGGCGTAGATGTTGGCGTCGTCGGTCAGCTTGTATTGGACGCCCAGCCGGCCCGAGACCGAGCGGAAGGTCTTGGACTGGTCGAAGGCGAAGATCGGGATCGCCCCGCCCTCGGCCTCGCTGACATAGTGGAAGTCCTTCTCGTCGACCGAATAGCGCAGGCCGGCGGTGAGCGTCAGGCGCTCGGTCAGGTCATAGTCGGCCTGGCCGAAGGCGGCGTAGCTCTTCGAGCTCTGGTGCAGAGGCCAGCCGAACAGGCCGATGGAATTGGCCAGGTCGACGCCCGTCGGGTTGGCGGGGGTGGGATTGCGCGCGGCGCGCAGCACGTCATAGGTCGAGTTGTTGTTCAGATAGTCGTTGGCGAAATAGAGCCCGGCCAGCCAGCGCAGCCCCGTCTTGCCGTTCGACTGCAGGCGCAGTTCCTGGCTGGTGGTCTCCTCGCGGGCGATGTAGCGCGCGGTGATCAGCGGATAGGGGCTGGCGTCGGTCTCTTCCGCGTCATCGCGGGCGGCGCGTTGATAGCCGGTCACCGAGACCAGGGTCATCGGGCCGAGGTCATAGCTGATCGTCGCCGAGGTCCCGAACAGCTTGAGGATGTCCTTGCCCTCGAACTGGTAGTCGCCCTGGTAGAGATCGCCGCTGGCGTTGGCGTAGCCCAGCACATTGGTGCACTGGCCGGAGGTGTAATAGGCCGGCTTGCACATGGCGTAGCCGAGCGAGGGATCGAAGGCGCCGGAGGCCGCCGCCGTCTGGGCGACCAGCGGGCGGTTATAGGCCAGGATCGAGCCGCCGCGGGACTGGTTGAGACTGACGGTCAGGTCGGCGGTCAGCTTGTCGTCGGGCTGGTAGCGCAGGGCGGCGCGCAGGCCCCAGCGGTTGGCGTCATTGCCCTTGTTCCCGGTCAGCCGGTTCAGGGTGTAGCCGTCGTCCTTGTCATAGACGCCGCTGAGCCGGAAGGAGAGCGAGTCGCCCAGCACCGGGACCGGGCCGCCGACCCCGCCCTGGAAATTGACGGCGTTCAGCGTGCCGTAGTCGAGGGAGGCGTCGGCCTGGAAGGTCTTGGTCGGCTTCTTGGTGGTGACGTTGATCGCCCCGCCGGTGGTGTTGCGGCCATAGAGGGTGCCCTGGGGCCCGCGCAGCACCTCGACCTGCTGCAGGTCGTAGAAGGAGGCGAGCTGGGCGAGCGGCGAGGCGACATAGACCCCGTCGACATAGATGCCGACGGCGCTGGCCGTGGAGGGGTTGAAGTCGTTGACGCCGACGCCGCGGATGAAGATGCGCGGGTTGGCGGCGTTGTCGTCGGTCTTGATCTGCAGGCCCGGCGACAGGCCGGTCAGGCCCAGCAGATTGCCGACCCGCTGGTTGCGCAGGGTCTCGCCGGTCAGGGCGGTGATGGCGATCGGAACGTCCTGGAGGTTCTCGGCCCGCTTCTGGGCGGTGACGACGATCTCCTCGACCTCGTTGCCGCCGGAGGTCTGGGCGTGAGCCCCTCCCGCCGCCAGCAGGGCGGCCAGTCCAACGCCCGCCAGGGCTCGCGTCCTCATCATCGTCATTGTCCCCTATGAAGATTTTGAGACGGTAGTGATGACTACTGTTTTGGCAAGCGCAATCTTGGGGTGAAGGTCGGCCGGGCGGCCAAAGCCCTGGGGTGCGACGGTCCCTAGGTCTTCCGCATCCAGAACGAGGCGCCATAGATATCGAGGCCGGCCAGGGGGCCGGGGCGCAGGGTGGCGCGGGCCTGGGTCGACAGGGCCGGGTCCTGGCTGACCCACCAGTTGGGCATGAGGATTTCGAAGGCCTGGGGCCCGAACAGCAGGGCGGTGGCCAGCAGGTACTGCTCGTTCCACATCCGATGGATATGGCCGCTGATATAGTCGTCGGGCAGGTAGATGTCGTGGATGTGGACGATCACCCCGGGCTTCAACCGGGGCAGGATCTCCAGGAAGAACACCGTCACGTCGGAGTTCTGGAATGAGCGGTGGGAGCTGTCCAGGAACAGGATGTCGCCAGGCCCCAGGGCCTCGAACATGGCCGTGTCGCAGCGCTCCAGGGGCTTGCGGATCACCTGGTCGCAGAGGGTGTCGATCTCGGCCCGGGGCTGGGGGTCGATGGAGATCAGCTTGGTGCGCAGGCCGTGGGCGCGGACGGCGTGGCGGGCGAACTTGGTCGACAGGCCCGAGCCGATCTCCACGAAGCGGGCGGGGTCGCCCCGGCGCAGCATTCCCATCAGCACCATGGCGTCGAGGGAGTTGAACCAGGCGTTCAGCCAGAAGGGGTTGGGGTCCTCGTTCTCGCCGCCCATGGGAATGGTCGCGAAACCGGGGGCGAGTTCGGCGATCTCCGACAGCAGGGCGGCGTAGCGGGCCCGGCCGGCGCCGATCTGGGCGGCCAGCTCCGGATGCGAGGGGCGACCGGCGCCGTGGCGGATGCGGGCGGTATAGTCGTAGTCGACCAGCTTGAAGTTCAACAGCGCCCGGTCGCAGGACCAGGTCAGGTCGGAGAGTGGCGGGACCGGTGCGCCGTCTTCGGGGAGGGCGCACGCGTGCTCGCGGGCCTCGGCGGCGGCAGACGCCTCGCCGGCCAGGCCCAGGCCCACCGCCAGATCGCACCAGGCCAGGGGATCGGCCGGGTCGGCGGCCGCAGCGGACCGCAGATGGGCGAGGCCCTCGGCTTGCAGCCCCAGCTTGAAGCGGGTGATCCCCAGCAGGCGCAGGGCGGTGGAATGACCGGGCGCCCGCTCCAGGCAGCGCTGGAAGATCAGCTCCGCCAGGTTGAGCATGTGCTCGCGCAGCCGGGCCAGGCCGATCCGCAGGGCCTCCTCGACGTCAGGCTCGGGGGCAGGCTCGGGCGTATCGAGGGGCATGGGACTCATGGGGCTGGCGCGGCGGTCGCCATCTTGCGCCGGGCCGCCGGTCGACGGAAGCCGCGCGGGCGTCATGCCGAGACTGGCGCGCGCGCGATCTTCATGCACTGTGATCGCATTCGTTTCCACCCGGACCCCTGCATGGCGACCGCCGCTCCGCAAAGGCGCCCTCTGGCCCAGTCCCAGGCGGTGCATGACCAGGTCTATGAGGCCATCCGCCAGGCCCTGATCACCGGCGCCATCGCGCCGGGGCGCGGGGTCAGCCTGCGCGGGCTGGCGGTGGAGCTGGGGGTCAGTCCCATGCCGGTGCGCGACGCCGTCCGCCGGCTGGTGGCGGAGCGGGCGCTGGAGATCAATCCGGCCAATAAGCGGCTCAGCGTGCCCTCCCTGACCGCCGCCCGGCTGGAGCAGCTGGAACAGGCGAGGCTCTGGATCGAGCCGGAGCTGGCGGCCCGCGCCGCGCCGCACGCGGACGACGCGCTGATCCAGGTTCTGCAAGGGATTGACGCCCGTCTCGACGCCGCCCTGGCGGCCGGAGACGTCGACGGCTACATGGCCGCCAACCACGCCTTCCACTTCGCGATCTACCAGCGGTCGGGCGCCGATGTGCTGCTGTCGATGGCGGCGGGGCTGTGGCTGCAGATCGGGCCGTTCATGCGGGTGGTGTTCGGCCGGGTGGGCGCCGACAGCCTGTTGGCCGACTATCACGCCGAGGCGATCGCCGCGCTGCGGGCCGGTGACGCGGAGGCCGCCCGCCGCGCCATCGCCGCTGATCTTTCCGAAGGCATGGACAAGATGCGCGCCGCCGTCGAGGCCCAGCCATGACGCTGTGGCTTGACAGATCGACGGCCCGGCAAAACTGTGATCACAGTTTGAGGATCAAGCCTGCGTGACCCTGTCGGCCCAACCCCTGCCGGATCCCAAGTCCAAGACCCTGGCCGGTCTGTGGGCGGCGGAGACCGCACGGTTCGAGGCGACGCATCCGAGGTCGGTCGCCCTGGCCGGCCAGGCGGCGGCGGTCTGGCGCGGCGGCGCGCCGATGCACTGGATGGGGGACTGGGCGAGCCCGGTCCCGATCTTCGCGGTCCAGGGCCAGGGCGCCCAGATCACCGATGTCGACGCCACCCTCTATGACGACTTCTGCCTGGGCGACACGCCCGCCCTGTTCGGCCATGGCCAGCCGGAGGTCGCCGCCGCCGTCGCCGACCAGATCAAGCGCGGGGCGGGCTTCATGCTGCCGACCACCGAGGCGGTGATCGTCGGGCGGCTGCTGGCCGAGCGCTTCGGCCTGCCCCTGTGGCAGACGGCGACCACGGCCAGCGACGCCAATCGCGCCGCGATCCGCTGGGCCCGGGCGGTGACGCAGCGGCCGGTGATCGTGATCTTCGACGGCTGCTATCACGGCATGGTCGAGGACGCCTTCGTGGTGCTGGCGGACGGGGCGGCGGTGATGAAGCCGGGCCTGGTCGGCCAGGTCCATGACCTGACCGCCACCACGCGGGTGGTTCCGTTCAATGATCTCGCCGCGCTGGAGGCGGCGCTCGCGCCCGGCGACGTGGCCGCCGTCCTGGCCGAGCCGGTGATGACCAATTGCGGGATGATCGCCCCGGATCCCGGCTTCCACGCCGCGCTTGCCGACCTGACCCGCGCGGCCGGAACCCTGCTGATCCTCGACGAGACCCATACGCTCTCGACCGGCCCCGGCGGCTATGTCGGCGCCCACGACCTCGCGCCCGACATGCTGGTGATCGGCAAGGCCATAGCCGGCGGTGTGCCGGCGGCGGTCTGGGGCGTGACGGCTGAACTTTCGGCGCGCATGGACGCGGCCCAGCTGCGGATCGGGGCGGGCCAGTCCGGCATCGGCACCACCCTGTCGGGCAATGCGCTGGCCATGGCGGCGATGCGGGCCATGCTGACCCATGTGATGACGCCCGCCGCCTATGGCCGGATGCTGGCCGGCGCGGGGCGGCTGGTCGCGGGGCTGGAGGCGGTCGTGGCCGAGCATGGCCTGGCCTGGTCGGTGGTCCAGGTGGGCGCGCGGGTGGAGCTGGTGTTCGCTGATCCGCCGCCGAAAAACGCCCAGCAGATGCGCAAGGCCCTGGACCCCGCCCTGGTCTGCGCCTTTCATCTGTGGCTGATCAACCGAGGGGTGCTGATCGCGCCCTTTCACAACATGATGCTGGTGTCGCCGGTCACGGAAGACGCCGCGATCGATCGGCTGGTCGCCGCGGTCGCGGGCTTCGCCGGCGCGCTCAAGGACCTTGCCGCATGACGTCCCCCATGGTCGCCGATCCCCAGGAATGCCGCGACTTCCTCGCCGCCCACCCGCAGGTGAAGTTCGTCGAGGTGTTCTTCACCTCCATGACCGGGGTGCCGCGCGGCAAGCGGCTGCGGATTCACGAGCTGCAGGCGATCTATGACTATGGCCGCTTCCTGCCGGGCTCGATCCTGGTGGTCGACACCCTGGGCGCCGACTGCGAGGAGACCGGCCTGGTCTGGGAGGACGGCGACGCCGACCGCCGCGCGCGGCCCGTGCCCGGGACCCTGAAGCTCGCCCCCTGGCTCGGCGACGACATGGCCCAGGTGATGCTGTCGCTCTACGAGCTGGACGGGACGCCCAACGACCTCGACCCGCGCCATGTGCTGCGCCGCGTGCTGGACCGGTTCGCCGCCGACGGCCTGACCCCGGTGGTGGCCTGCGAGCTGGAATATTACCTGGTCGATCTGGAGCGGACGGCGAGCGGCGACCTGCAGCCGCCGAAATCGCCCCTGACCGGCCAGCGCCCGGACGGCATACAGGTCTACGGCCTGCCCGAGCTGGAGGCCATCGCTCCGTTCCTGCGCGAGCTGTGGGAGACGGCCGACGTACTGGACGTGCCGCTGGAGGGCGCGATCTCGGAATTCGCGCCCAGCCAGGTGGAGCTGACCCTCAAGCACAAGCCCGACGCGCTGGCCGCCGCCGACGACGCCCTGATCTACAAGCGCGCCGCCAAGGGCGTGGCCCTGCGGCATGGCTGCGAGGCGACCTTCATGGCCAAGCCCTGGTCCGACCGGGCCGGCAACGGCTTCCATGTGCATGTCAGCGTCAATGACGCGGCCGGGAACAATCTCTGCGCCAGCGAGGACCTGGAGGGCTCCGAGCTGCTAAAGCACGCCATCGGCGGCATGAAGGCGCTGATGGGCGATTGCATGGCGATCCTGGCGCCCAACGCCAACAGCTATCGCCGGTTCAAGGCCAATTCCTATGCGCCCGTGGCCCCGACCTGGGGGGTCAATAACCGCACGGTGTCGCTCAGGGTGCCCGCCGGCCCGCCGCCCACCCGCCATGTGGAGCACCGCGTCGCCGGGGCCGACGGCAACCCCTATCTGGTGCTGGCGGCCCTGCTGGCCTGCGCCCACCACGGCATCACCCACAGGATCGATCCGGGCCCGGCGGTGGTCGGGGACGGCTATGCGGCGGCGGCGCGGGAGAACGTCCGGCTGCCCTCCAACTGGTTCGCGGCCGTCGACCTGTTCGAGGCCAGCACGGTGCTGCGCGACTATCTGGGCGATCGCTTCGTGGAGATGTTCGTGAAGGTGAAGCGCACCGAGCAGGCGCGGTTCTTCGAGGTGGTCACCGCGCTCGATTTTGACTGGTATCTGCGCAACGCCTGAGGGTGTGGCGCGGGATGTGAGGCTTGAGTTGAACTGAACGGCGGGCCGTGTCCGCCATGCCAATGGACGATTGAGCGAGGGAGCTGAAGGGCCATGAGCCAGACCAATTCATTTCGCGGCGGGGCGTCGCGGCGGTCGCTGCTGACGGCGCTGGGCGCCGCGGCCGTCGGCTTCAGCCTGACGGACTGCAGTCCCAAGGCCGCCACCAAGGGCGCGGCCGGCGGAGCCGAGGAGGCCAAGCTCAACTTCTACAACTGGGACACCTATATCGGCGCCACGACGCTGGCCGACTTCAAGAAGGCCTCAGGCGTCGAGGTGAACATGAGCCTGTTCGCCACCAATGACGAACTGTTCGCCAAGCTGAAGGCCGGCAATCCGGGCTTCGACGTGATCGTGCCGTCCAACGAGTTCGTCACCCGCATGGGCCAGGCCGGCATGCTGGAGGCCCTGGATCACTCGAAGATCCCCAACATGAAGAATATCGATCCGGCCTTCCTGAACCCGGACTACGACCCGGGCCGGAAATTCTCCATGCCCTACACCTGGCTGGTGCTGGGCATCGGCTATCGCAAGAGCAAGGTGAAGGGGGTTCCCGACAGCTGGAAGTACCTGTTCGACAGCGACCAGTACAAAGGCAAGATCGCGCTGTTGTCCGAGAGCGCCGACCTGATCCGGCTGGCCGCCAAGTACAAGGGCCACTCGGTCAACGCCATCCCGCCCGAGCTGGTCGCCGAGATCGAGAAGATGCTGATCAAGCAGAAGCCGTTCGTGAAGGCGTTCCACGACGACAACGGCCAGGACATGCTGGCGGCCGGCGATGTGGACCTGGTGCTCGAATATAACGGCGACATCGCCCAGGTGATGCGCGAGGACCCCGACCTCGACTTCGTGGTGCCGAAGGAGGGCAGCCTGCTCAATTCGGACACCCTGTGCATCCCCAAGGGGGCGCCCCGGCCGAACAATGCGCACGCCTTCATCAACTATCTGCTGGACGCCCAGGCCGGCGCCGAGATCACCAAGACCATCCTCTATCCGACGCCGAACGCGGCGGCCAAGGCGCTGATGCCGGATGCCTACAAGAACAACCCGGTGATCTTCCCGCCCGCCGACATCATGGCCAAGTGCGAGTACGGCGCCTTCGAAGGCGCGGAAAAGGCCAGCCTCTACGAAGAGGTCATCACCCGGGTGCGGGCGGCCTGATCACGGCGGGGAGGGCAGGACCATGGAGCTCAGTTGGACCAAGGCCAAGGCGGTGTTCGCCGGCGCGCTGGGGCCGCCGCTGTTCTGGCTGGTGCTGTTCTTCCTCGTGCCGCTGGGCATCGTCTGGGCCTACAGCTTCGGCCACAATGTCGGCCTGACCGAGATCTCGTTCACGGGCACCTTCGCCAACTACGCCCGGGCCATCGAGCCGCTCTATCTGAAGATCTTCGTCAAGTCGGCCTGGGTGGCGGGCCTGACCACGGGCCTGTGCCTGGTGGTCGGCTTCCCCGTGGCCCTGGCCATCACCTTCGCCTCGGAGAAGGCCAAGGCCTGGCTCTTGCTGCTGATCATGCTGCCGTTCTGGACCAACCTGTTGATCCGCACCTACGCCCTGATCGCGGTGCTGAGGACCGAGGGCTATGTGAACATGTCGCTGGGCTGGCTGTGGCATGGGGGTGGGCTGATCGCGGCCCTGCTGGGCCTGAAGCCGATCGGCGACTTCCAGCCGCTGGAGCTGTTGCACAACAATTTCGCGGTGATCCTGGGCCTGGTCTATGTCCACCTGCCGTTCATGGTCCTACCGCTCTATTCGGCGCTCGACCGGCTGGACCGCTCGCTGCTGGAGGCCAGCCTCGACCTGGGCGCCGGCCAGATGCGCACCCTGTTCCGCATCGTCGTGCCGTTGGCGCTGCCCGGCATAGCGTCCGGCGTGCTGATCACCTTCATCCCGGCGCTCGGCGCCTATCTGACCCCCGACCTGCTGGGCGGTCCGGACAGCCAGATGATCGCCAATGTCATCGAGCGGCAGTTCAAGCGGGCCAATGACTGGCCGTTCGGCGCGGCCCTGTCCTTCGTGCTGATGTACCTGACCTTCATCGCCATCGCGATCCAGGCGCTCATGTCGCGCAGATCGCCGGAGGCCCGCTGATGGCGTCCGCGCGGAAATATCCGGTCGGGCCGCTGGAATATCTGCGGCGCTGGCAGATGCAGGCCTGGCTCGCCGCCGTCGGGCTGTTCCTCTATGTGCCGCTGATCGCCCTGATGGCCTTCAGCTTCAATGACAGCCGCCGCAACATCGTCTGGAAGGGCTTCACCCTCAAATATTACGACAAGGCCTTTCATGACGCCTCGCTGATCGAGGCCTTCGGCAATTCGATGACCATCGCGGCGGTCTCGACGGTGGTGAGCCTGATCCTGGGGGCCATGGTGGCCCTGGTGCTGTGGCGGTTCCGGTTCCCCGGCAAGACGGTGCTGGACGGGGCGCTCGCCCTGCCGATCGTGGTGCCGGAGATCTGCATGGGCGTAGCCATGCTGGTGTTCTTCGCGCGCGTCATGCCCTGGCCCCAGGGGCTGGTCTGGCCCCTGAACCTGGGGGCGATCATCATCTCGCACATCTCCTTCTCCTTCCCCTTCGTGGCGGTGGTGGTGCGGGCCCGGATGGCCAGCTTCAACCGCGAGATGGAGGAGGCGGCCCGCGACCTGGGGGCCGGCGAATGGCGGACCATCGTCGACGTGATCCTGCCGCACATGGCGCCCTCGCTGGTGGCCGGGGCCTTGCTGGCCTTCACGCTGAGCCTGGACGACTTCGTCATCACCTTCTTCACGGCCGGGCCCGACACCGTGACCTTCCCGGTGAAGGTCTATTCCATGGTCCGCTTCTCGGTGACGCCGGAGGTCAATGCGGCCTCGACCATCCTCATCGTCCTGACCGTGATCCTGACGGCGGTGGCCCTGCGGCTGCAGGGCGACCCGGCCGTCACCGCCGGCCATGCGCCCGCCGCCGACAAGTCCTGAGAGCCCTGATGTCCGACAAGCCGCCCATCATCACCTTCGAGAACATCACCAAGCGCTTCGGCAAGATGGTCGCCGTCGACAATGTCTCGCTGTCCGTCCAGGAGGGGGAGTTCTTCTCGCTCCTGGGACCCTCGGGCTGCGGCAAGACCACGCTGCTGCGCATGCTGGCCGGGTTCGAGACCCCGACCGAGGGCCGCATCCTGATCGACGGGGAGGACATCTCCTCGGTGCCGCCGAACAAGCGGCCGGTGAACATGGTCTTCCAGTCCTACGCGGTGTTCCCGCACATGAGCGTGGCCGACAACGTCGCCTATGGGCTGAAGGTCGACCGCGTCCCCGCCGCCGAGCGCAACCGCCGGGTCGAGGAGGCGCTGGAGCTGGTGCAACTGGGCGGGCTGGGCGGCCGCAAGCCGGACCAGCTGTCGGGCGGCCAGCGCCAGCGGGTGGCGCTCGCCCGGGCGCTGGTCAAGCGGCCCCGGGTGCTGCTGCTGGACGAGCCGCTCTCGGCCCTGGACGCCAAGCTGCGCGAGCAGATGCGCACCGAGCTTTCCACCCTGCAGGAGAAGGTCGGCATCACCTTCATCATGGTCACCCACGACCAGGACGAGGCGCTGGCGCTGGCGTCGCGCTGCGCGGTGATGAACCGGGGCCTCTTGCAACAGGTGGCCAGCCCCAACGACCTCTATGAGTTTCCCAACAGCCGCTTCGTGGCCGACTTCATCGGCACGGTGAACCTGTTCGAGGGCGTGCTGGCGGTCGACGAGCCGGACCATGCGGTGATCAAGTCGCCGGAGATCTCCACCGACATCTTCCTGGATCACGGGGTCACGGGGGCCAGCGGCGGGGTGGTCTGGGCGGCGATCCGGCCGGAGAAGATCGAGCTGCACAAGCGGCCGGAAGGCTCGACCGCGCCCAGCATGGGCGACGCGCCCCCCGGCGCCAACGCCGTGGCCGGGACCATCCGCCACGAGGCCTATCTGGGCGGCGAGAGCATCTATGAGGTGGAGATTGGCGGCGGGCGGCGGATCAAGGTCAAGCGTTCCAACCTGACCCGCTGGGACCAGGAAGACTTCGCCCTGGGCGAGGCGGTCTGGCTCTGCTGGCACGCCTGTTCGCCCGCCGTCCTGTTGTCATGAGCCTGCCCCGCCCCGTCGCCGGCGTGATCTGCTGCACCCGGACGGTGGGGATCGAGCCGGCCCAGGCGGTGATGAACCGCTATGTCGCCCACGCCATGGCCTATGCCGACGCTGCGGCCCTGCTGGTGCCGTCCATGCCGGAACTGATGAAGGCCTCGGAAGTCGCGCCCCGGCTGGACGGGCTGTTGCTGACCGGCAGTCCCTCGAACCTCGATCCGGCGACCTATGGCCAGGCGATGGACGACGCGCCGGGGCCGTTCGACGCCGCCCGCGACGCCATGACCCGCGACCTGATCGCCGCCATGCTCGATCTCGGCCGGCCGGTGTTCGGCATCTGCCGGGGGTTCCAGGAGATCAATGTCGCCTTTGGCGGATCGCTGCGCCGGGACATGGCGCACGCGGCCGAGCTGATCGCCCACCACGCCCCGGACGAGGCGGATTTCAACGCGATGTTCGACCACCTCCACCCGGTTGAGCTGACGCCGGGCGGGGTGCTGGCGCGGGCCTTCGGGACCGAGCGGGCGAGCGTCAATTCCGTCCACTATCAGGGCGTCGACCGGCTGGGCGACGGGCTCAGCGTCGAGGCCCGCGCGCCGGACGGGGTGGTGGAGGCGGTGTCGGCGACGGTCAATGGCGCGCCGCTGCTGGCCGTCCAATGGCATCCCGAGTGGCGCACCGCCGCCCATCCGCAGAGCCAGACATTCTTCCAAGTTTTCGGACGCGCCCTCAGAGGCGCGCCGCTCGTCGACGAAACGCCAGGAGTCCCCCAGTGACCGTTCCCATCCGCAACCATGACATCGCCGAACTGAAGCGCCTGGACCTCGCCCACCACCTGCCGGCCCAGGCCGACCACAAGGTGATCGCCGCCCTGGGCGGCAGCCGGATCATCACCCGCGCCGACGGCTGCTACATCCATGACGGGGAGGGCCACACCATCCTCGACGGCATGGCCGGCCTGTGGTGCGTGAACGTCGGCTATGGCCGCCAGGAGCTGGCCCAGGCGGCCTATGACCAGATGCTGGAGCTGCCCTACTACAACACCTTCTTCAAGACGGCGACGCCGCCGGCCGTGCGGCTGGCCGCCAAGATCGCCGAGAAGATGGGCGGGAACCTGACCCACGTTTTCTACAATTCGTCGGGGTCGGAGGCCAATGACACGGTGTTCCGCCTGGCCCGCCACTATTGGAAGCTGAAGGGCGAACCCAACCGCAAGATCTTCATCAGCCGCTGGAACGCCTATCACGGCTCGACCGTGGCCGGGGTGTCGCTGGGCGGCATGAAGCACATGCACGAGCAGGGCGACCTGCCGATCCCGGGCGTCGAGCATGTGATGCAGCCCTATCTGTTCGGCGACGGCTTCGGCGAGGACCCGGAGGCCTTTTCCACCCGCGCCGCCCAGGCGATCGAGGACAAGATCCTGGCGGTGGGGCCGGAGAATGTCGCAGCCTTCATCGGCGAGCCGGTGCAGGGCGCGGGCGGGGTGATCATTCCGCCGGAGAGCTATTGGCCCAAGGTCGAGGCCATCTGCCGCAAGTACGGGATCCTGCTGGTCTGCGACGAGGTGATCTGCGGCTTCGGGCGGCTGGGCCACTGGTTCGGCCACCATCACTACGGGATCAAGCCGGACATGATCGCCATGGCCAAGGGGCTGTCCTCGGCCTATCTGCCGATCAGCGCGGTGGGGGTGGCGGACCACATCGTCGCGGAGCTGAAGGAGAAGGGCGGGGATTTCATCCACGGCTTCACCTATTCCGGCCACCCGGCGGCCTGCGCCGTGGCGCTGAAGAATATCGAGATCATCGAGCGCGAGGACCTGGTCACCCGCACCCGCACCGACACCGGGCCCTATCTGGCCCAGGCCCTGGCGAGCCTGAACGACCATCCGCTGGTCGGCGAAACCCGCTCGCTCGGCCTGATCGGGGCCGTCGAGATCGTCCGCGAGAAGGGGACCAACCACCGGTTCCTGGACAAGGAGGGCGAGGCCGGGCCGATCGTGCGCGACCGCTGCATCGCCAATGGCCTGATGGTGCGCGGCATCCGCGACACCATCGTCTGCTGCCCGCCGCTGATCATCACCCACGCCCAGATCGACGATCTGGTCGGCATCATCCGCACGTCGCTGGATGAAGCCCTGCCCGTGCTCCGCGCCTTGAAACCGGAGGCGGCGGCATGAAGTCCCCCAAGGCGAAGAAATCCAAGGCCGGCCCAAGTACGTCGCGCGGCGTCGCCGATATCGAGGAGGCGCAGGCCTGGTTCGCGCGCCAGAACATCGAGGAGATCGAGTGCATGGCGCCCGATCTGGCCGGCGTGGCGCGGGGCAAGATCATGCCGGTGCGCAAGTTCCTGGGCGCGCCGCAGATGAACCTGCCTCTGGCGGTGTTCTACCAGACGATCACCGGCGACTTCCCGGAGTTCGAGGGGGCGGTGAGCTCGGTGCAGGCCGACACCGACATCTTCCTGACCCCCGACTTCGCGACCCTGGCCGTGGTGCCCTGGGCCCAGGACCCCACCGCCCAGGTGATCCACGACGCCTTCCATCCCGATGGCCGGCCGGTGGAGGAAAGCCCGCGCCAGGTGCTGCGCCGGGTGCTGGCGCTCTATCGCGAACGCGGCTGGTCGCCGGTGGTGGCGCCGGAGATGGAGTTCTATCTGGTCGAGAAGAACACCGATCCGGACTATCCGCTGCGCCCCCCGATCGGCCGCTCGGGCCGGCCGGAGACCGGGCGCCAGGGCTATTCGATCTCGGCGGTCAATGAGTTCGATGCGCTGTTCGAGGACATGTACGAATATTCCGAGGCCCAGGGGCTGGAGATCGACACCCTGATCCACGAGAGCGGCGTCGCCCAGATGGAGATCAATCTGCGCCACGGCGATCCGCTGGAGCTCGCCGACCAGGTGTTCATGTTCAAGCGCACCATCCGCGAGGCCGCTTTGGAGCACGAGATCTACGCGACCTTCATGGCCAAGCCGATGGCTGGCGAGCCGGGCTCGGCCATGCACATCCACCAGTCGATCGTCAGCCCCGACGACGGCGCGAACCTGTTCTCCGACCCCAAGACCGGGGAGGCGACGCCCTTGTTCTACGCCTTCATCGCCGGCCAGCAGAAATACCTGCCGGCGATCATGGCGATCCTGGCGCCCTACGTGAATTCCTACCGGCGGATCTCCAAGGGCAGCGGGGCGCCGGTCAACACCCAGTGGGGCTATGACAACCGCACCTGCGGCCTGAGGGTGCCGCCGTCGGACCCGGCCAACCGGCGGCTTGAGAACCGCATCCCGTCCTCGGACGCCAATCCCTATCTGGCCATCGCCGCGACCCTGGCGGCCGGCTATCTGGGCATGATCCACAACCTGTCGCCGACCGCGCCGGTGGACACCGACGCCAGCGTCCGGGGCGTCGAACTGCCGCGCAGCCTGACCGAGTCGCTGCGGTTGTTCGCCGAGGCCACGCCCCTGGTGGAAATCCTGGGGGCCACCTTCTGCCAGGCCTATGACCGGGTGAAGCAGGCGGAATATGAGGTGTTCATGCAGACCATCAGCCCCTGGGAGCGGGAGTTCCTGCTGCTGAACGTCTGATGCGCAACACCGGCCATCCGCCGGGGTCCTGGTACGCCGACACCGCCACGGCCTTTCCGACCCTGCCGCCGCTGGCGGGGGATGCGCGGGCCGATGTCTGCGTGGTGGGGGCGGGCTATACGGGCCTGGGCGCGGCGCTGGAGCTGGCGGGACGTGGCGCGGGCGTGATCGTGCTGGAGGCGGCCGAGGTCGGGTCCGGCGGGTCGGGGCGCAATGGCGGCCAGGTCCATGCCGGCCAGCGGCGGGACCAGGCCTGGCTGGAGAAGGCGGTCGGCCGCGACGACGCCCTGGCTCTTTGGCGCCAGGCCCAGGCGGCGCGGGCCCATCTGATGGCCCTGATCACCGAGCACGCCATCGCCTGCGACTGGCGGCCGGGCATGATCCATGCGCGCCACAAGCCCGGTGGGGCGGATGATGACGCCCGCCATATCGACCTCATGGCCAGCCGCTATGGCGACGACAATCTGGCCCTGATCGGCGCGGCGGAGCTGGCGGCGGAGCTGGGAACAGGGGTCTATTTCGGCGGCATGATCGACCGGTCGGGGGGGCACCTGCATCCGCTGAACCTGGCGCTTGGCCTGGCGCGGGCCGCGATCGGCCAGGGCGCGGAGATCCATGAGCGGAGCGCCGCGCGGGCCTGGCGGCGGGAGGCCGGCAAGATCGTGGTCGAGACGGCGGGCGGGCGGGTGATCTGCGACCAGCTGATCCTCACCGGCGACGGCTATCTCGATCAGCTGGCCGGCGGGGCGGCGACGGCGCGGGTCATGCCGATCAACAACTTCATCCTGGCGACGGAGCCGCTGGGCGCGCGGGCGGAGACCCTGATCCGCTCCGACGCCGCCGTGGCCGACAGCCGCTTCGTGATCAACTATTTCCGCAAGAGCCCGGACGGGCGGCTGCTGTTCGGCGGCGGCGAGAACTATAGCCCGACCTTCCCCCGCGACCTGGCCGGCTTCGTGCGTCGCCACATGCTGAAGATCTATCCGCAGCTGGCCGATGTGGCGATCACCCATGCCTGGGGCGGGACGCTGGGCGTGACGACGCACCGGGTCCCTTACGTCCGCACCCTCGCGCCCGGTGTCCAGGTCGCGGCCGGCTATTCGGGCCAGGGGGTGATGCTGGCGCCCTATTTCGGCAAGCTGCTGGCCGAGGCGGCCCTGGGGGAGACGGCGGGAGTGGAGCTGCTGGCGCGCCTGCCGGTCCCGCCGTTCCCGGGTGGTCGCCTGCTGCGCTGGCCGCTGACGGTGGCCGGCCTGAGCTGGTACGCCCTGCGCGACCGCCTGTGAGACGGCCTCAGAGGGGCAGGGTCTGGACCAGCCGGGCGATCTGGTCGGCGGCCTGCGCCTGGGCCGCGTCGTCGAGGGCGGTGAGCTCGAGGCTGGCCAGGGCGGGGCGGCCATCCTTGCGCCGGGCGCGGCGATAGGCGGGATCGTAGTGCAGCTCCATCACCGCCTCGGCCAGGGGGACGAAGTCCCCGGCCCCGGCCAGCTTGCGCCAATCCTCCAGCCGGCGCTGGCCGGGATAGACCGGCAGCCGGTGGAAGGCGGCCTCCAGGGCCACGGGATCGGCGACGATGTCGTGATAGGTGGCCACCAGATAGGCGGCGCGCACCGGCCGGGGCGCGATCACCTCGACCCGGGGCGCGGCCTGCATGACCTGCCACAGGGCCGGCGGGATCATGCGGTCGCCGATCTTGCTGGACTCCGCCTCGACCACCACCGGCCGGGCCGGATCGAGCGCCTGGAGCGCCAACAGCAGCTCGGTCTCGAACATCTTCTGGCTGGGCTGCGGCCTGCCGGCCAGGGCGCCGAACAGCGAGCCCCGGTGGCCGGCCAGGCCCTCCAGGTCCAGCACCTGCACGCCGCGCGCGCTGAGACGGGCCAGGATCTCGGTCTTGGCCGTGCCGGTGTCGCCGTCGAGCAGCAGCAGCTTCAGGGGGCAGGGCGTCTCATAGAGGCTGGCCTGCACGCCCCGGCGATAGGTCCGGTAGCCGCCGGCCAGGATCGAGGTCCGCCAGCCGACGCGGGACAGGATGGTGGCCATGGCCTCCGACCGCGAACCGCCGCGCCAGCAATAGACCAGGGGCGCGAAGTCGGCGGGCTTGTCGGCCAGGGCGGTCTCCAGGTGGCGGGCGATGTTGCGGGCCACATAGGCCGCGCCGATCCGGTTGGCCTTGAACCGGGAGTCCTGGACATAGATGGTCCCGACCTCGGCCCGTTCGGCGTCGGTCAGCACCGGCAGGTTGATCGCGCCCGGCGCATGGTCCTCGGCGAATTCGCCCGGGCTGCGCACGTCGATGACGGTGTCGAAGGCCGCCAGCGATGGGGCGTCGGCGCTCTGGATGATCTGTATGCGCGCCATCTCAGGCGCGCGCCGCCGACCGAGCCGTGATCATCATGTCCGTCCGAATTTCCCCGCCGCAGGCCCTGTCTGCAATATAGCCGTCGTCAAGGAAAGCGGCGCCTGATCCGGGGCCGGTCCGAAGGAGTCTTCCATGTCCGATCCCGTGCGCCTGACCTCGCTCGCCCATGGTGGCGGCTGCGGCTGCAAGCTGTCGCCGGCGGTGTTGCGCGAGATCCTGGCCAAGGTCCCGCAGGCGGCGGTGTTCCCCAATCTGATGGTCGGGACCGAGACCTCCGATGACGCGGCGGTCTGGCGGCTGAACGACCAGCAGGCCCTGGTGGCGACCACGGATTTCTTCATGCCGGTGGTGGACGACCCCTATGACTTCGGGCGCATCGCGGCGACCAACGCGCTCTCCGACGTCTACGCCATGGGGGCCCAGCCGATCTTCGCCCTCGCCATCGTGGGCATGCCCGTCGACAAGCTGCCGGTGGAGACCATCCAGCAGATCCTGGCCGGCGGGGCCGCGGTCTGCGCGGCGGCGGGCGTTCCGATCGCCGGCGGCCATTCGATCGACAGCGTCGAGCCGATCTATGGCCTGGTGGCCCTGGGCCTGGTGCATCCCGACAAGGTGCTGACCAACCGCACCGGCCGGGCGGGCGATGTGCTGATCCTGACCAAGGCCCTGGGGGTGGGCGTGCTGAGCGCCGGCTTCAAGCAGCAGCGGCTGGCGCCCGGCGGCTATGAGGCGCTGATCGCCTCGACCACCCAGCTCAACACGATCGGCGCCCGGCTGGGCGACATGGCTGGCGTGCACGCCGTCACCGACGTCACCGGCTTCGGCCTGCTCGGCCACACCCTCGAGCTTTGCCGAGGCGCGAACCTGGCCGCCGAGATCCGGGCCGAGGCGCCGGCGGTGCTGGCCGGCGTCGAGGCCCTGGCCCAGGCTGGGGTGCGGACCGGCGCGGCGACCCGCAACTGGGCGAGCTATGGCGACGCGGTGCGTCTTCCCGGCGACCTGGCGGACTGGCGCAAAGACCTGTTGTGCGATCCCCAGACCAGCGGCGGCCTGTTGATCGCGGTGGACCCTGCCCAGGCCGAGGCGGTCCTGGCGACGGTGCGCGAGGCCGGCTTCGGCGCTTCGCGAGTGGTCGGCGCGCTCAAGGCCGGCGCGCCGGAAGTCCAGGTGATCTAGGCGGCCCGGGCGCGGCGCCGCTGTTCCAGGGCGGTGACCCCGTGCTTTTGGCGATACCAGTGGGCGAGGGCGCTCTGGGACTTGAAGCCGAGGATCTCCGACACCTCGCCCAGGGGGCGGTTCGAACGCTCGACATAGTCCCGGGCCATGGCCAGCCGGACCTCATCGACGATCTGGGAATAGGACGCGCCCTCCTCGCGCAGCTTCCGCTGCAGGGTGCGCGGGGTCATGTCGAACAACCGGGCCATGCGCTCGATCGAAAAGGCGCCGGCGCCGACCAGGGCGCGCAGATTGTTGGCGACCACGTCGGCGTAGCGATTGAAGCCGCCGGACGTCTGGCTCTCCAAAAGGCGATCCACCACGGCGTTGAACTGCGGCCGCGCGCCGATCAGCGGCAGGGTCATGGCCGAGGTCGGGAAGGCCATGGTCAGGTGTTCGGCGCCGAAGAACGGCTCGACGCCCAGGTGCTTTCGATAGGCGGACAGATCGGCGATGCGATCGTGCTGGAAGCTGACATAGGTGGGGGCGAGATCGCGCTGAACCAGTTCCTGGATGCAGCTGAGGTTGAAGGCGATCGACATCTCGATCGCCTGGACTCTCGTCGAGACGTCGGCCACCCGAAAATCGATGATCATCTCGACCTGGTCGCCATTGGTCGCGAGCAGGCCAGATGAGTTCTCGTTCTGATAGCGACCGCGCGCGACCACCGTTTCCAGATAGCCCCGCAAGGTCAGCTGGTCTCGGGCGGCCAGGCCCAGGAGCCCCCAGTCCTCCACCCCGCGCAAGCGTCCCATCCGCAGGCCGAAGTCGGCCATTCCGCTGCGCGCCGCCGCAATCTGCAGCACCTCGCTAACCTTGGGGCCCGGAACCCTCAGGTCGGGATCGCTCAACACCGTCGGCGGCAGACCCACCTCCGCCAGGAGGGCCAGGGGGTCCAGGCCGGCGGTGTGACAGACCGTGTCGAATTGGCGCAAGGTCGCGCTGCGTACTAGTCCCGGCACTTGCGGGCTCCTGTCTCGATTAAGCAAAACCTGTCGCGATCGATCAAGTCCTGCCCGAATTCGTGCGCCATGGAAGCGTGACAGAATGAATCAGGGGGAAACCATTCCGACGCGCGCGCCGATCCGGCGGGCCGATGCGGGGTGTTTCAGGGAGAGGCGCCGATATGAAGAACATCCCGATATTTGGAAAATTCCTGGCGATCATCGCGGTGTTCGCGGTGTTCGCCATTGGGGTCGCCGTCTTCACCGGCACGCAGATGCGTGAGATCGACCAGAGCTACAGCGACCTGACGGACCATGAGACCACGGCCGCGATCGAGATCGCCCGCGCCAACCGCGCCTCCCAGACCGCGCGCGCCTCGATCGGCGACCTGATCGTCGCCACCACCCAGGCCCAGAACGATGTGGCGACGGCTGGGATTAGCGCAGCCCATGGCGACCTCGTGAAATCCATGGACACGGCCGCCGCGGCCCTGCCGGCGGACACGGAGATTCCGGCGCTCAAGGCCGAAATGCTGCAGGCTCTGGACGGCGCTTGCGGCAAGGTGGTCGACGCCGGCCGGGCCGCCAATGACAGCGCCAGCAACCTGGCGACCCAGGCCATGTATCTCGACCAGTGCGCGCCGCAGTTCCCGGCGCTGGCGGCCAAGTTCAAGGCCAAGACCAATGCGCTGATGGACTATGTCCAGGCCCGGAACGACGCCCTGTCGGCCAAGACCAATTCGACCGTCATGATTACCTGGGGGGTGATCGTCGGCGGCCTGGCCCTGGTGGGCGCGATCGCCTTCTTCGGGGTCCGGTCCTGGATCACCGGGCCGCTGGCCGTGGTCAGCCGGATCATGGAGAAGCTCGCCCAGGGCGACCTGTCCATCGACGTGGCGGGCCAGGAGCGCCGCGACGAGGTCGGCGGCATGGCCAAGGCCGTACAGGTGTTCAAGGACAATGGGCTGAAGGCCCGGGCCGCCGAGGCGGAGGCCAGCGAGATGCGGTCGGAGGCCGAGACCCAGCGCGGCCGCACCGAGTCTGAGCGCCGGCGCACCGAAGCCGAGCAGGCCGAGGTCGTCCAGACCCTGGCCGCCCACCTGAGCCGCCTGGCCCAGGGCGACCTGACCACCCGCATCGACGCGGCGTTCCAGGGCCAGTACGCCCAGATCAAGGCCGACTTCAACGCCGCCGCCGAGAGCCTTGGCGAAGCCATGACCGCCATCTCCCAGGCGACCGGCGCGATCCGGGGCGGCTCCGACGAGATCGCCATGGCCTCCGACGACCTGTCGCGCCGCACCGAGCAGCAGGCGGCCAGCCTGGAGGAAACCGCCGCGGCCCTGGACCAGATCACCGCGACCGTGAAGCGCAGCGCCGAGGGGGCCCGCCAGGCCTCCAGCGCCGCCACGACCGCCCGCGCCGACGCCGAGCGGTCCGGCCAGGTGGTGGGCGACGCGGTCGCCGCCATGGGCGAGATCGAGACCTCCTCGAACCAGATCACCCAGATCATCGGCGTCATCGACGAGATCGCCTTCCAGACCAACCTGCTGGCGCTCAACGCCGGGGTCGAGGCGGCCCGGGCCGGGGACGCCGGCAAGGGCTTCGCGGTCGTCGCCTCGGAAGTGCGGGCTTTGGCCCAGCGCTCGGCCGAGGCCGCCCGGGAGATCAAGGGCCTGATCGCCAGTTCCTCATCCCAGGTGGAGCGCGGCGTGCGGCTGGTCGGCGACACCGGCGCGGCCCTGACCGGCATCGTCAGCCGCGTCGCGGAGATCGACATCCTGCTGGCCGAGATCGCGACCTCGTCGCAGGAACAGGCCACCGGCCTCAACCAGGTCAATGCCGCGGTCAACCAGATGGACCAGGTGACCCAACAGAACGCCGCCATGGTCGAGCAGGCTACGGCCGCCGCCTCGGGCCTGCGCAACGAGGCGACGGAGCTCAGCAACCTGGTCGCGCGGTTCCGCACCGACGAGGATTCTGGCCGGACGGCGCGCGGCCCCGTCGCCGCCCAGCCGGGTCGTCACCCGCCGGCCCGCAATCCGGTGGCCCAGGCCCAAGGCCGGCTCGCCCGGGCGGTCAATCCCGCGCCCCAGGCGGAGGCCGATACGTGGGAGGAGTTCTAGGTCGCCAGGGGGCGCCACGACGGGGCCGATCGCGATGACCGTCGTCGCCTTTCCCGGAAGGTGGATGGGCCGCGGCGGGGACGGCGAGGCGGTTCCGACCTCACTGGTGATGGTCTCCGCCGCCCTGTGCTCGCTGGGCGAACCCGCCCTGGCCGCTGAACTGGCCTCGGTCCTGGCCAGGACCGGGCTGGACGCGCTGGACACCTTCACCCCCGAGGCGGTCGAGGCCCTGCTGATCGAATATGGTCCGGCCGGGCCGGCGCGGCTGAACAACGCCCCGGTGTTCCGGCCGGTGAGCGTGGGCGCGCAGGAGGCCTGGGCCTTCACGCCGGAGTTCCGCACCCTGCTGAGCGTCCATGGCGTCTCGGCTCCGCTGCGCGAGACCTTCGCCGTCTGATCCTGTTAGCCTGGGCGTGACGGAGCGCGACAGGCGAGACCATGCTGATCCATCCCACCGGCCGGTTTGACAATCACCCCGCCGACAACCGGCATATCGAGGTCCGGCCGCTGGCCGCCGCCATAGGCGCCGAGATCCGCGGCGTGTCGATCGCCGAGCTCAGCGACGCCGCCTTTGCAGAGGTCCGCGCGGCCCTGTTCCGGCACAAGATGATCTATTTCCGCGACCAGAAGATCAGCCATGCCGACCAGGCGGTCTTCAGCCGGCGCTTCGGGCCGTTCGCCGAGGACGCCTACACCCAGGGCGTGCCCGGCTATCCGCAGGTGCAGCCGCTGATCAAGGAAGCCGACCAGAGCGTCGGCATGGTGTTCGGGGCCGGCTGGCACACGGACTCCGCCTTCCTGGCCGAGCCGCCGGCGATCAGCATGCTGTACGGCGTCGACATCCCGCCCTATGGCGGCGACACGATCTTCGCCAATTCAGCCCTGGCCTACGCCATGCTCAGCGAGACCATGCAGCGGATGCTGGCCCCGCTGCGGGTCCACATGTCCATGGGTCGGGTTGTCCAGACCGCCCAGGCCCATCTGGCCGCCGACGAGACGCCGCTGGGCCGGGTGGCGGCGACGCGGGACATGGGGCGGTTGCCCGACGAGATCGCCCGCAAGGTCCAGGGCGCGATGCATCCCCTGGTCCGCACCCATCCGGTGACCGGTGAGAAGGCGCTCTATTGCGACGAGACCTACGCCACCGGCGTCGAGGGCCTGACCGCCGCCGAGGCCGAGCCGCTGCTCAGGTTCCTGGCGGGGCACATCACCCAGCCGGCCTTCACCTGCCGCCTGCGCTGGGCGCCCGGGACCTATGTGGCCTGGGACAACCGCCTGTGCGTCCACCAGGCCTTCAACGACTATGACGGCTTCCGGCGCGAGCTCTACCGCACCACCATCGCCGGCGAGACGCCCAGCTAGAGCATTTCCCGAAAAGTGTGACGCATTTTTCGGATCAAGAAATGCTCCAACTTTTTGAGTTGGAGCCCTTCAGGGCGGTGGTGATCACGGGCGCGAGGCCGGTGGCGATGACCTGGGCGCCCTGGGCGTTGGGGTGCAGGCCGTCGCGCTGCCGCAAGCCCGGCCCCACCCCGGCCAGCAGGTCCGGATAGAGCGTCAGGTGATGGGTCCTGGCCAGGTTGGCGTAGAGGGCTGTGAACTCCTGGGCATAGCTGCGGCCGATGGCCGGCGGCGGCTTCAGCCCGGCCAGGATCACCCGGATATGGCGCCGGGTCAGGCGGGTGATGATCGCCTCCAGATTGGCCTGCGTGACCTTGGGGTCGACGCCCTGCAGCAGGTCATTGCCGCCCAGCGCCACCAGGCAGATCGTCGTGTCGGGCTGGACGCTGAAATCCACCCGCGCCAGGCCGCCGGCGGTGGTGTCGCCCGAGACCCCCGCCGCGCGGATCAGCACCTGGGCGCCGGCCCGGGTCAGGTCCTCCTGCAGGCGGGCGGGAAAGGCCTGGGCGGCGGGCAGGCCGAAGCCGGCGGTGATCGAATCCCCCAGTATGGTGACCACCGCGCGCGGCGCCGCCAGCGCCGGGCCGGCGGCGGCCAGGGCGGCCAGCAAAAGAAGCTCTCGTCGCGCGATCATCCGTGCATGCCTTTGGCGGTCGCCGTCCTATCTATGGTTCCAGCGACCGTTCGCAATGCGAGGCCCCCTTGTCCGAAGATATCCCGCCGCTCCGACTGGAGGGCGTCAGCCTGACCTTGCCCTCGTCCGCCGGCCAGGTCGAGATTCTGCGCGGCGTGGACCTCAGCGTCGCACCGGGCGAGCGGCTGGCGGTGACCGGGCCGTCGGGCTCGGGCAAGTCGTCGCTGATCTCGGTGGCGGCCGGGCTGGAGCGCCCCACGGCCGGCAGGGTCGAGGTGTTCGGCCAGGACCTGGCGCGGCTGGACGAGGACGGGCGCGCGCGCCTGCGCCGAGGGCGGGTGGCGCTGGTGTTCCAGTCCTTCCACCTGCTGCCCAACATGACGGCGGAGGAGAACGTCGCCGCGCCGCTGGAGATCGCCCGCGCGGCCCAGCCGGAACAGACCGCCCGCCAGTGGCTCGACCGGGTCGGGCTGGCCGCGCGCCTGCGCCACTATCCGCACCAGCTGTCGGGCGGCGAGCA
>NZ_CANCLE010000031.1 GCF_947378715.1 Phenylobacterium aquaticum
GGGGCCGGTCTTGAATTCGACATCGCGCAGCAGTTGGCGCGCCTCATGGCCCTCGGGGTCATAGGCCTGGACCGTGGCGCCCTGGGCGATCAGGGCCGGCACGATTTCCAGCGACGGCGCGTCGCGCATGTCGTCGGTGTTGGGCTTGAAGGTCAGGCCGAGGATGCCGATCCGCTTGCCTTTGACGCTGCCGCCCAGCGCCTTGACGATCTTGTCGGCCATCGACTTCTTGCGCGCGTCGTTGACTGCGACCGTGGTCTCCACCAGCCGGATCGGCGCTCCGGCGGCGGCGGCCGTGCGCACCAGCGCCAGGGTGTCTTTCGGGAAGCAGGAGCCGCCGTAGCCGGGGCCGGCGTGCAGGAACTTGCCGCCGATCCGCTTGTCCAGGCCGATGCCCTTGGCCACTTGCTGCACATCGGCGCCGACGGCTTCGCAGAGATCGGCCATCTCGTTGATGAAGGTGATCTTCAGGGCCAGGAACGCATTGGCCGCATATTTGATCAGCTCGCTGGTCCGCCGGCCGGTGAAGACGATCGGGGTCTCGTTGAGGAACAGCGGCCGATAGAGCTCGGCCATCACCGGCCGGGCGCGCTCGTCCTCCAGACCCACCACCACGCGGTCGGGGTGCTTGAAGTCCTCGATCGCCGCGCCCTCGCGCAGGAACTCCGGATTGGAGACCACGGCGAACTGCGCGTCCGGCCGCTTGGCTTTGATGATCTTCTCGATCTCGTCGCCCGTGCCGACCGGCACGGTCGACTTGGTGACGATCACCGTGAAGCCATCGATCAGGCCGGCGATCTCCTCGGCGGCGGCATAGACATAGGACAGGTCGGCATGGCCGTCGCCGCGCCGCGACGGCGTGCCCACCGCGATGAACACCGCGTCAGCGCTCTTCACCGCCTCGGCCGCCTCGATGGTGAAACTCAGGCGTCCGGCCTTGACGTTCTGCGCCACCAACAGCTCAAGCCCCGGTTCGAAGATCGGAATGCCGCCAGCGTTCAGGCGCGCGATCTTCGACGGGTCCTTGTCGATACAGACCACGTCATGGCCGAAGTCGGCGAAACAGGCCCCGCTCACCAGACCCACATAGCCTGTGCCGATCATCGCAACGCGCATGGTCTCATCCTGTGCGGAGACAGTAGGTCAGGCGGGCATATAGCGAGGAGATGTGAGTCTTGCGACCCGACCCTCAGATTTCCTGATTGTAGGCGCCGACCTGCGGGCGCTTGCCCAGGCGCGGCTTCACTTCCTCGCGGAACAGGGCGCGCATGTCGGCCTCGGACTGCGAGCTTTCCACCACCACCACGATCTCGGGCTTGTTGGAGGAGGCGCGGACCAGCACCCAGGAGCCGTCCTCCAACGCCACGCGGACGCCGTTGACGGTGATGACCTCAAGGATCTTGCGGCCCAGGATCGTGCCGCCGGCGGCGGCCAGCGCCGTATATTCGGCGACCACGTCCTCGACCACGCCGTACTTCACCTCGTCCGGGCAATGGGGGGACATGGTCAGCGAGGTATAGGCGATCGGCAGGGCTTTCTTGAGATCCGAAAGCTTCTTGTCGGGATTGCGATCCATCATGGCCAGGATCGCCGCCGCCGCCGTCAGGCCGCAGTCATAGCCGTAGCCCAGCGGGGAATTGAAGAAGAAATGGCCGGACTTCTCGAAGCCGGCCAGGGCGCCGAGCTCGGCGGTCTTGCGCTTGATGTAGCTGTGGCCGGTCTTCCAATAGACGGTGGTCGCGCCATTGGCCTTCAGGATCGGGTCGGTGGCGTAGAGGCCGGTCGACTTCACATCGACGATGAAGGTGGCGTCCTTGTGCAGCTCCGACAGGTCGCGGGCCAGCATCAGGCCGATCTTGTCGGCGAAGATCTCCTCGCCCTCGTCATCGACCACGCCGCAGCGGTCGCCGTCGCCGTCGAAGCCCAGCGCCAGGTCGGCGCCGTGCTCACGAACGGCCTTGGCCATCTCGTGCAGCATCTCATGGTCTTCGGGGTTCGGATTGTAGCGCGGGAAATTGTAGTCGAGCTTGCAGTCCATCTCGATGACCTCGGCCACGCCCATGCGGCGCAGGGCCTCGGGCGCGTAGTGCCCGGCCGTGCCGTTGCCGCAGGCGGCGATCACCCTCAGGGGCCGCTTCAGGCTGACCCGGGTGGCGACGTCGGCGATATAGCGTTCCGACACGCCCTCGATGTGGGCCAGGCTGCCGCCCGGCCGTTGCTTCCACTGGCCGCCGAGCACGATGTCCTTCAGCCGGCCCATCTCCACGGGTCCGAAGGTCAGGGGCTTCTGGGCGCCCATCTTCACCCCGGTCCAGCCGTTCTCGTTATGGCTGGCGGTGACCATGGCCACGCAGGGGGCGTCGAGGTCGAACTGGGCGAAATAGGCGACCGGCGACAGGGCCAGGCCGATGTCCAGCACCTCGCAGCCGGCGGCCACCAGGCCGATGGTCAGGGCCTGCTTGATGGACATGGAATAGGAGCGATAGTCGTGGCCGACCACGATGCGCTTCTGGCCCAGCTCGTGGATATAGGTCCCCAGGCCAAGGCCGAGGGCCTCGATGCCCAGCAGGTTGATCTCGGGGCCGAACAACCACCGCGCGTCGTATTCCCGGAACCCGGTCGCCTTCACCAGCGGAAAGCTTTCGAACTCGGCGGTGTTCGGGATGAGATCGCTGCGCGGGATGGGAAGCATTGGAACTCCGTCGGTGAGGTTCGGCTGGCTGTCTTAATGGTCGTGCGGTCTTAAGACCATCCGAACGCCCGCCATATTCTTCACGACCGTGACGATTTCTACATCACCCCGGCGCGCAGCAGGTCGTGAACGTGCAAAATGCCTACCGGTTCGCCGTCATCCACCACGAACAGAACCGTGACCGCCGGCGGGGGATCACTCATCAGGGCCAGGGCTTCCGAGGCCAGCATGCCGGGCGGCACGGTCTTCTTGGGGCCGGGCGTCATCACCTCGGCGGCGGTGCGGTCCATCAGGCCGTCGATGTGGCGACGCAGGTCGCCGTCGGTGATCACCCCGCAGAGCCCGCCGTCCTCGCCGCGCACCCCGACGACGCCCCAGCGCTTCTCGGTCATGACCAGCAGGGCCTCGGACATCGGCGCGTCGCGACCCACCAGGGGAAGTTCGCCTTCGCCATGCATCATGTCGCGCACGGTGCGCAGCATGGCGCCCAGCTTGCCGCCGGGATGAAAGGTCTTGAAGTCGCGGGCGGTGAAGCCGCGTCGCTCCAGCAGGGCCACGGCCAGGGCGTCGCCCAGCGCGATCTGCAGGGTGGTGGAGGTGGTCGGGGCCTTGACCTCGGCGGTGGCCTCCGCGGCGTCGGCCAGCTGCAGCACCACGTCGGCGGCGCGGCCCAAGGCGCTGTCGCGGGCGGCGGTCAGGGCGATCAGCGGCACATGGAAGCGCTTGGAGTGAGCCAGGACATCGGCCAGCTCCTGGTTCTCGCCGGACTTGGACAGACACAGCACCACGTCGCCCTCGGTGATCATGCCGAGGTCGCCATGGCTGGCCTCATTGGCGTGGACGAAGAAGGCCGGGGCGCCGGTGGAGGCGAAGGTGGCGGCGATCTTGCGGCCGACATGGCCCGACTTGCCGATGCCGGTGCAGATGATCCGGCCCTTGACGGCATGCAATATGTCCACCGCCCGGACGAAGTCGTCGCCCAGGGTCTGGGCCTGCAGGCGCAGGGCGTCGGCCTCGGCGTTCAGGACGCGGCGGCCGACGGAGATCGCGTCGAAATCAGACATCAGGCCTCGCGGACCGCTGGGCGGCTCATTGGGTGGGGGCGATCGCCTGGCTCTGCAGGTCCGACACCGCCTGGCGGGCGTGGGCGATGCGGCGGTTGGAGGCGTCAGCCTCGCGCTTCATCGCCGCCTTCATGGCCGGGGTCTGCTGCAGGGGCGTGTGGCCAAAGGGGGCGGGCGAACGATCGCCAAGGCCTTGGGGCCAGACCATGGCCAGCGCCACCATCAGGGCGGCGACGACAGCGAGGGCGGGCAGGATCAGACGGTCGGACATGCTGGTCGGGATATAGCCGCCGGGACGCGCCGGCGCCAGTCGCCGCCGCGCCTCAACCTTGACGCCCGCGCCCCCGGGCCCTAGCCCAAGCCTTTCCCGAATGAGGAGACCTCCCGCGTGCCGACCCTGATCCTGCTGCGCCACGGCCAGAGCCGCTGGAACCTGGAAGACCGCTTCACGGGCTGGGTCGACGTGGACCTGACGGCGGAGGGCGAGGCCCAGGCGCGCCTGGGCGGCGAGCTGATCAAGGCGGCGGGACTGCAGATCGACCGCGCCTTCACCTCGGTGCTGACGCGGGCCATCCGCACCTGCTGGCTGGCGCTTACCGCCGCTGACCAGGTGTTCATTCCCGAGACCAAGGACTGGCGCCTGAACGAGCGCCACTATGGCGGCCTGACCGGCCTCAACAAGACCGACACGGCGGCCCGGCACGGCGCCGACCAGGTCAAGATCTGGCGCCGTTCCTATGACGTGCCGCCGCCGCCGCTGGAGGCCGGCGGTGAGTTCGACTTCGCCAAGGACCGCCGCTATGCGGGCGCCGTGCTGCCCAATACCGAGAGCCTGAAGACCACCCTGGAACGGGTGCAGCCCTATTGGGAGGCCGCGATCGCCCCGCACCTGGCGGCGGGCGAGACCCTGCTGGTCGCCGCCCACGGCAATTCCCTGCGCGCCATCGTCAAGCTTTTGTGGAACCTGTCCAGCGAGGCGATCATCGACATCGAGATCCCCACCGGCAATCCGCTGGTGATCGAGCTGGACGCGGCGCTGAAGCCAAGCTCGGCCCGCTATCTCGACGCGGGCCGCGCCCAGGCCCTGCCGGCCTGATGGCCGCCACCGATCAGGACCATATGCGCCGGGCCATCGCCCTGGCGCGGGGTCAGGTCGGTCTGACCGGTGACAATCCGGCCGTGGGCTGCGTGATCGTGGCGGGCGACGCCGTGGTGGGCGAGGGCGTCACCCAGGCCGGGGGGCGACCCCATGCCGAGGAGATGGCCCTGGCCCAGGCGGGCGATCGGGCCCGGGGCGCCGTGGCCTATCTGACACTTGAACCCTGCGGTGCGCGGTCCTCCGGCGCCGCCTCCTGCGCCGAGCGACTGGCCGAGGCCGGGCTCCGGCGGGTGGTCGTCGCCTGCGAGGATTCCTCGGTCTTCGCCGCCGGCCAGGGGGCCGAACGCTTACAGGGCAAGGGCGTCGTGGTGGAGCTTGGTCTGCTGGCCCCCGAGGCGGCCGCCCTGATCGCCGCCTATCGCCCCGTTAAGGGTTAGCGAATATTCATTGTAATTCGGCTAAGTCACGGAAACTACGCGTTAATTGCATTAGCCTAGGGTGCTGATCAGTAACCTCCGGGGCCAGTCTCCATGGCGCTTCTCGCGACCACCACCGCCGTCGATCTCCGTCGGATCGAGCAGCCTGAACTGGACGCCATCTGCGTCCGTCACGACCGGCTTTGGAGCTCAAAGCCCGGCGGCGCCCGGGCGGTCTTCGCTTGGCTGGATCTCAGCGGCCTCGACCTGCGCGGCAAGAACCTCTGCGACGCCGATTTCACCGGGGCGGTGATGGCCGGCTGCCAGATGCAGGGCGCGCGCCTGGACCAGGCCAGCATGTTCGGCGCCGATCTGCAGAACGCGGACCTGACCGAGGCCTCGCTGCGTCGGGCCGACCTGCGCGGCGCCTGCCTGCGCAACGCCAATCTGTCCGGCGTCGACATGTTCGAGGCCGACCTGCGCGAGGGCTCCATCGCGGTGGGCGATCGCGACAAGGGCCTGAGGGTCATGGAGCACATCAACCGGGTCGGCGAGGTGCAGGGCGCGATCCTGGCCGGGGCCAATCTCGAGCGGTCGCGGATGTCGGGCGTGATGGCGGTTCGCGCCGATTTCACCGACGCCAACATGAAGGACGCCAAGCTCGTTCGCGCCAATCTCAAGCAGTGCACCATGACCGGGGCGAACCTGGCCGGGGCTGACCTGTCGGGCGCCGACCTCGCCGGGGCGGACCTGCGCGACTGCATACTGGTGGGCGCCAAGACCCTGGCCTGGAACGTCAGCCGGGCCGACATGCGCGGCGCCCTCACCGACGATCCGATCGGCAAGGCGGTCTCCGACCTGCCCTATGAGACCATGATCCGCGATCATGCCCGCTGGTGCGAGACCGGCGGGGCGGAGGGCAGCCCCAGCGTGTTCGACAACGCCGACCTGCGGGCGCTGGAAAGCGTGCGCGGCTTCAACCTCACCGCCTTGTCCGCCAAGGGGGCGATCTTCTACGGCCTCGACATGGAGGGGGTGCAGCTGCAGGGCGCGCATCTGGAGGGCGCGGACCTGCGCTCCTGCAATCTGCGCCGGGCCGATCTGCGGGGCGCCAGGCTGGTGGACTGCAAACTGGCGGGGACCGACCTGCGCGACGCCCAGATGGGGCCGCTGCTGCTGGGCGCCGCCCGCGTCCTGCCCTGCAACCTCACGGGCGCCGTCCTGAAGGGCGCCGACATGGCGCGCGCCGACATGCGCTATGTCATCCTGCGCGACGCCGACCTGTCGCGGGCCAACTTCACCAACGCCCAGCTGGCCCACGCCGATCTGATCGGGGCGCAGAAGTGGGGCGCGAGGGGGCTGGGCGATACGCTGTGAGGTGCGACAATTTAACGCTTCGGTCGTTCCTGGGGGGCTAGACAGTCCGTCTACCCAGACCATACCGGGGGAATGACACCATCATGTGCGCAGCTGCTTTGACCGGACGTCGGAAGCTCTCTGCGGGCGAGATCGAGATGATCGTGGCGGCTCACGAAAGGTTCGTGACCGGCCGGCCCGGCGGCAAGCGGGCGGTGCTGAAGTTCGTGGACCTCACCGGCGTCGATCTGTCCGGGCGCAATCTCTCCGACGCCGATCTCTCCGCCTCGATCCTCGACCGCGCCAAGCTGGCGGTGACCAATCTTGAGCGGGCCAATCTGTTTGGCTGCGACCTGCGCAAGGCCGACATGCGCGGCGCCCGCCTGGTCCGCGCCGATCTGCGCGGCGCCTGCCTGCAGGGCGCGAACCTGACCCAGGCCGACCTGACCCAGGCTGATTTCCGCATCGGCCAGATCGCCATTCCGCATCCCAGCAAGGGCCTGTCCTCGGCCACCCATGAATCGCGCCATGGGCAGCTCGACAACGCCGTCCTCTGCGGCGCGACCTTTGACGGCTCGCAGCTCAACGACGCCTCGGCCTATGCCGCCGACTTCACCGACTGTTCCCTGAAGGGCGCCAAGATGACCGGCGCCAATCTGAAGGACGCCAAGATGAGCGGCGCCATCCTCGACGGCGCGGACGTCTCCGGAACCAATCTTGAGGGCGCAGACCTGTCCTATGCGGCCATGAACGGCGTCGACATGGGCCGGGCCCGCACCTCGGCCTCGACCAAGCTGGGCGGATCGATCCGCGCGCCCAGCCCCGAGGCCATGGCCCGGGCGGCCGGTCTGCTCGCCCAGGCCCAGGGCAATCACGCCTGGTGCAAGACCAGCGGCAAGGAAGGCCGCCCCGCCAATTTCGACCATCAGGACATGCGACCCCTGGGCGTTCAGCTGCGCGGCCTGCGGCTCACCGCCCTCAGCGCCAAGGCGGCGATCATGGTCGGCATGGACCTGACCGGGGTGCATCTGCAGGGCGCCAATCTGGAAGGCGCGGACCTGCGCGGGGCCATACTGCGCGATGCTGACCTACGCGGGGCGCGGCTGGCCGGGGCCAATCTGACCAAGGCCGATCTGCGGAACTGTGTCATCGCGCCCCTGCCGCTCGGCGGTTCGCGTGAGGCGCCGGGCTCGCTGGACCACGCCAGGGTGCGCTACGCCCAGGCCCAGGGCTCGGATCTGACCGGGGTGATCCTGGACGGCGCCGACGTGCGCGGCTGTGATTTCACCGGCGCCTGCCTGACCGGGGCCAGCGTCCACGAGACCGACTTCCAGGCCGCCGTCGGCCTCGACGCCGCCCGCGCCGCCTGAGACGGCCCCGAACCTTGGCCGCGAATACAAAAAGGCGGCGCAGGACCTGCGCCGCCGAGAGGGACTTTGGGGGAAGAGATTCAGAGTTGGGCGGCGCGCGAGGGGATCACGCGCCGCCCGGTCTGGGTCGCCTAAGAGGGGGGGAGTTAGGCGGCCTTCTCACCTTCGATCAGGGGGGATTGATCGGGGGTGGCGATTTCGATCCTGCGGGGCTTGAGGGCCTCGGGGAGTTCACGCTTCAGCGAGATCTGCAGCAGGCCGTCGGCCAGCTTCGCCTCGGTGACGACCACATAGTCCGCCAGCTGGAAGCGGCGATCGAAATCGCGCTCGGCCAGACCGCGGTGCAGGAAGCGCCGCTGGTCGTCATTGGCGGCCTTGCGGCCTTGCACGGTCAGGAGGTTCTCCTTGACCTCGATGTTCAGCTCATCCGGTCGGAAGCCGGCCACCGCGATCTCGATGCGGTAGGCGTTCTCGTCGGTGCGCTCGATGTTGTAGGGCGGATAGCCGCCGGCCGTGTCGGCCGCCGCAGTTTCCAGCAGGGCCGCGAGACGGTCGAAGCCGACCACGGAGCGATAGAGGGGGGAGAAGTCGGTCGTACGCATGGGGATCACATCCTTCTTGGCTTAAGCAAGGTTGTCTCTCAGGGGCGGAACGGTGCGAGCCGAAGCCTCGCCTTGTCCCGGAAGGCCCGGATATCCAGCGCCTTCGTTAGCTTAGTTGGGGACCCGTCGAACGGTTTCAAGAGCCCCGCCGATCGCCGCTCATCATCGGCTTTTGACCCGGCGTGCAGGGCAGGATAGGTCGTTGGCCGGGCGAAACGGAACAGAGGTCGCGATGGATCTTGCAGACGCCGCCATGGCCGCCTTTTCCCGGCGCGGTCTGCTCCTGGCCGGCGGGGCGTTCACCCTGACCGCGTGCGGCCCCAAGACCGCCGCCCCGGTCGCCAAGCTCCACGATCCCCTGACCCTCGAACAGGCCGTGGCCGGCGCCTGGCGCACCCCGGCCGACAGGGCCCGCGACGTCTGGCGCCATCCCCTGGAGACCCTGAACTTCTGGGGCCTGAAGCCGGGCGCGACCGTGGTGGAATTCTGGCCCGGCGCGGGCTGGTACACCGACATATTGGCGCCCTTCCTGGCCGCCACCGACGGCAAGCTCTACGCCGCCGATCTGCAGACCAACGACACCGGCGAACCGGCCTCGGCCGAGATGGTCTCGGCCTATCGCCGCAAGCTGCGCGAGAAGCCCAAGCTCTATGGGGCGGTGGAGATCACCGCCTTTGGTCCGACCAGCGGCCCGGTGGCGCCGGCCGGCTCCGCCGACCTGGTGCTGTTCCTGCGCAATCTGCACAACTGGATGGCCGCCGGCATCGCCGAGAAGGCCTTTCACGACGCCTTCGTGGCGCTCAAGCCCGGCGGCGTCCTGGGGGTCGAGGAGCATCGCGCCAGCCCCGGCGGGGTGCCGGACCTGCTGGCCGCCGATGGCTATGTGCAACAGGCCTTCGTGGTCCAGATGGGCAAGGAGGCGGGGTTCATCCTCGACAAGACCAGCGAGATCAACGCCAATCCGAAGGACACCAAGGACCATCCCTTCGGTGTCTGGACCCTGCCGCCGGTCCGCCGCTCCTCGCCGCGCGGCCTGCCGGAGGATCCGACCTTCGATCACACCAAGTATGACGCCATCGGCGAGTCCGACCGCATGACCCTGAGGTTCGTGAAGCCGACCTAGGTGTGCAGTCCCGGATGAACGCCACCCCGCCGACCCCGTCAGAATAGAGCCATCTTGCCCTGGCTAGGGTCATGGCTGAACCGAAACCCCGCCCCCGAAAGTCCGGAGCATGCCCCGCAAGTCCACCCTCCTGCTGATCGCCCTGGCCGCTCCGGTCCTGATGTCCGGTCCGGCCTTCGCCCAGGAGCAGCAGACGATCCTGCCGGGCTATTGGGACGTGACCAACAAGGTCCAGGCGGTGGTGGTCAAGACCACCCGCGAGCAGCGCTGCGTCAAGCCGGCCGAGGTCGCCAAGTTCACCATGGGGCCCAGCAACCACCACTATGCCTGTGTCTATTCGACCAAGATCTTCAAGGACGGCAAGATCACCCTGAAGGGCCAGTGCGCGAACAAGAAGGGCGCCCAGGTGGAGATCGCCGCGACCGGCAGCTATTCGCCCACCACCTTCAACATGGTCGCCGACGTCGACACCACCTATGCCGGCCTGCCGCTGGGCGGGCGGTTCTCGACCGACGCCAGGCGGATCGGCGACGTCTGCCCGCCGGACGCCAAGGGCGGCTGAGCCGGTTGGCCGGGTCGGCGGCGTTTACTTCATTCCCGCCAGAGGCGAAGGTGCGTCCTGTCACCCTATCGGAGCGCGTCGATGGCCACCCTTGAGGAACTTACCGAACGTGTCCGCGCCGGCGTCGGCGTGGAATCGGGCCTCGGCAAGTCCTTCAAGCTCGACCTGAAGGGCGAAGGCTTCATCCATATCGATGGCGGGGTGGTCTGCAATGACGACAAGCCCGCCGACCTGACCGTCCGCATCAGCAAGGCGGACCTGAAGGCCATGGGTGACGGCAAGCTCAATCCGATGACGGCGGTCATGACCGGTCGTCTGCAACTGTCCGACATGGGGCTGGCGATGTCGCTGCAGCCTCAGATGCAAGCCCTGTTCTCGAAACTCGCCTGAGGAATATCTTCCATGACTGACGCGGCGCCCCTGGTTTCGATCCCTGAAGCTCCCCTGCCGCCGGGCGGCGGCGCGGAATGGTTCACGGGCGCTGGCGGCGCCAAGCTGCGCGCCGCCCTGTTCACGCCCAAGGGCGCGCCCCGGGGTACTGTGGTGCTGAGCACCGGCCGCACCGAGGCGATCGAGAAGTATTTCGAGGTGATCGGCGAACTGCTCGGCCGCGGCTTCGTGGTCCTGGCCCAGGAGTGGCGCGGCCAGGGCCTGTCCCATCGCGACCTGCCGGATCGGCTCAAGGGTCACGCCATCGGCATGGCCGCCTATGTCACCGACTATCACGCCCTGCTGGCGGCCTTCGAGGGTCGCATGCCCAAGCCGTGGATGGCCGTGGGCCATTCCATGGGCGGCTGCCTGACCCTGCTCGCGCTGGCCAAGGGCGAGGCCGACCGCTTTGCGGGCGCGGTGCTCAGCGCGCCGATGCTGGGGGTGCGCACCGGCGGTCTGCCCCTGCCGGCGGCCAAGATCATGGCCGGCTTCTTCCTGATGATCGGGCGGGGCGGGGACTATGCGCGGACGCCGCCGGAGGATCCCTATACCGAGGTGTTCGAGGGCAATGTCCTCACCCACGACGCCAAGCGTTTCGCCCGGGCCCGCGCCCTGATCGCCGCCAACAAGGACCTGGCGCTCAGCGCACCGACCTGGGGATGGCTCGACTTCGCCTTCAAGGCCACGACCTGGCTGGGCACGGCCGACAATCTGCGCCGTGTCCGCATTCCGGTGGTGATCGTCTCGGCCGGCGACGACAAGCTGGTGCGCGACGACGCCCAGAAGATGGTCGCCAGCCTGCTGCCCGATGGCAGGTTCGTCAGCGTGGCCGGCGCCGAGCACGAGATCCTGATGGAGACCGACGATCTGCGGCTCCAGTTCTGGACCGCTTTCGACGCCTTGGCCGACAAGGTCGCGGCCAAGCCTGCGGCGCCGGCGAAGGCCGCTGCGCCGAAGCCGGTCGCCGCCAAGCCCGCCGCGCCGAAGGCCGCTGTCGCCAAGCCTGCCAAGGCCCCCGTCGCCAAAGCGCCTGTCGTCAAGGCCCCGGTCTCGAAGGCTCCGGTGGCCAAGGCGGCGCCCGCGCCCAAGGCCGCTCCCAAGGCGACCGCCAAGCCCAAGCCCGCCGTCGCCCCGAAGCCCGCGCCCGCCAAGGCGATCGCGGTCGCGCCGGCCAAGAAGGCTGCTCTGGCCAAGTCCACGGCCAAGCCGGTCGCCAAATCCGCGCCAGCCAAACCCGTTCCGGCCAAGACCGCGGCTGCCAAGGCTCCGGCCAAGCCGGCCCCCAAGGCTCCAGCCAAGACGGCGGCGAAGCCGGTCGCAGTCGCGAAGCCGACCCCAGCGGTCAAGGCGAAGGCTGCGGCGCCCAAGGCGAAAGCCCCGGCCAAGGCTCCGGCCAAGGCCGCGCCCAAGCCCAAGAAGACCTGATCAGTCGGCGGATCGCTTGAGGGCGACCAGGGCCTCGTCGAGGCAGGCCCGGTCGCCGGCCATGACGATCTGGCCCCCCTGGCGGCCGATCGGTTCGCCGCGCCAATTGGTGACCACCCCGCCGGCGCCCTCGATCAGCGGCACGGCCACCTCGATGTCCCAGCATTTGCAGACCCGGGATTCCACCACCAGGTCGACGGTCCCGGCCGCCACCATGGCATAGGCATAGGCGTCGCAGCCCAGGCGCGTCAGCTTGGCTGCGGCCGCCACCTGGTTCCACGCGCCCCGCTCGGCGCCGTCGAAATAGGAATGCGGATCGGTGGTCATGATGATGGCGTCGGTCAGGTTGGGACAGGGCCGAACCTTCAACGGGCGCTCGCCCGAGCGGTTGATCAGTCGCGAACCGCCCGCGTGGCCGATGAAGATCTCACCGACATAGGGCTGGCCGATCGATCCCAGCACGGGATCGCCCTGGTGGCGCAGGCTGATCAGGGTGGTCCAGACCGGCAGGCCGGCGATGAAGGCCCGGGTGCCGTCCACGGGATCGAGCACCCAGACGAACTCAGCGTCCGGGCGGTCCTCGCCGTACTCCTCGCCAATCACCCCGTGCTCGGGGTGATGCTGGGCGATCAGCTTGCGGATCGCCGCCTCCGCGCCCTTGTCGGCCAGGGTCACGGGGTCGAAGCCGGCCGCGCCGCCCTTGTCCTCCAGCCCATGATCCTCCACCCGGAACAGGGGCAGGATCACCTCGCCGGAGGCGCGGTTGAGGTCGATCATGAAGGCGTCGAGCGCCTGAAGCGTGTGGGGAGCGAGCATGGGCCCGCTTTACCCTGTCGGTGGCCCCCGCGAAATCCCCTTGGCAGGGATACGCGGGGGACAGCCGAACGAGGTCTTCAGAACTAGACGGCTTCGTGATCGCCGTTGAGCGACTTGGCCAGGTCCAGCAGCCGGCGGCGCGGACGCTCGCCGAGCTGGTAATAGGCGCGGATCAGGTCGAGGGTTTCCTTGCGGGCGAACATCTCGCCGCCACCTTCGCTCTCCTGGGCCGGCTCGCGATGAGCCACCTCGGAAAGGCCGTCGTAGAAATACCCGACCGGAACTTCCAGCGCCTCGGACAGCTGCCACAGGCGGGCCGCCGAGATGCGGTTCGCGCCGCACTCATACTTTTGGATCTGCTGAAAACGCACGCCACAGGCGCCGGCCAGTTGCTGCTGGGTCAGACCCAGCAGACGCCGGCGGCGGCGCAAACGCTTACCAAGGTGAACGTCGATGTCGTTGCCCATGGGCTGCATCGCCCCCTCATTCGGTTGCCTAGCGCCCGTCCCAAAGCGAGACGGTCTGACCTCAATTCCGCAAGTCGCGCGCCAAGCGACTTCGGTTCGCGTTGCGCGGAGGGGGGAGGGACAGGTAGGACAAAGCCATGACGGCGCCCCGCCCATCCCTGGCCCAGGATATCGCCTGGCGGCTCGAGGCCTTCGCCTTCGACCTGATGACCGGTCTCGCCCGGCTGTTCCCGATCGATACGGTGTCCGACTTCGGCGCCTGGATGTTCCAGCGCCTGGGCCCGCTGACCAGTGCGCACCGGGTGGCCGAGACCAATCTGCGGATCGTCTTCCCCCATGCCGACGACGCCGAGATCGCCCGCCTGCTGGCGGCGCAGTGGGACGGGGTTGGCCGCTGGGCCGTGGAGTTCCCGATCCTCGACAAGATCATCGCCGATCCCGCCCGGGTGGAACTGGTCAATGGCGAGCGCCTGGCCGAGATCGCGCGGACCGGCGAGACGGTGGTGTTCATCTCCGGCCACTTCTCGTCGTTCGAGATCATGCCGGCCGCGATCGTCCACGCCGGCATCGCCTGCCAGATCACCTATCGCGCCACCAACAACCCCTATGTCGATGAGCGGATCCGCAAGAGCCGGTTCCGCTATGGGGTGCGGCTGTTCGCGCCCAAGGGCAGCGACGGGGCCCGCGAGCTGATCCGCGCCCTGTCGCGGGGCGAGTCCGTGGCGCTGATGAACGATCAGAAGTTCAATGGCGGGGTGGCCGCGCCGCTGTTCGGCAAGCTGGCCCACACCGCGCCCGGCCCCTCCAGCTTCGCCCTGAGGTTCGATGTCCCCCTGCAGCCCATGTCGGTGCAGCGGGTCGGCAAGGCCCATTTCCGGGTGGTGGTGCACGACCCGATCCGGCTGACTTCGACCGGCGACCGCAACGCCGACATCGCCGCCGGCGTGGGCCGCGTGAACCAGTTCATCGAGGAGCGGGTCCTGGATCGGCCGGCCGAGTGGTTCTGGGTCCACAAGCGCTGGCCCAATGAGGTCTACAAGACGCCCCGCGCCGCCAAGGGCTAGAGCATTTTCCGAAAAGTGTGACGCACTTTTCGGATTCAAAAATGCTCTATCTTTTTGAATTAGAGCCCTTTCCGATCTGGTTGATTCAACCAGATCGGAAAGGGCTCTAGGGCTTGCGACCGGCGACGCTGGCCTGGACGATCATTCGACCCTCCTGCAGCAGGCGCGGATAGAGGCCGGTGTCGCCGCCCACCGCCCGGGCCGCCTGGTCATAGACCTCGGCCACCTTCCCGGCGATCGGGGCGATGGCGCGGGGATCCCAGTGATCCACGCCCTCGCGGCGCAGGCGCAGCTGGGTGGCGTGGGTGATGTGGCGCAGGCCGTTCAGGGCGCCCAGGACGGTGGCCGATCCCAGCTGCGGCGTGCAGGCGGCGGCCAGGTTCTGATCGGCGAACAGCACCCGCTCCCAGGCCGCCTCGATATTGGCCTGGGTCGCCACCTTCGGCGTCTCCACGGTCGCGACGAGGATGGCGTAGTAGCGCAATACGTCGAAGGCTGCGGCCATGGCGAACTGCCGGGCGTCGCGCACCGTCGCCGCCCGCTCCCGATGGGCCAGGTTGAAGGCCGCCGCCGTCGAGGCGCCGATCGCCGCCACGCTGCCGAGCGCCTGGACCCAGGCGGCCGTGACCTCGGTCCACAGGCCGCGCTCCAGGCTGAGCGCCGCCAGCCAGCCAAAGGCCAGCACACCGATCAGGATGTTCACCCGGCGTGGCGTCAAGCCGGCCTTCCACCTCAGGTCCATGGCATCCCTCGCCGCCGTCGTCGGGGCGGGTTGGAGCCCAGGATTATGGCGTCTTGGCGTCCAGCATCAGCATGGGGTCGAGGTTGCGGCCATGCCACTTCATCCGCCAGCACAGGTGCGGGCCGGTGGCCCGGCCCTCCTTGCCGACCGCGCCGATCACCTCGCCGCGCCGCACGGTCTGGCCGACCGCCACGTCGATGCGCGACTGATGCAGGTAGCAGGTGATCAGCCCCTGGCCGTGATCGATCAGGGTCAGGCCGCCGTCGAAATGCAGGCCGGTCTCGGCGAAGGACACCACGCCGCCGGCCGGGGCGCGGATCGGCGTTCCCACGGGCGCGGCCAGGTCGTCGCCATAGTGCGGCTTCTTGGGCTCGCCGTTCAGGATCCGCTGGCCGCCGAACCGGGCCGCGAGGCGATAGGTCTTCACCGGGGTGATGAACCCCTGACGGAAGTCGTCCAGATCGGCCAGGCTGGCGAACCCCACCGCCTTGCGCGTCACCTCGGCGGCGATGCGGGCCAGCAGGGCCTCGTCGGTGGGCGAGACCTGATCCTCGGGCAGTCCGTCGATGCGCTGGATGTTGAAGTCGCCCGGCGCGATGGCGGCGATGTGGGTCGCTTCGCCATCCTCCGTGACCACGCGGATCCGGGCCTGTGGGCCCGCGTCGCGATCAAAGCCCACGATGAAATAGCCACTCCGAGAGGCCAGGCCCTCGGCCACGTCGTCGACGAACAGCTGGGCGCGGGGCTGGGTGCGGCCCATGACGAAGCCGCCCTGCTGGAAGCGGCCGGACAGGGCCAGACCCGGGGCGGCCGCGCGCGCCGGCAGCCCCAGGGCGGCGAGGCCCAGCCCGGCGAGGGCGCGGCGGCGGTCGAGACCGGTCAGGTCTGGGTTTCCTTCCAGCGCGCCAGGGATTCCGCCGGTCCGGCATAGGCTTCCTGCAAGGGCGCGCTCCAGTAGCGCAGGGCCTCCAGGGGGATCTTCACGCCGGACACCGCGCAGGCCACGTAGCGGCCGGGCTTCAGCACCACGAATTCACCGTCGCCATAGTGGACGACGGCCAGGTCGGCGGGAGAGCCCGGAAGGTTGCGGTCGTGTGCGTTCATGGGCGCCAATGTAGCGCGCCTGGGCCGATCAGAACAGGTCGCCCTGATTGGGCGGCGTGACGGGGCTGCGCGGGGCGCGGGTCATCAACGGCTTGGGGCGCGGCGCCGGGGTCAGCGTGACGCCCGGATCGGCCTCGCCATCGATCACCGCCTGGCGAGCCTGATCGGCGAACACCAGCTGGACCGCCTCCCCGCTGGCCAGCGACCCGCCCTCGCGGACCAGGCTGCCATCGGCCCGATGCACCCGGGCGAAGCCGCGCTTCAGGGGCGCGCTGGGATCGACCGAAGCGTGCAGCTTGGCCAGGCTGGTCAGCCGCTCGGACAGTCGCGCCAGACCCCGATCCAGGGCCGGCTGCAGGCGGACGGTCAGCCGGCTCAGGCTGTCGGCCTGGATCTGTTGCGGCCGTTGCAGCAGCACCGGCGCCAGCCGCGCGCTCAGCCGGGCCAGTTCCGTGCGCTGCACCGAGACATTGCGCTCCAGCCCGGCGCCCAGGCGCGCGCCGACCCCGGCCAGCCGCTCGGCCTGGGCCTGCTGCGGTCTTTGTAAGAGAAGCGGCGACAGCCGCGAGCCGACCCGCACCAGCTCGGTGCGGTGGACGGCGACATTGCGGTCCAACGCCGCCCCCAGCCGGCTCTTGACCAGATTGAACCTCTGGCTGGCCAGCTCGACCAGGTCCGGAACCCGGGCCAGGCTGCGCTCCAGGGTGGCGATACGGCCGCGCCGGTCCTCGACCAGCCGGCCGCCATGGCGGTGCAGCCGGGCCGACAGGTCGCCGATGGCGGCGCGCAACTCGGCCAGGACCGGGGTGGCGATCTCGGCGGCGGCGGTCGGCGTCGGCGCGCGGCGGTCGGAGACGAAGTCGATCAGGGTGGTGTCGGTCTCGTGGCCCACGGCCGAGATCAGCGGGATCTGCGAGGCCGCCACGGCGCGGGCCAGGGTCTCGTCATTGAAGGCCCAGAGGTCCTCGACCGAACCGCCGCCCCGGGCGACGATCAGCACGTCGGGGCGGGGCAGGGGGCCGTCGGCCGGCAGGGCGTTGAATCCCTCGATGGCGGCGCGGACCTGGGCGGCGGCGGCGTCGCCCTGGACCACCACCGGCCAGACGATCACCCGGCAGGGCCAGCGGTCACGAATGCGATGCAGGATGTCGCGGATCACCGCCCCGGTCGGGCTGGTGATCACGCCCACGACCGAGGGCATCTCGGGCAGGGCCTGCTTGCGGGCGGGATCGAACAGGCCCTCGGCCTGCAGCTTGGCCTTCAGCCGTTCCAGCTGGGCCAGCAGGGCGCCGATGCCGGCGGCCTCCATGGTCTCGATGATGATCTGATAGCGGGAGCCGGCCGGATAGGTGGTGATCTTGCCGGTCACCACGACCTCCAGCCCCTGTTCGGGCCGGACGGACAGATTGCGGACCGAGCCCTTCCAGACCACCCCGTCGATGGCGGCGCGCTCATCCTTGAGCGTCAGATAGACGTGGCCGTTGGAATGGAAGGTGACCTTGGACAGCTCGGCCCGCAGGCGCACAAAGCCGTATTGGTCTTCCAGGGTGCGCTTCAGCGCGAAGGCCAGCTCGGATACGGAATAGGGCTTGGCGTTGCCCTCGGCGATGTCGGAGCCGGTGTCGGTCATGCCAGGGACGTTAGCGGGAGCCGGGCCGAAACCCAAACCCCCGCCAACTCATCCCCAACGGATATTCGAGAGCCCTCGCCGAAAAGTGGGAACCGCTTTTCGGATTCACGAGGGCTCTAACTTCAATGTCCTTAGATGTAGCGGCGCAGCGAGCGGGCCAGTTCCGAGGCGCCCGAGCGCTTCTTGGTCTGGGCTGGCTGATAGGCGACGCGGGCGTGTTCGCCGCAATAGGGGCCGTCCGACTGGCGGCGGCCGCAGAAGGTGAAGCCGTCGCTGGACGGATCGCCGATCGGCCACTTGCACATGTGGGCGCCGAGGGTGAGCACCGTGGCCGAGCCAGGGGCTTCATCAATGTAGCGGACCGGAGCCGGCGCCGGGGCGGCGTTCTGGGTCGCGACGGCCATGGGTTCGGCGATGCGGCGCGGGGCGGCGGGCTGGGCGGCCGGACGCTGCGGACGCGGCGCCTTGAACACCGGGCGGGCGGGCTTTGAGGGTGCGGCGCGGCCCGACAACCCCAGGCGGTGAACCTTGCCGATCACAGCGTTGCGGGTGACACCGCCCAGCTGTTTGGCGATCTGGCTGGCCGAGAGGCCATCCTGCCAGAGCTTCTTCAGCGTCTCGACGCGCTCGTCAGTCCAACCCATGTTTCCGCCTCCACCGCGCTTATCACAAATCCCGGCGGCGCCCCCGCGGCCTGGCCAGGATCAACATCTTGTGGCGTTTCGTTTTCTCGCCACCAGCAACTACCAGATATCGTAAACAGTTCCTTAATGACCACAATAGGCGCCCCCACCTTCGTCCACAGAAACAACATGTAGCGTCGCACTGTCGCACCCTTGGGCGCTCTTGCGCTGGCGCGCGGGAGCGCGCACATGGCGGATATGAAGGATATGCCCGCTTCCGAAGCCGTCCTGCCGCCGGAACCCCGCAACTACCATGGGGTGAACTGGGCGGGGCTCCAGACCCTCTACATGCGCGAGGTCCGCCGGTTCTGGAAGGTCGGCATGCAGACGCTCGCCGCCCCGGTGGTGACCTCGCTGCTCTATATGATGGTCTTCGTGGTCGCCGCCCAGGGCGCGCGGCCGCCGGTGCATGGGGTGGCCTTCGGCACCTTCGTGGCGCCCGGCCTGATCATGATGGCTATCCTCAACAACGCCTTCGCCAATTCGTCCTCCAGCCTGCTGCAGGCCAAGATGAACGGGCTGATCGGCGACTTCCTGACCCCGCCGCTCACCCCGCCGGAACATGTGGCCGGCTTCGCGCTCGGCGCGGCGACCCGGGGCATATTGGTGGGCGTGGTGACCGCCGTGGTGGTCATGCCCTTCGCCCATGTGCCGGTGACCCACCTGTGGGCGGTGCTCTATTTCGGCCTGGGCGCGGCCCTGATCCTGGGCCTGCTCGGCGTCATGGCCGGGCTGTGGGCCGAGAAGTTCGACAATATGGCCGTGGTGACCAACTTCATCGTCATGCCCATGACCTTCCTGTCGGGCACCTTCTATCTGGTCGACCGCCTGCCCGAGCCGTTCCGGTCGGGCAGCCACTTCAACCCGTTCTTCTATCTGATCGACGGGTTCCGCTATGGCTTCATCGGCCACGCGGAAGGCTCGCTCTATACCGGCGTCTTGATGACCGCCGGCCTCGTGGTGGCCCTGACCTCGGTCTGCCTGTGGATGTTCGAGACCGGCTACAAGATCAAGACCTGAGGCGCTCTCGAAGGCCCCCGAGAGGCTTGGCGTCCGCGCCCGCCCATGACTAAGCTCAGACCCTAGCGACCGTCGGCGTCAGACCGGTTGGCGCAGGGGGGCGAGGACATGACGGCGATCACGGATCGGGCTGGCTTGAAGCCCGTGGAGCTTGGGGTGGCGGTCGTGCCGCTGCTCGCGCTGGCGGTGTTCATCAACTATGTCGACCGGGGCAATCTCGCCACCGCCGCGCCGCTGATCAAGGATCAGCTGCACCTGTCGGCGACCCAGATCGGCCTCCTGCTCTCCGCCTTTTTCTGGAGCTACATGCCCGGCCAGCTGATGGCCGGCTGGCTGTCGGAGCGGATCAACGCCTATCGCACCCTGGCGCTCGGCCTGGCCATCTGGTCGGTGGCCACCATCGCGTCGGGCCTGGCCGGAGGGTTCATGTCGCTGATCGTGCTGCGCATCGTGCTGGGCTTTGGTGAGAGCGCCGCCTTCCCCTGCAGTTCCAAGCTGCTCGCCCAGCACCTGCCGCATGACAAGCTGGGCGCGGCCAATGGGCTGATCGGCGTCGGCCTGGCCCTGGGCCCGGCCTTCGGCACCTTCGCCGGCGGCCTGCTGATGGCCAGGCTGGGCTGGCGGCCGGTGTTCCTGCTGTTCGGCCTGGTGTCGCTTCTGTGGCTGGTCCCGTGGCTGATCTCGACCCGTGAGGCCTCGGCCGAGGCGACCCGCGCGCCTGCCGCGCCGGCCCCGTCGTTCCGGGCGATCCTGGCCAAGCGCGAGGCCTGGGGCGCCAGCCTCGGCCACTTCTGCAACAACTACGCCTTCTATTTCGTGATCTCCTGGCTGCCGCTCTATCTGGTCAAGGCGCGCGGCTTCAGCGTCTCGCACATGGCCGAGGTCGGCGGGCTGATCTATGTGGTCTACGCCGCCAGTTCGATGACCGTGGGCTGGGCCACCGACCGCTGGATGCAGGCCGGCGCCAGCGCCAATCTGGTCCGCAAGACCACGATCTGCACCGGCCTGATGCTGACCGCCGGGGCGATGATGGCCTGCGCCATGGGCGACGCCCGCACCTCGGTGATCAGCCTGTTCGTGGCGGGCGCCGCCTTCGGCTTCGGCACCCCCAACATCTTCGCGATCGGCCAGACCCTGGCCGGCCCGGTTGCGGCGGGCAAATGGGTGGCGGTGCAGAACGTGTTCGGCAGCCTGGCCGGCATCATCGCCCCGATCATCACCGGCGCGGTGGTCGACCGTACGGGCCAGTTCTCCTGGGCCTTCGCCATCGCTGCGGCCATGGCCCTGCTGGGCGTGGTCGGCTGGGGACTGGTGATCCGCAAGGTCGCCCCGGTCAGCTGGGCGCAGGCCTGAGGACGGCGTGTCATCGGGGTGACGTGAAAACCCGTCAAACCCCGGCCCCATAGGCTTTTGTTTGACAACCGGGCGTTCGGCGTTGAAAACGCCAAGCCTTCAAGTCCCCGCCGCCCCGCGCCGGGGACGCTATCTTTTGAGAAGGCTTCCACCGTGACTGAAAAGACGGCGACGCAAAGCCCGCCCGTTCCCAGCGATCACATCATGGGCGTGTACAACCGCACCCCGCTGGCGTTCGAGCGAGGCGAGGGCGCGCGACTTTTCACCACTGACGGGGAGGCCTATCTCGACTGCATGGCCGGCATCGCGGTCAATGCGCTTGGCCACGCCAATCCCAAGCTGGTGCAGGCGGTGAAGGACCAGGCCGAGAAGCTCTGGCACGTCTCCAACATCTTCACGATCCCCGGCCAGGAAAAGCTCGCCAAGGTGCTGACCGACGCGACCTTCGCCGACGTGGTGTTCTTCACCAATTCCGGCGCCGAGGCCGTGGAGTGCGCCATCAAGACGGCGCGCAAGTATCACTGGGCCAAGGGTCACCCCGAGCGCATCGACATCATCGGCTTCGACGGCTCGTTCCACGGCCGCACCCTGGCCGCCGTCAACGCCTCGGGCAACGCCAGCTATCTGGAGGGCTTTGGCCCGCCGATGCCGGGCTTCATCCAACTGCCCTTCGACGACATGGAGGCCCTGAAGGCCGCCGTCGGCCCGACCACCGCGGCGATCATCGTCGAGCCGGTGCAGGGCGAGGGCGGCGCGCGCTGCCTGTCGGTGGAGAGTCTTCGGGCGCTGCGCCAGCTGTGCGACGAGACCGGGACCCTGCTGATCCTCGACGAGATCCAGTGCGGCCTGGGCCGCACCGGCAAGCTGTTCGCCTATGAGTGGGCCGGCATCGAGCCGGACATCATGGCGGTGGCCAAGGCGCTCGGCGGCGGCTTCCCGGTCGGGGCCTGCCTGGCCACGGCGGAGGCGGGCTCCGGCATGACCGTCGGCTCGCACGGCTCGACCTATGGCGGCAATCCGCTGGCCATGGCTGTCGGCCTGGCGGCCATGGAAGAGCTGAACAGCCCCGAACTGCTGGCCCATGTCCGCGAGGTCGCCGGCTATTTCACCCAGCAGTTCGAAGGGCTGAAGACCCGCTTCCCAGACGTCGTCGCCGACATTCGCGGCAAGGGCCTGTTGATCGGCCTGAAGCTGGTGACCCCGAACCGCGAATTCATGCAGCACGCCCGCGACCAGCACCTGTTGATCGCCGGTGGCGGCGACAACTGCGTACGCCTGCTCCCCCCGCTCAACCTCACCCTCGAAGAGGCCCGAGAGGCTGTGGAGAAACTGGAGCGCGCCTGCGAAGCCGCTCGCGCCCAGGCCAAGGCCGCCGCCTAGTCCATCCATTTCCGGCGGAGGCCGGGACTCAAACAACAGGATTCTCGCGACCAGGCGGAACCTGGACCCCGGGGCTATTTCCCCGGGGAAGCGGGAATTGGGGGATCGCAATGACCCAAGCTCCGAGACACTTCCTCGACCTGTGGCGGCTCGAAGCCGCCGATATCCGCGCCATTCTCGATGACGCCCATGCACGCAAGGCCGCCCGCGCCGGCTGGCCCCAGGGCCGCGTCGACGCCGACGCGCCGGGCCGCGACCGCGTGCTGGCGATGATCTTCGAGAAGAACTCCACCCGCACCCGCTTCTCCTTCGACGCCGCGATCCGTCAGCTGGGCGGCTCCGGGATCATCTCGACCGCCGCAGACATGCAGCTCGGTCGCGGCGAGACCATCGAGGACACCGCCAAGGTGCTGTCGCGCATGGTCGACGCGGTGATGATCCGCGCCAACAGCCATGAGGACGTGGAGCGCTTCGCCTTCTCGTCCACCGTGCCGGTGATCAACGGCCTGACCGACAAGAGCCACCCCTGCCAGATCCTGGCCGACATCATGACCATCGAGGAGGCCCGGGGCCCGATCCGGGGCAAGACGCTGGCCTGGGTCGGCGACGGCAACAATGTCTGTTCCAGCTTCATCCACGCGGCGCCGAAGCTGGGCTTCAAGCTCAACATCGCCTGTCCGGCCCTCTACCACCCGGACCTGATGGACCTGGCCCGGGCGGAGGACCAGCAGGGCCGGATCGAGATCACCCGCGACCCGCGCGAGGCCGTGCGCGGCGCCGACTGCGTCATCGCCGACACCTGGGTCTCCATGGGCGACAAGGACCATGACGAGCGCATCGAGGCGCTGGAGCCCTATCAGGTCGATGACAGCCTGATGGACCTTACGGCCAAGGACGGGGTGTTCCTGCACTGCCTGCCCGCTCACCGGGGCGAGGAGGTCACCGACGAGGTGATCGACGGGCCGAAAAGCCTGGTCTGGGACGAGGCGGAAAACCGCATTCACGCCCAGAAGTCGATCCTGGCCTGGTGCTTCCGGGTGATCTGACGGGCCGCAGCGCTAGCTGATCCCCAGCGCGCGGACCACCGCGCCCTGGTCGAAATAGGGCCGCTCGCAGATGATCTTGTCGCTGCCGGGGCCGAACTCGAAGCTCGCGGCCATGCGCACCTTGAAGCTTTTCCCGGTGGCCTCGACGGTGCGGCCGGGCAGGCGCAGGGGGCCGAGATGGCTGCCGGTCAGCCAGAACTCGACCAGCACGGTGTCGCCGGCGGCGGCGATGGCGATGATCTCATTGCCCTGGTCGGGGAAGGGCGTGCGCGAGGCGGCGAAATAGCCCCGCACGGCCTCCTCGCCGTCGAAGACATTGCCCGAGCCGTACATCTCGTAGCGGGGGTGCTCGAAGGTGGCGATCACCGCGTCCCAGTCGTGGACGGTCTCCAGCGCCATGTGGTCGCGAACGACCTGGATGCGGCGGGTGGTCAGGTCGTCGGCGGTCATCTTGTCATCCCCTCAAGCGGCGCTCTCGCATCGGGCGCCTCCAGCCCCTATATCACCGCGTCAATTCCCGCGAGACACGACAGCCCCATGACCGCACCCGCGACCGCCGCCGACAACCTCGTCGCCCCCTTCCAGATCGAGGGCGAGCCCGTGCGCGGCCGCCTGGCCCGGATGGGGGACGCCGTCGACAAGATCCTGAAGGGCCACGCCTATCCCGAGCCGGTGGCGAACCTGCTGGGCGAGGCCTGCGCGCTCGCGGCCCTGGTCGGCTCGAACCTGAAGTTCGAGGGCCGGCTGATCGTCCAGGCCCAGGGCAATGGGCCGGTGCGCTATGTGGTCTGCGACTATGACACCACCGGCGCCCTGCGCGGCTATTGCCGCTATGACGATGTGGCGGTGGCGGAGGCCGCCAAGGGCTTTGTGCGGCCCGGCGCCAAGACTCTGCTGGGCGAGGGCGTGTTCATCATGACGGTGGACCAGGGCTCGGACATGGACCGCTATCAGGGGATCACCACCATCGAGGGCGAGACCCTGGCCCTGTGCGCCGAGCAGTATTTCGCCCAGTCCGAACAGACCCCCACCCGGGTGCGCCTGGCGGTGGGGCAGGTGGACACCGGCGACGGCCCCCATTGGCGGGCCGGCGGCATGCTGATCCAGAACATCGCCGAGGACGACGCGCGCGGGCCCACCGCCGAGGCCTGGGTCCGCACCCAGGCCTTCTTCGAGACCATCGGCGAGGACGAGCTGATCGATCCGACCATCTCGGCCGAGACCCTGCTGTTCCGCCTGTTCCACGAGGACGGCGTGCGGGTGTTCGAACCCAAGCCGCTGCAGGCCTTCTGCCGCTGCTCGCCGGAGCGGATCGCCGGCGTGCTGAACTCGTTCAGCGCCGGCGAACGGGCGGAGATGGTCGAGGATGACGGCCTGATCCGAGTGACCTGCGAATATTGCTCGACGGTCTACGCCCTGACCCTGGAAGAGCTGGCGGCGGGGTAGGCGTCAGGCCGGGTCGATCCGATAGGCGCAGCGCCGGGCCGCGTCCAGCACGTGCTCGGTGCGCGAAATCCGCGCCGGCGCCAGCAGCATCTCGAACATCGAGAGCTCTGCGCGGCAAAAGCCCTGGCAGGCGGCGGCGGCGGCGCAGATCGGGCAGTGGTTCTCGATCAGCAGGTAGGAGCCATCCGCGTCCCGCCGCCATTCGGCCATGTAGCCCTCGGCGCTGCGCAGGGCGGCCAGGCGGTCGAGGCGGGCTTCCAGCCCGGGATCGCCGCCCAGCGCCCGGCCATAGGCCTGGGCGGTCGCCTGCTCGCGGCGGCTGATCAGCCGGTCGAGGCCCTCGGCGCCGAATTCCAGGCGCACCGCCTCGATCAGCTCGACGGTCATCTGGGCGTGGGTGTCGGGGAACCTTGCCTGGGCCTTGCCGGTCAGGGACCAGACCTGCCGGGGACGGCCGACCCCGGCGCGTTCGGTCATATGCTCGACCAGCCCTTCGGCGGCGAGCTTTTCCAGCTGCTGGCGGGCCGCCTGGCGGGTGACGCCCAGATGCGTCGCCACGGCCAGGGTCTGGGCCGGACCCGCAGTCTTCAGCCAAAACAATATGTCGTCGGGGGCGTTGCGCATTTGACAATCTAATGATTGCAAAAACCATCGCATCCGTCTAGTCCCGACCTTCTGAATTTGTAAGCCGGGGAATTGTCAAATGGGGACGGTCAAGCCGGGAAGCTGGGCGGACGTGCTGGGCGAAGGCCGCCTGCCGCGCTTCGTGCTGATCTGCCTGGGCGTCTGGCTGAACGCGGCGGACTCCCTGGTCACCGCCACCATCATGCCCAGCGTGGGCAAGGCGCTGGGCGGCTACGCCTATTTCGGCTGGGCCACGGCCGGCTATCTGCTGGGCTCGGTCCTGGCGGGGGCGAGCTCGGGCCTGCTGGCCCGCCGCTTCGGCCTGCGCCGCGCCACGGCTGCGGCCGCCGCCCTCTACGCCCTGGGCTGCGTGATGAGCGCCGGTGGGCCGGACATCTGGATGTTCCTGGCCGGCCGCCTGTTGCAGGGCATCGGCGGCGGCTGGGTGGTGGGCTTCTGCTCGGTGGCCATCGGCCTGATGTTCCCCGACCGCACCCTGCCCAAGGTCTATGCGGCGATCACCGCCGTCTGGGGGGTGGCCAGCCTGCTGGGCCCGCTGATCGGCGGAGTCTTCGCCGACGCCGGGATCTGGCGCTGGGTGTTCTGGTCCTTCGCCCTCCAGGGCCTGGCGGTGGGCGCAGCGGCCTTCGTCATGTTGCCCAAGGGCGAGGACGGGGAGGCGGGAACCGCCATCGCCTGGCCGCAACTGGGGCTGATCGCGCTCGGCGTCGTCGCCATCGGCCTGGCCGACCTGGCCGGCGACTTCGGGCGCTCGACCGCGCTCACCCTGCTGGGCGTCGTCTTGCTGATCGCCATGGTCTGGGTGGATGAGCGCGCGGTGGCGCGACTGCTGCCCAAGGGGTCCAGCGACCTGCGCACCATTCCAGGTTCCGGCTACGCCGCCATGTTCCTGCTCACCGCCGCCTCCATGGGCTTCGGTGTCTATGGTCCGGCCATCCTCCAGACCCTGGCGGGCATGAAGGCGCTGACCGCCGGCTATGTGGTGGCGGCCGAAGCCGTGGCCTGGACGGTGGCGGGGCTGGCGGTCTCCAACCTGACGGGGCTCTGGTCGGGGCGGATGATCCGGCTGGGGGCGGTCTGTTCCACCCTGGGCGTGGGCCTCAGCGCGCTCGCCTTCCCGACGGGACAGGTCTGGCCGGTGCTGGTCGCCGGGATCGCCCTGGGCGGCGGCTTTGGTCTGTCCTGGGCGTTCATGGCCCAGAAGGTGCTGGCCGGCCTGGCCGACGCGGAACGCGGGGTCGGCGCGGCGGCGATCTCGACCGTGCGCCTGACCGGCTCGGCGGCCGGGGCGGCGACAGCGGCGGCGATCGCCAACCTGACCGGGATTTCCCACGGCCTGACGATCGAGGCGGCCCAGAGCGCGGGACTGTGGGTGTTCGCGGCGGCCTTGCCAGTGGCGCTCGCCGGCCTGGCCGCCTCCTGGCGGCTCGGGTCCGAACGGACGACCTTTAGCTAGGCGGCCTTGTCCAGGGCGCTCATCATGCTCTGGACCTGATGCAGCATCTTGGGCGAGCGGGACAGCTCGTGGATCGTGTCGGGCTGAGCCATGACCCGCTTGGCCTCCAGGCGGGCGCGTTCGGTGGCGGGGCCGGGCGGGGCGGTTTCGCCCATGGCCATGCGGATCAGGCCCTGAAGCTTCTGGACCGGCGGGGTTCCGACGCGGCGCAGCTGGGCGATCAGCTTGGCCTCCGCCTCGATCTGGCCGCCCAGGTCGCCGATGATGTTCAGCAACGGCTCGATCCCGGCCTCCTTGCCGCCGGAGCGCGCGATGCGCCGATAGAGGGCGGCGAGCTGGGCCAGCCTGGCCCCCGCCGGCTGCTTGGTCGACTTGATCTCGGCGTCGAACTTCAGCGAGGTGACACAGGACTGCAGCCAGCGCACGGCCTGGCGCTTGTGGATCCCGCCGACGACGCTCTCCATCAGCCGGACCAGCGCCAGGGCCTCGTCGATCGGGCTGCGCGCGACCTTCAGATAGGCGGTGACGAATTCGGAGCCGACCATGGCGTGGGAGCGGGAGACAAAGGCCTCATGCACCGCCTCGGCCCCGCCCAGATGCTCGGCGGCGGTCATCAGGGTGATGGCCAGGACGCGGGTGATCTCGACCTCGCCCTCGGCGCTGGCCGGGCGCAGCCGCTTGGGGCTGGCGATCTCGCCCAGGATCTTGCGGCCCAGGGCGACGCGCAGGCCGCTGACCCGGGGGTCGGCCGCGAAGCGCGCCAGGCGCTCGCCGATGGCGGTGGGCTGGGGCAGCAGGGTGGCGGCGGCCGGGTCGAAGGCGGCCACGGCCTCGGCGACCTCGGGGGCGCTCAGCTGGGCCAGGGCCCCCAGGTGGCCCGCCGCGTCGAGGTCGGGACCCAGCAGTTCGGCCATGGCGCCCGGAATATTCAGGATCTCGGCCATGGGCTGGGCCAGCACATGCATGGCCAGGTCTCGGCCCGGGCCGTCCTCAGGCGCGGCGTCGGCCAGGTTCAGCACCCGCTCGACCTTGGCGCCCCAGTCCTCGGCGGACTCCAGATAGGCGGCGACGGCGCCGCCCAACAGGAACAGCCGGTCATTGACCTCGACCAGCTCTTCGCAGGTGTCGGCGAAGGTCGAGAGCGACAGGGCCGCGAAGCCATTGGCCTGGGTGGTCAGGCGCAGGCGGGTGGCCGCCCCGTCGATCACCGGATGCAGCGACTTGATGACCTCGTGCACGGTGGAGCGGCGCAGCAGGGCCTCGGGCACGGCGAACTTCTGGACCGCGTGCTGATATTCGCCGCCGGTGTTGCGCAGGGTCTCGGTGAGGTCGAGGCGGTGGATCAGTTCGAAGGCGGTGATCTTCTTGCGGGCCAGCCAGGCCTCCAGCACCTCGGCGATGCGGGCGCGGGCCATGGGACCATAGAGGTCGGCGCCGGTGCGGCAGCGCGGCGGCGGCAGATCGCCGGAGGCGAGCTTGCGGGAGACGGGCGAGGTGAAGTCGCCTTCCCGGCGGATGACCAGGGGCGTGAACTTGCCGGACTTGGGATTGCGGGTCTCGCGGACCACCATGACGGCGATGAACTCGCCGCAGCCGATCATCTCATTGGCCATCTGCAGGGCCCGGGACTGGTCTTCCAGCCAGGCCTCAAGATGCATGGCCGCGCCGGGGCGACGGGCAAGCACCTCATAGTGGACGAGTTCCTCCATGTCCCCAATATGGGCGATCGACCTTTACGGCTGGTGAAGCCCGGGACGCGCTACACCTCTGCGTCGAGACGCCACAGGCATGGGGCCCAGAGAACCCGGTTCTTTGAAACCTAGAGTTGGTCCAGGCCGTAGGCGGCGTGCAGGGCGCGGACCGCCAGCTCGGTATAGGCGGCGTCGATCAGCACGCTGATCTTGATCTCGCTGGTGGAGATCACCTGGATGTTGACGCCCTTTTCCGCGAGCGCGCTGAACATCGACTTGGCGACGCCGGCATGGCTGCGCATGCCCACCCCGATCACCGAGACCTTGGCCACGTCCTCATTGACCTGGATGTCCTCGAACCCGATCTTCGGCTGGCAGGCGCGAACGATCTCGACGGCGCGCTGGGCGTCGCGCTTGCCGACCGTGAACTCCATATTGGCGGTGTCGGCGGTGCGGGCGTGGCTCTGGACGATCATGTCCACGTTCACATTGGCGTCGGCCAGGGCCCCGAAGATTTCCGAGGACACGCCCGGATGGTCGGGCAGGCCGAACAGGCTGATCTTCGCTTCGTCACGGCTATAGGCGACGCCGCTCACGATCCGCTTTTCCATGATCTCTTCCTCGTCGCACACGATGGTGCCTTGGCCGGGCGCTTCGCCGGGCTCGACAAAACTCGACAGCACGCGGAGCGGCACGCCCTTGGCCATGGCCAGCTCGACCGACCGGGTCTGCAGCACCTTGGCGCCCAGGGAGGCCATTTCCAGCATCTCCTCATAGGAGATCTTGGAAAGCCGGCGGGCCTTGGATTCGATGCGAGGATCGGTCGTATAGACCCCGTCCACGTCGGTATAGATGTCGCAACGGATCGCCTTGACCGCTGCGGCTATGGCCACGGCGCTGGTGTCGGATCCGCCACGGCCCAGGGTGGCGATGCGCTGGTCGCGGGTCACGCCCTGGAAGCCGGCGATCACCGCGATCTCGCCCTTGTCCATGGCGGCGATCAGGTTCTCGGGCGGCACCTCGTCGATGCGGGCGCGGCCGTGGGCGTCGTCGGCGATGATGGGAATCTGCCAGCCCATCCAGGAGCGCGCCGGCAGGCCCATGTTGCGCAAGGTCATGGCCAGCAGGCCGGCGGTCACCTGTTCGCCGGACGCCACCACCACGTCATATTCGTCGTCGGAGGGCGCCAGGCCCTGGGCGGCGGGGCCCGCGCCGTCGGTCCAGGCCACCAGCTCATTGGTCTTGCCGGACATGGCCGAGACCAC
>NZ_CANCLE010000032.1 GCF_947378715.1 Phenylobacterium aquaticum
ATGGCCAGCAGGCCGGCGGTCACCTGTTCGCCGGACGCCACCACCACGTCATATTCGTCGTCGGAGGGCGCCAGGCCCTGGGCGGCGGGGCCCGCGCCGTCGGTCCAGGCCACCAGCTCATTGGTCTTGCCGGACATGGCCGAGACCACGACCGCCACCTGATGTCCGGCCGCGACTTCCGCCGCCACGAGCCGGCCCACGCGCCGGATGCGTTCCAGGTCGGCCACCGAAGTGCCGCCGAATTTCATCACCAGCCGGGACATGGGGCTACGGCTATTGCTCCGCTCAAGGAAAGGGCGCGCCCTTCTAGCCACGGGAAAGGCGCGGGGCAACGGCGTGCTTCGACTTCCGGCTCGGAGCAGGCTAAAAGGTCGCCCATGACGCCTGCGTCCTCCATCGACCCCGCCGAAGTCGAACGCTTTTCACGGATCGCCGCCGAGTGGTGGGACCCCAAGGGCAAGTTCGCGCCGCTGCATCGGTTCAATCCCGTGCGCCTGTCCTTCATCCGCGACCAGGCGGCCCTGAGGTTCGGCCGCGACCCCACGGCGCGTGCGCCGTTCCAAGGCCTGCGGCTGCTGGATATCGGCTGCGGCGGCGGCCTGCTCAGCGAGCCCATGTGCCGGCTGGGCTTTTCGGTCACCGGCGTCGACGCCTCGGAGCGCAATATCGGCACCGCCAGCGCCCATGCGGCCGCCCAGGGGCTGGAGATCGACTTCCGCGCCTCCACCGCCGAGGCCCTGGAGGCCGAGGGCGTGGCCCCGTTCGACGTGATCCTCAACATGGAGGTGATCGAGCATGTGGCCGATCCGGAGGCCTTCCTGCGCAATTGCGGACGGCTGCTGGCCCCGGGCGGGCTGATGATCGTCGCCACCCTCAACCGCACGCTCAAGGCCTTCGCGCTCGCCAAGGTCGGCGCCGAATATGTCCTGCGCTGGCTGCCGGCCGGCACCCATGACTGGTCCAAGTTCCTTCGCCCTGACGAACTGCGCGGCTTCCTGCGCGACGAACCCCTGGCCATCCAAGGTCCGTTCGGCGTCAGCTATGATCCTCTGAGCGGCCGTTGGTCGCGATCCTCCGACTGTGACGTCAACTACATGATGACCGTCACGCGGGACGCGGCGTAGAGAGCGGACACAAGGAACCCATCCATGCCTTCCCTCCGCGTGCTCGGTCACGCCTTCCGCGCCTGGCGGCGCAATATGCGATGGGCCAAGCACGAGCCCGAGACGCCCTATCTGGCCGATCTGCTATCGGGCGCGCCGGTGTGCCTGCATGTGGGGGCCAGCGATGGCCGCCATTCCTATGTCATGACCCAGGTCGCGCCGGACGCGCGGATCTACGCCTTCGAACCCTCCGCCTTCACCTTCCAGGTGCTGAAGACCTGCCTGGCCTGGCACGGCATTTCCCGCCAGGTCACCCCGGTTCACGCGGCAGTCTCCGACATGCCGGGCGAGCTGCTGCTGGTGACCCCGAAGAAGACCTCCGGCCGCATGGGCCGCGCCTATGCCTATGTCGCCGAGGAGCCGCCGGAAGGTAAGGTTCGTCCCGATCTCGAGGACATGGGCGTCGAGCTGCAGCCGACCCCGGTCGTCACCCTGGACGACTATTGCCAGAAGCACGGCGTCACCCGGGTCGACTTCATCCGCATGGATATCGAGGGCGCCGAGCAGAAGGCGCTGAAGGGCGCCGAGAACGTCATCGACCGCGACCGGCCCCATGTGCTGATCGAGATCCACCCGGCCATGCTGACCTCGCGGTTCGGCGGCTCCGCCGAGGCGGTGGTCGAGATGTTCCGCTCGCGCGGCTACCGGATGTTCGCCCTGAACGGCGACCGCCTGGAGGAGCGCACCACGGTGGTGCCGGAGCTGCCCTGGAAGGACTATTTCTTCGTCCACCCCTCCCGCGCGCCCAAGCTGCCGGACGGAGTGTTCAAGGCGCGCATGGCCGCCTGAGGCTGGGGCCTAGCGAACCCCGCCCTGGCGTCCTAAACCTTGCCGCAACGAGACAAGCGCGGGAGGGCGGCGATGCTGGCTTTGATGATGGACCGGGCCCTGAGCCTGCCCTCCATCCTGGAATACGCCGCGCTCTATCACGGCGACCGCGAGGTGGTGACCCGCACGGTCGAGGGACCCATCCATCGCTATGACTACGCCTCCGCCCTGGCGCGATCCAAGCGGATGGCCAACGCCTTGCTGGCCATGGGGGTGAAGCCCGGCGACCGGGTCGCGACCCTGGCCTGGAGCACCCACCGCCACTTCGAGCTCTATTATGCGGTCAGCGGCATCGGGGCTGTGCTGCACACCATCAATCCGCGCCTGCATCCGGATCAGGTGGCCTGGGTCGCCAATCACGCCGAGGATTCGGTGCTGTTCTTCGACATCAGCTTCGGCGAGCTGGTGGGCGACCTCGCCGCCAAGCTGCCCCTGGTGAAGACCTTCGTGGCCATGACCGATCGCGACCACCTGCCGACCCAGGCGCCGGCCGGGACCCTGGTCTATGAAGAGCTGATCGACGCCCATTCGCCGGACTTCACCTGGCCGGAGGTCGATGAGCGTCAGGCCTCGGGCCTCTGCTACACCTCCGGCACCACGGGCAATCCCAAGGGCGTGCTCTACAGCCACCGCTCCACCGTGCTGCACGCCATGGCCCTGGTGGCGCCGGACACCTTCGACCTCGGCGCCCGCGACGCGGTGCTGCCCTGCGCCCAGATGTACCACGCCAACGCCTGGTGCACGCCCTATGCGGCCCCCCTGGTCGGGGCCAAGCTGATCCTGCCCGGCCGCCACCTCGACGGCCCCTCGATCTGCGAGCTGGCGGTGGCCGAGCGGGCGACCTTCCTGCTCGGCGTGCCGACCATCTGGGTCGGCGTGCTCGACCACCTGGACCAGACCGGCGGCAAGCTGACCACGGTGCGCAATATCGCCATCGGCGGCTCGGCGCCGACCGCCTCCCTGGTCTCGCGGGTCGAGGAGAAGCTGGGCGCCACGGTGCGCCAGATCTGGGGCATGACCGAGACCAGTCCGCTGGGGGTGATCAACACCGCGCTCGCCAAGCACGCCGATGAAGGCGCCCTGGGCGCGGCGAGCCGCAAGCTCAAGCAGGGGCGCGGCCTCTGGGGGGTCGACCTGCGGATCGTGGACGAGGCGGGCGAGATCCTGCCCCGCGACGGCAAGAGCCCCGGCCAGCTGCAGGTGCGCGGACCGTGGGTGGCCTCGGCCTATTTCAAGAACGAGGGGGCCCAGGCCTTCACCGACGACGGCTGGTTCGACACCGGCGACATCGCCACCCTCGACCCGGAGGGCTATCTGCGGCTCACCGACCGGGCCAAGGACGTGATCAAGTCGGGCGGGGAATGGATCTCGACCCTCGACCTCGAGGACGCGGTCTGTTCGCACCCGGCCGTGGCCATGGCCGCGGCCATCGGCGTGCCGCACCCCAAGTGGGACGAGCGCCCCCTGCTGCTGGTGGTCCTGCGCCCCGGCCAGACCGCCGATCCGGAGGTGCTGAAGGCCCATGTCGCCGAGCGGGTCGCCCGCTGGTGGACGCCGGACGAGGTGCGCATTGTCGACAGCCTGCCCATCGGGCCCACGGGCAAGGTGCTGAAGCGCGAACTGCGTGACCAGGTGGCCACGGCGGCGGTCTGATCGGCAGAACCTGGCTTGAGGTTCGGCGTTCTAAACCCCAGCTGAAGGTTCTGGGGCTTAGGATCGATCCGTGGCGCGCAAACGACCCAAGGGTGTTCTGGAAATCGGCCTGGCTGCGGTGACCGCCGCGGCGACCGGGCGGACCGAACACGCGCCCACGGCGGCCGACTATCCCGATGATGTTGTGCGCCGCGTGACCTTCAAGGCCGGCGGTGAACTGGGCTGGCGGATCTCGGCCCTGACCACGCCCAGGGCGCGGCCCGCGCCGTGGAAGATCGTGGTGGTGACCGGCGCGCCGTCCTGGGCGGAATACTGGGCGCCGGCGCTCGCCGCCCTGTCGCAGGACCGCGAGATGATCGTGGTCGATCGCCCCGGCTATGCCGGCTCCGAGCCGATCGAATATGTCGGCGACATCCGTCTCCAGGCCCAGGCCCTGTCGCCGCTGCTCGAGGCGCGGCCGGGCCAGAGGGTGCTGCTGGTCGGCCAGTCCTATGGAGCGGCGATCGCCACCCTGATGGCGGCGGGGGTCAAGTCCAATCGGCTGGGGGGCCTGGTCCTGCTGTCCGGCTATTTCGGTCATTCCGGCCCGACCGCCGACTTCCTGCTGAAGGCCGGATCGCGGCTCCTGAAGCTGATCCCCCGCGACCTGCGCCATGCGGTGCTGGAGGTGACCCATCAGGCCGAACAGCTCGACGGGGTGCGCGCGGCGCTCGCCCGGCTGCGGGCGCCGGTGCATGTGATCCACGGCGACCGCGACGACTTCGCCCCCATCGAGATCGCCCAGGCCCTGGTGGCCGAGACCCGCTCGCGTCGACCCATGCGGTTCGAGCGCGCGCCGGGCGCCGACCACTTCCTCAATGACGGGCCGGTCGATGTGCTGTTGGCGGCCCTGGAGGGCTGCATCCCGCCCTCGCGGCCCCGCCTGGCCTGGCCGTCCTGGCCGAAAATCGGCTGGCCCTGGAACCGGATCGCCGCCCCGACGGCGGGTTGATCCGTCGCCCGTTCGGGACGATCGCCGAGGGGCGAAAAGTTTGGTGAAATTCCTTGGCGCGCGATGCCTGAACGGCGATAAGCTTGGACCCGAAGAGGCCGCAACCATACTGCGGCTTCGATAATCCGCCCGTTCAGGGCGCTGATCGGGGAGATCGCCATAATGAAGGCCGCAGTGCTGCGCGAAGTGGGCAAGCCGCTTCAGATCGAGGACGTCCAGATCCACAAGCCGGGCCCGCACGAGGTGCTCGTTCGCACCGTGGCGGCGGGCCTTTGCCACTCGGATCTCCACTTCATGGAAGGCTCCTATCCGACCCAGCTGCCCGCCGTGCTGGGCCACGAAAGCGCCGGCGTCGTCGAGGCCGTGGGCTCGGAAGTCCGCACCGTGAAGCCGGGCGATCACGTCATCACCTGCCTGTCGGCCTATTGCGGCCACTGCGAATCCTGCCTCACGGGCCACCTTTCGCTGTGCGTCTCGCCCGAAACCAAGCGCGGCCCGGACGAAGAACCGCGTCTGTCGGCCGCCAATGGCCCGATGACCCAGTATCTGAACCTGTCGTCCTTCGCCGAGCAGATGCTGATCCACGAGCATGCCTGCGTCGCGATCCGCAAGGACATGCCGCTCGACCGCGCCGCCCTGATCGGCTGCTCGGTGATGACCGGCGTGGGCGCCGCGATCCACACTTCCAATGTCCGTCCCGGCGAGACCGTGGCGGTCATCGGCTGCGGCGGCGTCGGCCTGTCGGCGATCAATGGCGCGGCCATCGCCGGCGCCGGCCGGATCATCGCCATCGACATGGTCGGCTCCAAGGGCAACCTGGCCATGGAGTTCGGAGCCACCGACTTCATCGACGCCTCCCAGACCGACGCGGTCAAGGAAGTGCTGGAAATGACCAAGGGCGGCGTTCACCACGCCTTCGAGGCCATCGGCCTTTCCAAGACCGCCGAGCAGGCCTTCGGCATGCTGCGTCGCGGCGGCACGGCCAACATCATCGGCATGATCCCGATCGGCCAGACCATCACCCTGCCGGGCTTCGCCTTCCTCGGCGAAAAGAAGCTGCAGGGCTCGATGATGGGCTCCAACCGCTTCCCGGTCGACATGCCGCGGCTGGTCGATTTCTACATGAACGGCAAGCTGAAGCTCGACCAGATGATCTCGCAACGCATCAAGCTGGGCCAGGTCAATGAGGGCTTCGCCGACATGAAGCGTGGCGAACTGGCCCGTTCCGTCATCATGTTCGACTGATCGCGGCCTTCGGCGGATCGGAAAAGCCCCTTCTCGCGGAGGGGCTTTTTCTTGCGCGGATGACGTAACAGGTTGCGGGGATACAACACCCGGGCGGCAACCGTCCCAGTATGCTGGTTTAGCGCGAGAATTCGGTCTCTCGCCCCTTGCTTCGCGACCCGAAGGATGGCGAAATTTTCCTCAAGGTTACGGCATGCGACGCCAAGACGCGCGGCCGTAAGGGGGCGCGGACGGCGCGGTGGGCCATCGGACCCGCAAGGCTGCACGAGACAAGCGCTTCTAGGGGGGAGGCGGGCGTACGCTCCGTAGACTGAGCGATCGCCAGCGCTGGAAGCGTTACCGAGGGGGCGGTTCGTAAGGACCGCCCCTTCTTCATGAGGCGTCCTTGGGGCCGACGGCTGGGATCGCGTCGTGCTTTGGATTCAAAAACGCCCTACCGGCGCAGGCCGGCATTGATCACCGGATCGGCCGCCGCGAGGGCCAGGCGGCGGGGGGCGGGTTCGGGCTCGATACGGGCCTGGGCCTGTTCCTGGGCGCCGACCAGCTTGTCGATGCGCGCCTTCTCGGACTTGAAGGCGGCCAGTTCGGAGCCGCCGAGCACGGTGCCCTGGGGCACCTTGGCGCTGATCGGGTTGACCCGGGCGCCGCGGAACCAGGTTTCATAATGCAGGTGCGGGCCGGTGGAGGCGCCGGTCGAGCCGACATAGGCGACCAGCTGGCCCTGGCGCACGTGCTGGCCCGCCTTGAGACCGGAGGCGTAGCGCGACAGGTGGCCGTAGCCGGTCTCCCAGCCGTCGTTGTGGCGGATGCGCAGCCAGTTGCCATAGCCGCCCCAGCGGCGCGCCTCGACCACCACGCCGTCGCCGGCGGCCAGCACCGGCGTGCCCATGCCGGCGCCGAAGTCGATGCCCTGGTGCATGCGGTTATAGCCGAGGATCGGGTGGCGACGCATGCCGAAGCCCGAGGTCATGTGCGCCCCGTCGACCGGGGTGCGCAGCAGGAAGCCTTTGATGTTCTTGCCGAACTCGTCGAAGTACTCGACGTCGCCGCCGCGCTCGAAGCGATAGAAGCGGATGCCCTTGATCTGGGCGTATTGCAGGTCGCCGGCCTCGACCGTGCGGCCGCTCTCGGTGACCTGGCGGTTGAAGACCAGCTCGAACTTGTCGCCCGGCTTGATGTCACGGTCGAAGTCGACCTTGTGCGAGAACAGCTTGACCATCTGGGCGGTGATGGCCGAGGTCGCCCCCAGCGCCGTGGCGCTTTCATAGAGCGAGCCATTGATCTCGCCCTGGGCGACGGTCTGCTCCTCGCGAACCTTTTCCTCCAGCTCGCGCAGGCGCAGGGCCCCGTCGAAGGTGCGCGAGACGGTGACGGCGGTGGCGGGACCGGTGCGCAGCGACAGCCCGATCAGCCGCGCCGGACCGCGCTCGCCGCGCGGATGGGCGATGGCGGCGTCGAACATCATGCCGGCCTTGATGTGGACGGTGTCCATGGTCTCGGCCAGGGCCTGGACCACCTGGTGAGCGTCGTCGGCGGTGACGCCGGCGCGCTTGACGGCGGACTCGAAGGTCTCCCCCGGCATGATCTTCACCGGCACGCTCTCGGGGCGCGCGAAGCCGGGCTGGGCCTCGGCCTGGGTGAAGGCGGTGTGTTGCAGCAGGGCGATGGCGGCGGCGTCGAGCGGGGCGGGGGTCGGGGCGGTCGCTTCCGCGGCGGTCAGTCGCCATCCGAGCGCCAGGGCGGCGAACCCAGCCACACCCATCAGCAGGCGCGGGGCGATGCGCAGGGTCGGACGTCGCGGATCGAACTCTTGCATCGTGCCCCCGTACTAACGATGCGCCAAACCCGACTTAACCACGGCCAGGGTCAAATTGGCGCAACGGTTTGGATTGAAGCAACATCCAGGCCGCGCGAGTCTGACCAGAGGTGGTTAATCGAGGGTAATAGTCTCGCTTCAATTCCCATTTGTCACGGCCTTGCGCCCTTCAGGCGAGGGCTAGATCAGGTCGAGCACACGCTCCACGGGACGGCACAGCGCCGCGCCCTTGGAAGTCTCGACTATAGGGCGATTCACCAAAATGGGATCTTTGACCATCGCGTCGAAAATCACCGCATCGGAGGTGGCCGGATCGGTCAGGCCAAGGGCCTCAGCCTGGGTGCCCATCACCCGCAGCATGGCGTGGGCCCCGACCCCCATCCGGACGGCCAGGGCGGCCAGCTGGTCGTGGGTCCAGCCGGTCTTCACATACTCCACCACCCGGGGTTCGATCCCCTTCTCGCGCAGCAGGGCCAGGGTGTTGCGGGAGGTGCCGCAGTTGGGATTGTGATAGATGACGACGTCGCTCATGGCCTTGTCTTAGCGGCTGGCGCGGGCCAGGTGAACCGCCGCTGGCCGGTGACGACGGTGGAATCCGACAGGTCGAAGCCGCTCAGGGCCGCGGGGCGCGGCGGCAGGGCGACCGCGCCGGCGGGCCACTGCTCGGTGGTCGCCGCATAGCGGACCTCGAGCGCCCCGGGGCCGGGGGGCAGGAAGCTGATCTCCACCCCGTCCGGCCCGGCGGTCCAGCGCAGGTGGGTCCAGTGACCCAGGTGGGCCAGCAGGGCGGCGGGCCGGCCATTGATCCGCACGTCGGCGACCGGCACATCGGCGCGAAGCTCCAGGTTCAGCACCCGTGCTCCCGCGGGCGCCGTGGCGTGCAGCTGAACCCGGCCTCCGGGCCCGGAGACCAGGGTCAGTTCCGCAGGGGCGGCGGCGACGGCCTTGGCCGGAGCGGCCCAGACCTTGCGCGTCGTCACGCCGGGCAGGTCGGCCCTGGCGATCGCGCCGCCGTCGGCGGTCAGGACCTGGCGGGTCCAGTCGGCGAGATCGGGGGTCAGGGCGACGCGCTGGGCCCGGCCGGTGTCGGCGTCCTGAACATATTCCACGACGCTGGCGCGGGGATGGCGCGGGCTCCAGGGCGGCGCGAAGCGCACGACGGCGACCAGGGCGAAGCCCGCCGCCAGCAGCACCAGGGCGAGGGTCCGGGGCCGGGCTGATCCGCCCTCCGCCTGGGCCAGCGGCCAGATCACCAGGGCGGCCAGCCACACGAACAGGGTCATGAGCTCGGGCAGGTCCAGGCCCAGATAGACCACATGGGCGTAGGTCAGGACCCAGCCGACCCCCAGGGCGGCGCCCAGGGCCAGGAGGGGCGTCACCCAGGGCGATCGCGAGGCGCCCAGGCCGCTGGCCGCAGCCAGCACGGCGGCGAGCGTCAAGGGCCAGGCGACCAGGAAGCCGGTGGTGGGGGCGGCGATCTGCAGGGCCAGGGCCATGGCCAGGCCCAGCAGCAGAAGGCCGCTCCAGGCGCCGGCCACGCCGGCCGGGCGGGCGAAGGACAACAATGCGATCACCGCGCCGCCAGCGCCGACACCCAGGCCGATCGGGTCCCAGCCGCCAAAGGCGGAACAGGCGACGCCGGCCAGGATCGACAGGGCCGCAGTGGCGAAGCGGCCCCGGCCCCGCCCCAGGCTGGCGGCGGCATAGGTCAGGGCGCCCAGGCCGATGACCAGCAGGGTGGCTTCCCACAGGCCCGCCTGGGCCAGCAGCTGACGCTGATCCAGGAAGCCCATGCCGACGCCGGTGGCCCGGCGCGCGAGACGCAGGAACACCACGGCGCTGGTCAGCAGATAGCCCGCCGCCCCCAGGCCCTGGGCCAGGTCGATCCATAGGAAGGTGCGGGCTCGGCGCGCGCGCCAGACCGCCATCCCGATGAGGCCGGCGGCGAGGATCAGCAGGCCCCAGCCGACGGCGACCGGATAGGCCAGGAACAGGCCGCCCGGCAGGTTCGAATAGACCTGGTCCGGCGCCCGGCCGGGCAGGGCGGGGTCGAAGGCCGCCAGTCGCGCTGCGCCGAGCGCGGTGGCGCCCATGTGCTGCAGGGACCCGGCGTCGAGATTGTCGGGGGTGGCGCTGGGCGAGTGATAGTCGAACTGCTGGCCGATGAAGGCGAAGTTCAGTCCGGGCAGATGGGCCGCGTCGGAGACCGTGAAATCGGTGTCGTTGGGCAGGCGTCTATAGAGGAACACCGCCAGCGAGCTGGCCAGGGGCGCGGGGCGGGCGCGGCGCATCAGGGCGACGTCGTCGCCATTGGCCGCGGCGGTCTGGAACATCTGGGCCCGGCCGCCGGCGCCCCGGGTCTCCAGGTTCAGCAGATAGCCGGCGTGATGGGCCAGGGGGTGGCGCTCGAAGAAGGCGGTCGCGCCCAAGAGGCCCGCCTCCTCGCCGTCGGTGATCAGCACGATCACGTCGCGAGCGGGTGTGCCCTGGGCCTTCAGGGCCCGGGTGATCTCCAGCACCGAGGCGACGCCGGCGGCGTCGTCGGCCGCGCCGGGCGAGCTCGGCACGCTGTCATAGTGGGCCATCAGCACCAGGGCCGGGGTCTGGCGGTCGCGACCGGGCAGGACGCCCACAATGTTCTCGACCATGCCGCCGCCGGCATAGGTGTCGGGCCCCGGGGCGCGGGCGAACACCCGGAACACGTCGGTGCGCTGGACCTGGGGCGCGAGGCCCAGGGCGGTCATGCGGCCGATCAGATAGTCGCGGGCCTGGGCGTTGGCGGCCGAGCCGACGGGGTGTGGAACCCGGGCGATCACCCGGTCATCGACCAGGGCGCGGGCGGCGGAGAACTGGGCGGCGGGGGCGTCGATCGCCAGGGGCCGGGGCGTCCGTTCGGTCAGCCACGACAGGGCCAGGGCCAGGATGAGAGCGGCGGCGAGCGCCAGATCTTTTCTCAATTCAAGCCCTCCCCAGGCCGTTCGCGCGGGAGGTTAGCGGTTTCGCCGCGTCGAACCAAAGGGATTGGCCGAGGCGCGACGTCGGCGGGCCAAACGAAAAACGCCCGCCGGAGGTCCGGCGGGCGTCTTCGCGTCTCTTTGCAGCGTGTCGCTTAAGCGGCGATGACGCCTTCCGACGGGTCGCGCAGCACATAGCCGCGGCCCCAGACGGTTTCGATGTGGTGCTTTCCGTCCGCCGCGGCGGCCAGCTTCTTGCGAAGCTTGCAGATGAACACGTCGATGATCTTCAGTTCGGGCTCGTCCATGCCGCCATAGAGATGGTTCAGGAACATCTCCTTGGTGAGCGTGGTGCCCTTCCGGAGCGAGAGCAGCTCCAGCATCTGGTATTCCTTGCCGGTCAGGTGGACGCGGTTGGCGTTCACTTCGACGGTCTTGGCGTCCAGGTTCACGGTGATGTCGCCGGTCTTGATAACCGACTGCGCGTGGCCCTTGGAACGGCGGACCACCGCATGGATGCGCGCCACCAGCTCGTCCTTGTGGAACGGCTTGGTCATGTAATCGTCGGCGCCACCGCCGAGCGTCTTAACCTTGGTGTCGATTTCCGCAGAGCCGGACAAGATCATGATCGGGGTATTGATCTTCGCAACCCGAAGGGTGCGCAGAACGTCCATCCCGCTCATATCCGGCAAGTTCAGGTCGAGCAGGATAAGATCGTAATCATAAATCTTACCCAGATCGACGCCTTCCTCGCCGAGGTCCGTCGTGTAGATGTTGAAGCCTTCTGACTTCAGCATCAGCTCGATGCTCTGCGCGGTGGCACTGTCGTCTTCTATCAACAGAACGCGCATTAAATCCTCCTAGACCGCCGCGCCGCAAAACCCGGGATTCGATGAATCCGCAAGGCCCCTCGCGGTTAACCTACCGGCGAGTGAATTTAAGACCGGTTAATGTTGATTGGCCTCTGCCCGAATCGTTAACTCGATTTGAGAATCGTCAGCAAGGCCGCTGGTCCCGGCGGGACTCCGGCCCCGGTTGAATCTTTTGTGATGGAACAACCGCGCCAAACCGCTTGCGTTTGGCCCGCCCGCCTTTCCGCCCTGATCCGTCCCAGGCCCCCGTCGCCGGCGCCCCTTGGAACAGTGAGTCCGTTCAAGGACTTGAGTCCGGGCTCCGCTCGGCGGGAGATTCGCCCGGCGGGGCCCGTTTGGCCGCGGCGGGAGCTTTTGGCGAGGCCGCGTCCACCCCAGGCCCGCCAAGGCCTTGCGTCAGTCGGCCGCACGCCGGTCGGCGACTATTTTTCGGCGTCGCGCCATTGGTCGCAGCGGCCCGATCAGGCCCGGTCCGTTCATGACCAGTTAACGCGGAACGGCGGATTCTTCCGGCTCACTTCCGAGGCCCCGAATTGCGCAATCTCGTGTCCGCCGTCGAGCGTATTGATCCGTTGACCGTGTCCGGCCGCGTGGCGGCGGTGAACGGCCTGCTGATCGAGGCCCGGGGCGGCCTGACCCGGTTGTCGGTGGGCGCCCGCGTCGGCATCATGCGCCGGGCCGACGTCCCCCTGCCGGCCGAGGTGGTCGGCTTCCGCGAGACCCGCGCCCTGCTCATGCCCTTCGGCCCGGTCGAGGGCGTGGCCCCCGGCGCCGAGATCCGCATCGAGCCCGAGGGCTCGGTGGTGCGCCCCACCAAGGCCTGGCTGGGCCGCATCGTCGATTCCTTCGGCAACCCCATCGACGGCCTGGGCCCCTTGCCTCAGGGCCAGGCGGTCTATCCCCTGCGCGCCTCGCCGCCCGCCGCCCATGCGCGGGGCCGGGTCGGCGAGCGGCTGGACCTCGGCGTCCGCTCGATGAACGTCTTCACCACCTGCTGCCGCGGCCAGCGCCTCGGCGTCTTCGCCGGCTCCGGCGTCGGCAAGTCGGTGCTGCTCTCCATGCTGGCCAAGCAGGCCGATTGCGACGCCGTCGTGGTCGGGCTGATCGGCGAACGGGGCCGGGAGGTCCGCGAGTTCATCGAGGAGACGCTCGGCGAAGAGGGCCTGCGCCGCGCCATCGTGGTGGTCGCCACCTCCGACGAGCCGGCGTTGAAGCGCCGCCAGGCCGCCTACATGACCCTGGCGCTCGCCGAATTCCTCCGCGACCAGGACATGGAAGTCCTGTGCATGATGGACTCCGTCACCCGCTTCGCCATGGCCCAGCGCGAGATCGGCCTGGCCGCCGGCGAGCCGCCGACCACCAAGGGCTATACCCCCACCGTCTTCACCGAACTGCCCAAGCTCCTGGAGCGCGCCGGCCCTGGGCCGATCCGGCCGGACGGCACCACGGCGGGCCCGATCACCGGCATCTTCACCGTGCTGGTGGACGGCGACGACCATAACGAGCCGATCGCTGACGCCGTGCGCGGGATCCTCGACGGCCACATCGTCATGGAGCGGGCCATCGCCGAGCGCGGCCGCTTCCCGGCGATCAATGTGCTGAAGTCGATCAGCCGGACCATGCCGGGCTGCCAGCTGCCGGAGGAGCGCGAGGTCGTGAAGCTGGCCCGCCAGACCCTGTCGGCCTACGCCAATATGGAAGAGCTGATCCGCATCGGCGCCTATCGCTCCGGCGCCGACCCCCTGGTCGACCGGGCGATCCAACTGAACCCGGCGCTGGAGGAATTCCTGCGCCAGGACAAGGACGAGGCCACCTCCTTGGACGAGAGCTTCGAGCGCCTGGCGCGCGTTCTGATGGGCGAGGCCGCCTGACATGGGTGATCTGAAATGAGCTGGGCCGACAGTCTGATCAAACTCTCCGGCTACGAGGTCGAGGTGCTGCAGAAGCGCCTGGCCGAGATCGCCGACCGGCGCCAGGCCGTGGACATGCGGATCGTCATGCTGGAGGCCGAGGCCGAGCATGAGGCCCAGCGCGCCCGCGAGGACGCCCAGAACGGCTGGTACCAGGTCGGCTTCCTGGAGGGCGTCCGCATCCGCCGCGCCGCCCTGCAGTACGAGGCCGAGCAGATCATGATGGAAGAGGCCGGCGCCCGCGACGCTCTGGCCCAGGCCTTCGAGGAACAGAAGAAATACGAACAGGTCGCCGACAATATGCGGATCGCCCGCGACAAGGTCACAGCCCGCCTGGAGACCGCCGCCCTGGACGAGCTCGGCCTGCGTCGGGCCGCGTCGGGCCGGTGAGCCTGCACCGCCGCACCGTTCTCGGCGCGGCCGCCCTGGCGCTGGCGGGCTGCGATCATCGCGGCCTGTCGCTCACCGCGCCCGGTCATCTGCCGCCTCTGAAGGATGTCGCCCAGTTCCCGGTCGGCACCTGCGTGCGCTCCGACTTCCTGGCCGATCCCGCCTATGCGGCCCTGGTCGAGACCCAGGTCTCCCAGATCACGCCGGAGTGGGAGATGAAGATGGAATACATCGTCGGCGACGACGGCATGTTCCGCTTCGAGGCCCCGGACAAGATCGCCGCCTTCGCCAAGGCCAAGGGCATCCGGCTCTTCGGCCATACCCTGGTCTGGTACATCCAGAAGCCCAAGGGCTTCCTGAACCTCGACGAGGCCAAGACCCCGTTCGCCACCGCCTATCGCAACTATATCGCCACCGTGGTCGGGCGCTATCGCGGCCAGGTCGTGGGTTGGGACGTGGTCAATGAGGCCGTGGCCGACGAGGGCGACGGCCTGCGCGACAGCCTGTGGAGCCAGAAGCTCGGCAAGCTCGACCACATGACGCTGGCCTTCCACCACGCGCGTGAGGCCGATCCGGACGCGCCCCTGTTCCTCAACGACTTCTATCTGGAGCTGAAGCCCAAGAAGCGGGCGCAATATCTGCGCCTGGCCGAGGCCCTGCTGAAGGCCGGCGCGCCGCTGACCGGCCTGGGCACCCAGACCCACTGCGGTCCGGAACTGCCGCCGGGCGCCATCAAGGCCGCCATCGCCGACATCGCCAGCCTGGGCCTGCCGATCCACGTCTCCGAGATGGACGTCTCCCCGGCCCGCGCCAGGGGCCTGTTCAAGTCCCGCGCCGACCTGGAGGCCGGCCAGGCCCGGGTCTATGCCGAGGCCGCCGAGGCCTTCTCAAGCCTGCCGGCCCGCCAGCGTTTCGCCTTCACCCACTGGGGCCTGCGCGACAAGGACTCCTGGCTGAAGCACGAAGACCCCACCGACACCCCCCTGTTGTTCGACGACAAGGGTCGCCCCAAGGCCTGCGCCGAGGCCTGGGAGCGGGGACTGAGCTAGAGCGCTTCCCGAAAAGTGTGACGCACTTTTCGGATCAAGAAATGCTCCAGTTTTATGAGCTAGAGCGTCACCTCGCCCTTGAACACCGGCACGCAGCCGCCGCCGACCGTGGCGCGGACGCCGTCGGGGGCGCGGCGGGCGGTCACCGACAGCCGGCTGGGCCGGCCCATCTCGACGCCCTGGATCACCTCATAGGCCGCCTCATCGGCGTCGGTCAGGGACAGCAGCAGGGCGCCCAGGGTGGCGTTGGCGCTGCCGGTGGCCGGGTCCTCGACGGTGCCGGTCAGGGGCGAGAACATCCGGGCGCGGATCTGGTCGCCGACCCGGGCATAGAGGTGCAGCGACAGGCGCATGGAGAAGCCTTCCGTGGTGTCGGCCACCGTGCGGAAGGCGCCGGCGTCCGGCTGGGCGCGGGTCAGGGCCTGCGCCGTCACCTCGGCGAACACGAAGTCGACGCCGACCGAGGCCTGGATAGGCGCGTGGGCGGTGGTGATCACGTCAAGGGCGTCGATGCCGGCGCAGGCGGCGACCTGCTCTGGCGTGAAGCGGGCGCCGGTCGAGAGCGCCTGGGGCGCGGCGATGTTCGCGCCGGCGCCATCGACCTTCACCTCGACCAGTCCGGCGAGCTCCTCGAACACCAGCCTGCCGTCCTGGGCGCGACCGGCCTGGGCCAGCACCCAGCCGGTGCCGACATTGGGATGGCCGGCGAAGGGCATCTCGGCCGTGCGGTTGAAGATCCGCACCCGGGCGGTATGGGCCGGGTCCTCCGGCGGCAGCACGAAGGTGGTCTCGCTGAGATTGAACTCGGCGGCCAGGGCCTGCATCTGGGCGTCGCTCAGGCCGCGGGCGTCGGGGAACACCGCCAGCTGATTGCCGCCGAAGCGGGTGTCGGTGAAGACGTCGACGGTGACGAAGGCATAGGTCGGCATGGCGCGCTCCCTTGAGCTTGAAGGCCGGCAGCCTTGACATAAGTTCGTCGATTGGCAAAGTCCCTAAATGCGCGACGCCTTCCACGCCCTGTCCAATGACAAGCGCCTGCAGATCCTCGACTGGCTGAAGGATCCCCGCGCCCATTTCCCGCCCCAGGTCGACGGCGATCTGGTGGCGGACGGGGTCTGCGGCCTGTTCATCGCCGACAAGCTGGGGGTCAGCGCGCCGACCCTCTCCGAGCACATGCGCATCCTCGTCGAGGCCGGCCTGGTCACCGCCACGCGCCTCAAGCAATGGACCTTCTACCGCCGCGACGAAGCCGCCCTGGCCGCGCTCAAAGCCCAGATCACCCGGGAGCTATAGCTCCTCCCCCAAGGGGGCGAGGGCTTGGCGTTTCAGTCGAGCGCCTTGACCATGAAGAACCTCGGGAACATCGGCGCGGGTCCGTCGATCTGGCCGAACAGGCGAAAGCCCAGGCGCTCATAGAACGGCCGGGCCTGGAAGGCGAAGGTGTCGAGCCAGAGGTTGTGGCAGCCGCGCCGCCGGGCCTCGGCCTCCGCGTCGGCCATCAGGGTCTGGCCCAGGCCCAGGCCGCGCACGGCGTCGGGCAGGGCCAGGGTATCGACGAAGAACGAGCCCCAGACCGACTTGCCCCACAGGCCGCCGATCACCTCGCCCGTGTCAGGATCACGGACCAGCACGGCGAAGGGCCGGGGCGTGGCGTCGCCGACCGCCGCCTCATTGAAGGCCAGCAGGGCCTTGCCGATCCGTTGGTAGTCGTCGTCGCTCGGGGTCGAGGTCCGCTCGAGGACCGGGGCCTTGCGGCTCACCGGGCGCGGGGCGCCGGGGGCGGCTGGACGGGGCGGGCCGAATATTCCGCGTCGGTCGCCTGGCGGATGGCGTGCAGATCGTCGCTCAGCCGGAACAGGGCCACATAGAGTTCGCAGAAGCTGCGCCACAAGAGCACCATGGCGGCGACCACCAGGAAGCCGCCGACCAGCACGCCGCCGGCCAGCAACAGGCCCATCAGCATTTCTTCACGCAGGGCCACGCCCACCGCCGTGCCGATGAAGCCGAAGGCGATCAGGGCGATCACGCCCAGGCCGGCCCAATAGATCAGGTGGATGACCTGGTTGGTCATCAGCCGCTCGAAGGTCAGCAGGTCCCAGAACACGCCGGAACCGGGGCCGCGACGAACAGGAGGGGGTTTAGGAGGCCGCATGCGATTCCCAGCGCGCGGGACTCGTGGCGAGCCCCTTGCCGCCAACCGCTACCAGCCGCCACGCGCCGCTGCAACGTCGTAAACGGAGACGTGTGGGGGCTTCCGCCTAGATCGTGCCGACCGTCTTCAGGCGCGCCTTGGGGTGCACCTCGTTCTGGCTCATCACCGGGGTCTGGCCCCGGAACCGCTCGATGATCGAGCGCACATAGGGCCGGATCTGCGGGCTGGTCAGCAGCACCGGCGAGTCGCCCGCCAGGGCCGCGCGCTCGAAGGAGTCGCGGACGCTGCGGATGAAGTCCTGCAGGCGGGACGGGGCGAGCGCCAATTGCTTGTCGTCGCCCTGGCCGATCAGGGCGTCGGCGAAGGCGTTCTCCCAGTCGGCGGACATGGTGATGATCGGCAGGGCCCCGTCGTCGCCGCGATGGGCGAAGCTGAGCTGGCGGGCCAGGCGGCCGCGCACCTGTTCGACCAGCAGGGTGATCGAGGAGGTGTGCGGCGCGGATTCGCCGATGCCTTCCAGGATCGAGGGCAGGTCGCGGATCGAGACCCGCTCGCGCAACAGAGCCTGCAGCACGCGCTGGATGGTGGCGATGGAGACCACCGAGGGGATCAGGTCGTCGACCAGCTTCTTCTGGTCGGGCCCGAGCTCCTTGAGCAGCTTCTGCACCTCCGCATAGGAGAGCAGGTCCGGCATGTTCTCCTTCAGGATCTCGGTCAGATGGGTGGTCAGGACCGTGGCCGGGTCGACGATGGTGTAGCCGCGGAACGTCGCCTCTTCCCTCAGGCCGTCGTCGATCCAGGTGGCGGGCAGGCCAAAGGCCGGTTCACGGACGTGCTCGCCCGGCAGCTCGACCTGGCCGCCGCGCGGGTCCATGGCCATCAGCGAGCCCAGGCGCACGGCCCCGCCCCCGGCCTCCATCTCCTTGATGCGGATCATGTAGCCCTGGCTGTCGAGCCGCATGTTGTCGAGGATGCGCACGGCCGGCATGACGAAGCCGTAGTCGGCGGCCAGCGTCTTGCGCAGCGCCTTGATCTGGTCGGTCAGCCGGCGGCCTTCCAGGTCGTTGATCAATGGCAGGAGGCCGTAGCCCAGCTCGATCTTGATCTCGTCGATGGCCAGCGTCTGGCTGATCGGCTCGTCTTCCTGCTCGGTCGGGGCCTGGGGCTCCATGACCACCGGGGCGGGTTCGTTGGCCTTCATGCCCCGGCGATAGGCCAGGAGGCCGGTGGCCAGCGAGATGCCGGCCAGCGGAATGATCGGCATGCCGGGGATCAGGGCCAGGACGCCGGCGGCGGCCGAGACCATGCCCAGGCTGATCGGGTTCATGGCCAGCTGGGTGACCAGGGCCTTGTCGGCCGAGCCCTCGACCCCGGATTTCGACACCAGGAAGCCGGCGGCGATGGAGATGATCAGGGCCGGGATCTGGGTGACCAGGCCATCGCCGATGGTCATGACCGTATAGGTCGCCGCCGCCTGGCCGATCGGCACATGGTGCTGCAGCACCCCGATCAATATGCCGCCGATGACATTGATGGCGGTGATCACCAGCCCGGCCACGGCGTCGCCGCGCACGAACTTCGACGCGCCGTCCATGGCCCCGAAGAAGGTCGATTCCTGCTCCAGCTCCTTGCGGCGCAGCTTGGCGGTCGCCTCGTCGATCAGGCCCGCCGACAGGTCGGCGTCGATGGCCATCTGCTTGCCCGGCATGGAGTCCAGGGTGAAGCGGGCCGCCACTTCGGCGATCCGGCTGGAACCCTTGGTGATGACGATGAAGTTCACCAGCACGAGAATGGCGAAGACGATCAGGCCGATGGCGAAATTGCCGCCGGTCATCAGCCGTCCGAAGCTCTCGATGACCTTGCCGGCCCCGTGCGCGCCCTCGTGGCCGTGGCCGAGGATCAGCCGGGTCGAGGCGATGTTCAGCGCCAGGCGGTAGAGGGTGGTGACCAGCAGCACGGTCGGAAAGGCCGTGAACTCCAGCGGCCTGCGGATCAACAGCGAGGTCATCAGGATCAGGACGGCGCTGGTGATCGACAGCGACAGCAGGGTGTCCAGCAGGAAGGCCGGCACCGGCAGGATCAACAGCACGATCACGCCGACCACGCCGATGGCCAGCGCCACCTCGCCGCGCATGATCCAGAACAGGAACTCGCGCGGGCCGGGACGGCTGTGGTTCAGGACGTAATCGGTCACGGCGGGTACTCAGATCCTAAGCGGCGTTGGCGCCCATTTGCGGGGCCGGAACGCTGACGCCGGCTTCGCCATATTCCTTCAGCTTGTTGCGCAGCGTCCGGATCGAGATGCCCAGGATGTTGGCCGCATGGGTGCGGTTGCCCAGGCAGTGCTCCAGGGTGTCGAGGATCAGCTGCTGCTCCATGGCCGCGACCGTGTGGCCGACGAAGGCCCGGGTCACCACCTCGGCGGCGTCGGCGGCGGCCATGGCGGCGCGGCTGCCGGCGTCGGGCGAGGACAGGGGCTGGCCGTCCGGCAGGCGGATGGCGGTTTCCTCGATCTCGGGCCCGACCGACAGCAGCACCGCGCGGTGCATGGCGTTCTCAAGCTCGCGGACGTTGCCGGGCCAGCGATGGCCGGCCAGGCGGCGCTTGGCCTCGGCCGACAGCGGCCGCACCGGCACCCCATTGGCGGCGGCGTACTTTTTCACGAAGAATTCGGCCAGGGCGACCACGTCGCCGGGCCGCTCGCGCAGCGGCGGCAGGCGCAGGTTCACGACATTGAGGCGATAGAGCAGGTCTTCCCGGAACGTCTGGTCCTTCACCGCCTGGGTCAGGTCGCGGTTGGAGGTGGCGAGAATGCGGATGTCGACCTTGACCGGCTTGGAGCCGCCGACCCGGTCGATCTCCCGCTCCTGGATGGCCCGCAGCAGCTTGGCCTGCAGGCGCACGTCCATTTCCGAGATTTCGTCGAGCAGCAGGGTGCCGCCATTGGCCTCCTCGAACTTGCCGATCCGCCGGGCCACGGCGCCGGTGAAGGCGCCCTTCTCGTGGCCGAACAGTTCGCTCTCCAACAGGTTCTCGGGGATGGCCGCGCAATTGACCGAGATGAAGGGCTTGCTGGCCCGGCGCGACTTCTGGTGCACATAGCGGGCGACGACTTCCTTGCCGGAGCCGCTCTCCCCGGTGATCAGGATCGAGGCGTCGGAGCCCGCCACCTGGTCGGCCAGTTGCAGCACCTGCTGCATGGCGACGTCGCGCACCACCATCGGCTTGTTGTCGTCGGCCACGGCGGCCAGCACCGCGGCGATCAGCTCGGCCTCGGGGGGCAGGGGGATGAATTCCTTGGCCCCGGCCCGGATGGCGTCGGCCGCGCGCTGCGGATCGGCGGCGACGCCGCAGGCCACCACCGGCGCCCGGATCCGCTCGGCCTCGTTGGCCGCGATCAGGGCGGCGATGTCGAGGTCATAGTCGACCAGCAGGAGGTCGGCCCCCTGGCCGGCCCGCAGGGCGTGGGTTGCGGCCGCGATGGTCTCGACGTGGCTCACCTTGGCGCCCGCCGCCATGGCCATTTTCACGGCGGTCGCGAGTTGTCCGTTCAGTCTTCCGACGACCAGAAGTCGCATGGTGGAATCTCCTATTCCCGCTCGGGCCCTTAGGCCTGACCGTCGCCGTCCTTGATGATTTCAGTCATGGTCACGCCCAGGCGCTCGTCGACGATGACGACCTCGCCGCGCGCCACCAGGCGGTTGTTCACATAGATGTCGATCGCCTCGCCGACCTTGCGGTCCAGCTCCAGCACACTGCCGGAGCTCAGCTGCAACAGCTGGGCGACCGACAGCTGGGCCCGGCCCAGCACCGCCGAGATCGACACCGGGACATCGAAGACCGGCGCCAGATCGGTGGCGGTCTTTTCTTCGCCGTCTCCGACATCCATGCTCATCCCGTCGCCGGGGCCGAATTCGTCGAGTTTCAGTTCGTTCTCGGACATGGGATTTACGCCTTAAACTCCGGGAATGAGGGGTTCGGCGTGCAGCCCTTCGGCTGCTAGGGCCGCGTCCAGAGCCGCGGTCACGCGTTGTGTGGCGGCTTGCGGATCGTAGCTCGCCGATCCATCGCCGAAGTCGAGAGTGAAGGCCGCCGGCGGCAGGCCCGGATTGGCCCGCACCTGGATCTGGCCCGAGTAGCCGATCAGCTCGGCGGTCTGGTTGAGCGCCTCGGTCAGGAGCTCGACCAGCTCCGGCCGGGTGGAGACCATCAGCCGGGGCGCGGCCTCGATCTCGCGGGCGAGCGATTCCAGCGCCTGGCGGATCACCGCCTGCGGGAACAGCTCCAGCGAGGCGTCGGCGATCGCCTTGGCGCAGGCCAGAGCCAGCTCGGCCGAACCCTGGCGGTGGTCGTGGGCGACCTCGGCCAGCTTGGACAGCGCCAGGCGGGCGGAGTCGGCGATCGAGGCCAGGGCCTGGGCCTGCTGCGCGGCGATGGAGGCCATGGCCCGGCGCTCGCCCTCGGCCAGGGCCTGGGCGCGGACCGCCTCGACCTCCTCGACCGGGAACAGGCGCTTGGGGCGCGGCTGGGCGAACGCCACGTCGCCGGCGTTGTCGAAGACGGTGTCGAACCCGAATTTCTCGTGGCCTGGCTCTGACATCAGTAGATCAGCTCATCTTCGGTGCCGTTGCCGGCCAGCATGATCTCGCCCTTGGCGGCGAGATCCTTGGCCACCTGCACCATGGCCATCTGGGCCTGGTCGACGTCGCGCAGGCGCACGGGACCCATGTTCTCCATGTCCTCCCGCATGATCTTCGAGGCGCGCTCGGACATGTTCGAGAAGAACATCTCGCGCAGCGAGTCCGAGGCGCCCTTCAGCGCCAGGCCCAGCTGGGTCTTCTCCACCGCCCGCAACAGGGTCTGGACCCCGCCCGGATCGAGCTTGGACAGGTCCTCGAACACGAACATCAGGGCCCGGATGCGCTCGGCGCTCTCGCGGTTGCGTTCTTCCAGGGCGGCGATGAACCGCGCCTCGGTCTGGCGGTCGAAGGCGTTGAAGATGTCGGCCATCATCTCGTGGCTGTCGCGCTTCGAGGTGCGCGCCAGGTTCGACATGAATTCGGTCCGCAGGGTCTGCTCGATCTTGTCAAGGATCTCGCGCTGCACCGGCTCCATCCGCAGCATGCGGGTGACGCATTCCAGGGCGAAGTCCTCGGGCAGGGCCGACAGCACCCGGGCGGCGTGGTCGGACTTCACCTTGGACAGCACCACGGCGACGGTCTGCGGATATTCGTTCTTCAGATAGTTGGCGAGCACCGCCTCGTTCACGTTGCCCAGCTTGTCCCACATGGTGCGACCCGCCGGACCGCGGATCTCCTCCATCAGGTTGTCGACCTTGTCGGACGGCAGGAACGAGGCCAGCAGGCGCTGGGTCTGTTCGAAGGAGCCCATGATCGAGCCCGCGCCCGACATGCCGGAGATGAAGTCCACCAGCAGCTGCTCGACCACGGAGGACGACACATTGCCGAGGCCGGCCATGGCCTGGGAGATCTCCTTGATCTCCTCCTCGTCCAGCTGCTGCCAGATCACCGTGTGCTCTTCCCCCAGGGACAGCAGGATCACCGCGGCCTTTTCAGGTCCGGTGAGCCGCGAGGGATCGGTGATGGACTTTCCTTTGACGGCCATGTTCGTCAGGTCGTCTCATGCAGCCAGGTGCGCAGGAGCGACACCGACTCCTCAGGATGCTTGTCGACGAACTCCGCCACGCGCTTGACCGAGGAGGCCTTCACCTGGCCCTCGATGCGGGCGATGTCGATGCGCGAGTCCATCTCGGCGCCCGGGCTGGGCAGGGCCAGGGGCTGGCCGGTCGAGGGATCGACCTGGATCTGCATCGGCTGGCCGTCGGCGGTGGTGACGATGCGGGTCATGCCCGGCGCCGCGGCCATGGTCAGGGCGGGCAGGCTGCTGCCGCCGGCCCCGCCGCCCGCCGCGCCGCGCAGCAGCGGCCGCACGATGAACAGCATCATCAGCAGGGCGACGATGGTCAGCACGCCCAGCTCGGCGGCGCGCATGATGTCGTTCTTGTCGAAGCCCATCAGCGGGCTGGTGGTGGTCACGCCCTCCGGATCGACCTCGGAGGGGAATTTCACATTGACCACGGTGACCTGGTCGCCGCGCGTCTGGTCGAAGCCGACGGCGGTCTTCACCAGCTGCTCGATCCGCTGCATCTCCTCGGCCGAGCGGGGCGTGTAGGCGCCGGGCTTGCCGTCCTTGGTCAGGGCGGTGACGCCGTCCACGGCCACGGCCACCGAGATGCGCTTCACCTTGCCGGGCTCGATGGTCTCCGTGCGGGTGGTCTTGGAGATCTCGTAATTGGTGGTCGACTCGGTCTTGCCGCTGGCCGAGCTGTTGTTGGCGCTGGAGCCCGCCGCCCCGCCGGGGATATTGGCCGAGGCGCTGGTCCCGCTGGTGGAGTCCGGCTGGTTCTCCTTGGCGTTTTCCTCGGTGGTGGATTCTGAACGGACGACCTGGCCGTCGGGGTCAAAGGTCTCCTGCTGGGTGCTCACCCGCGACAGGTCGAGATCGGCGGTGACATTGACCCGGGTCTTGCCGGCCCCGACCAGGCCCTCGATCATGGTCTTCACCGACTTGGCGATCCGGGCCTCGACCTCGGTCTTGCGGCCGTCGGCCTCCAGCGCGTCGCCGGCCTCGCCGCCGGACAGGGTCTTGGCGTGCTGGTCGACCACGGTGACGCGGTCGGGCTTCATATTGGGCACGGCGCCGGCGACCAGGTTCTGGATGGCGCGCACCTGGTCGGGACCCGGCTCGCGGCCGCCGACCCCGATGCTCACCGAGGCCGAGGGCTGCTGGGCCTCTTCCTCGAACAGTTCACGCTTGGGCAGCACCAGGTGAACCCGGGCCGAGGTCACGCCGTCCAGGCCCTGGACGGTGCGGGCCAGTTCCCCTTCCAGGGCGCGCTGGCGGTTCAGCTGCTGGACGAAGTCGGTCTGGCCCAGCGCATTGGTCTGGTCGAAAATCTCATAGCCGACCGAGCCGGAGGTCGGCAGGCCCTTGCTGGACAGCATCAGCCGGGTGGAGGCGACCACGTCGCGGTCCACCAATATGGTCGAGCCGTCGCCCTTGACCTCGTACTTCACCGCCGCCTGGTCCAGGGCCGCGGTGATGGACCCGGCTTCCTTCAGGTCGAGGTTGGAATAGAGCAGCGACTTGGGCTGACCCAGATTCATGGTCATGGCGAACAGCGCGGCGGCCACGCCGGCCCCGATCCCGAGGATGGCGGCCAGACGGCCAATGCCGAACCTCTGCAAAGCGGCGACGAATCCGTTCAACGCGAGGCGCCCCTGTTCCCGTTAAGGCGCCGGACACAACTGGCCCGCCGCTAGGCAGGATTTACCCAGTTCATGGTAAACGACGCGTTTAAGGTTTGGGTGAAGGCGACACTTTCGGTGGTGCAGACTGTCGCACCACGGGGCTTAGGGTTGACGCCCGGTTTCCCCGCCGAAGCCTCATGGTTTTAAGCCCTTAGCCATGGCGGCGCGGCGCCGGTCGCGCGGCGTCGGCCTCGCCCACCAGGGGTTGTCCACAGCTTTGACGAGCCGTCGTTCGCGAAGACGTTAACGGGCGTTAGGCGATCCGGCCGCGCTCCGAATCACCAGCGCAGCGGTTCCCACAGGTCGTGGAGCAGCAGGATCGAGAGGCTGAGATAGATCAGCACGGTCACGGTGAAGCCGGTCTTGCGCAGCTGGGTCCAGCTGTCGACCCGCCGGCCGCCGCGCCAGATATAGGGCACGGCGAGCGCGGTGCCGCCGGTCAGCAGGGCCGAGACGATGGCGCAGCCCTCGGCGATGACCAGCGAGGCGCCCGGCCAGTTGTACATCACCGCGGCCGTGTCGCCGGTCTCCGACAGCCACATGCCGAACAGGGCGAAGGCGGTCAGCCACAGGGCGGCCTGGAGATTCTGCACCAGGCCCGCCAGGTTCTGGATCGAGGTCTCGCGGAATTCGCGACGGTTGCGCAGGAAGATGCCGGCCAGGGTCGCAGCCGCGCACAGCGCCGTCAGGGCGGCCAGGACGACCAGGACGCTGGCCTGGGACCACAGGTTGGCGCGTTGATAGGTCTGGTCGCCAAGCGCGCCCAGGAAGGCGTCGGCCCGCCGCCCGTCGCCCAGGAAGGCGAGATGCTCGTCGCCGGTGGCGGAGATGAAACGGCCGGCCGCCGGATCGCCGACCGGAACCCAGGCGCGCGGGCCCTCGGCGCCGATCGTCAACAGCCGACCCTCCGGCGTGACCTCGACCTTCACGCCCGCCTGCAGCAGGTCGATCAGGCCCTCCAGCCCGCCGAACTTGCGGCGCGAGCTGACATAGTGGCCCTCGAAGCGCTTGGCCTGGGCCAGCAGGGCGGGGTCGCCGGGCCGGGGGAAGATCTGCGGCGGCATATAGAACTGGCGCACCAGCCGGTCCGGATAGCGGCGGATCAGCTCGGCTCCGGTCTCGGTGTTGGTCGAGATGAACACCCCGAGCTTGAGGTCGGGGGACACCACCATGCGCGAGACGAAGCTGAGGGTCGCCCCGTCATGGCCAAAGCCCATGTGCCCGCCGGGCAGGGCGTACTGGATGAAGCCATGGGCCCAGCCATTGATCCCGGCCGGGGTCTGGCGGATCGGGGTGCGGAAGGCCTCGGCCGCGCGGGGGCCATAGATCGTGGCGCCGTCCAGATGGCCTTCATTCAGCAACATCGACATGTAGCGGGCCATGTCGCCGGCCGTCGATGAGGCCGAGCCCGAGGGGGCGACGTGGCCGAGATATTCGTAGGGCCGGCTCTTGAAGCCCGAGGCCGTCCAGCGGAAGCCCTGGGACAGGTCGCGGGTCAGGGCCTGCGGCATGGGGCCGGGCAGCCCCGCCACCCGGGGACGGGCCTCGCGCAGGGTGGTGTGGTTCAGCGCCAGGGGCGAGAGGATCTCATCCTCGATCAGCCGTTCATACGGCCGGCCGGTGACATAGCTCACCGCCTCGCCGGCCAGGGCCGCGCCATAGTTGGAATAGCTGGAGATCGCGCCCGGGCTCTCCATCCGCCGGGGCCACTCCTGACGCAGATATTCGCTCAGGGCGCGCTCGCGCGCCGGGTTCTTCTCGATCAGCTGGCCGAGCGCCCGGTCCTCGAACCCACCGGAATGGTCCATCAGATTGATCACCCGCACGGGGGCGCGGAACCCCTGGTCGCGGATCTGCAGGGTCTCGGGCAGGTAGAGATTGACCGGCCCGTCGATGCGCATGCGGCCGGCCTCGACCTCCTTCATCAGGGCGATCCAGGTGAAGGTCTTCGAGATCGAGCCGATACGGAACAGGGTGGTGTCGGGATCGACCCGGCGCAGCGGCGACAGGCTGGCCGCGCCATAGCCCTTTTTCAGCACCACCTGGCCGTTCTGCACCACGGCGACCGTGACGCCGGCGATATGCTCGCGGTCCATGGCGTCACGGATCAGCCCGTCGGTAAAGGCCTCCAGCTCGGCCTGGGGCAGGGGCTCGACCGTCGCCAGGCGGGCGCCGGCGGCGGTGGCCGGCAGGGCGGGGGCGGTGATCAGGGCGGCGGGCGCATTCTCCGCCGTCGGGATCCTGGTGGTCGCCGCCTTGGCGGTCGCGGTCCTGGGACCCGGATGGGCCAGACGCGACCGCGTCGCGCGGTGCCGCAGAGCCGTGTAGGGGATCGGCCCCTGGGGACCCGCCGCCACGGTCGCCGCAGCGTCCTGGGCCCGCGTCGCCGCGGGGATCAGGAGGAGCGCGGCGAGGGCGGCGAGGGCGGTCTTGGCGGAAAGGCGCATATTCTGGGGATCGGCTCGAAGTCGATGGGCGACGGGAAGTGGTTGTAGGGCGCCGGGTCATGGCTTCAAAGGGCCTGGGCGTCAAACCTCCCCGCGACCTTTCACCCGCCTTTCGGCGGCGTCGTGGGAAAAGCGTAGAGCGGCAACAGCGGTCGAAGCTGCGGTCCGATGAACAGCTGGGGTTCGGAGGGCGGCTTCATGCCCTCCTTGATCTCGCGCGCCGCCACGCAGGTTCGCACCGCTGCGGCCAGGCCGGGGAAGTCGTGGGCCTGGGGCGTGGACTGCAGGAAACAGTCGTCGAAATAGGGGTAGCGGTCGGCCTCGCCGCAGCCGAACGAGGTGCGGTCGGGCCGCGCGGCGGTCAGCACCATGCGGTTGGGCTGGGCCAGTTCGGGGATGAACACCCCGGAGAAGCAGGCGGAAATCACCACCACGGTCGGGCGCGCGCCGCAGGTGCGGTCCAGGATCGCCCCCAATATGCCCGGCGGCAGGATCTTCTGGTCCACCACCACCCCGGTGGGCGCGCCGTGGCTGGAAAAATAGACCAGGCAGCCCTCGGTCCCCTTGGCGGTCAGCTCGACCAGGGCGTTGTAGATGCCCTCGGGGTCCGACTTGGCCAGGCCGGTGTCCTTGTAGCGCTCCGGGCGGACCGAGAACTGGCGCAGATTGGCCTTCTCGAAGCCGATCCGTTCCAGCTCCCCGACCACGTCATGGCGGGCGTTGTCGAAGGCTTCGGAGGGGCCGCCGGAATGGGCGTGCCAGTCGCCGGCCACCACCACGGCGGCCCAGTTGGCGAACGGGCCGGCGGCGAACGCGGGCCCCGTCCAGGCCAGCGTCAGGGCTACGAGCAAGCCCGCCAAGCCCGCCCGGCCCATCGCCCTACTTCTTGTAGCTTTGGAACGGGGTGGGCACCGCCGTCCCCGTGGCCTTGGCCAGCAGCCGGCCGTCGGCGTCATAGAGTTCGCCCTCGGTGAAGGCGATGGTGCGGCCCCACTTGGCCACCCGGCCGATCCCCTTCAGGGTCCCGGGCATGGCCGGACGGAAGAAGGTGGTCTTCATCTCGGCCGTGGGCGCCACATGGGTCATGCCCGAGGCGACCATGCAGGCGACGCTCATGCACTCGTCCAGCATGGCGCAGAGATAGCCGCCCTGGATCTGCTTCATCGGATTGAGCAGCAGCTCGGCCTTGGCCTCGAAGGCGACCTCGACGGTCTTCTCGGCCTGGTTCACGGCGACGATCCGGAAGCCCAGGGTCTGGGAGCCGGTCGGCTGGTTCTTCGAGCGCAGGAAGCGGGCGAGGATCGCCTCGTCGGTCAGGGCTTCCGGTTCGGCGGCGGCGACGTCGGTCACAGGCGTCTCACTTCTTGCGGAAATGGTCGAGGGAGACGACGTTCGGCGCGTCCGGGTCGGCCGGCGCGGCGTCCTCGGCGGGAGCGCCCGCCTGGGCCTGGCTGGCGGCGGCCGCCGCCGCGGCATTGGCCGCTGCGGTCGCCGGGGTCTCGAACTGCAGCAGGAACTGCACGCTCGGATCATAGAACCGGGTCAGGGCCGCATAGGGCACGCTCAGCCGCTTGGGCTGGCCGCCGAATTTCAGGGTGACGGTGAAGAAGGTCTCGCCCGGCGCCAGGTCCCAGTACTGGTGCTGCAGGACGATGGTCATCTCGTCCGGGTACTTGCCCAACAGGTCGGCCGGCCCGGACACCCCCGGCGCCTCGGTCTTGAAGGTGATGTAGAAATGGTGCGCGCCCGGCAGGCCTTCCGGCGCCGCAGCCTTCTTCAGCGCAGCCTTGACCACGCCGCGCAGGGCCTCCTGGGCCATGGCCTCGTAGTGCATCTGGTCTTGGGCCGGCGGGTCCTGAGCCATGTGATCTCCGAGCGCGATGTGCGCAGACAGGGTAGCGCGTCGCGCACGCCGCGCAAGGCGCGTCCGGCCACACCCCCACGGCTTTTGCAGGGCTGCTCAGATAGCGGAGCTTAGCGATGAAGTGGGGGGTTCTGTCGCCAGGCCCCCCTGAGGGTTGGAGCGGCGTCGAGACCAAGTGGGGGGGTTCTGTTGCCAGGCCCCCCCCGGGCCCCGCCTAGAGGAGCTAAACCCCCTAGGGCTTGATGTCGAAATCAGTCTGACGCTTACGCGGCCAGACGAACTTCTTCAGCGAAGTTATCGTTCGCATTTAGTTTAAAGCCCGAAACGGTGGGCAAAGCCGAGAGAAAGCAACACCTTTAGACGTCTGTCGATGCTGATCGGCCCCGCACTTTCCGGCGCATAACCCGGAGGAAGATTGGTGGAGCCGCCGGGAATCGCACCCGGGTCCAGTCCGCTTATTACGAGCGCGTTTATCTCCATAGTCCGGCGAACCGGACAGCCGACATATAGGCCCATTGGATCGCCGATAGAAGGCTTGGCGCGAAATTCGGGCCGGGCGCCGTTCGCGAAGCGCGGTCGGACAGGCGCAATTCGCGGATCGCCGCCGATTCCGCGCCGACGGATTTCAGGTTTTGGCCCGCCCGCCACTAGGTTCAGCCATCGCAATTCACCGCCCTGAGGACGCCATGAACAGCCTGATGTACGCCGCCCGCCCGCTCCTGGAAGACTTCTTCTCCACCCTGATCTTCCTGGTCCTGATCGCCCTCAAGGTCGATGTCCGCATCGCCACGGCCGCCGCCATCGGCGTCGGCGTGCTGCAGGTCGCCTGGCGCAAGATGCGCGGCCACCCCATCCCCGGCCTGCAATGGATGGGCCTGGGTCTGGTCCTGGTGTTCGGGACCGCCAGCCTGATCACCCACGACGTCCGCTTCGTGATGTTCAAGCCCTCGATCATCTATGTGGTGGTGGGCGGCGCCATGCTGCAGCGGGGCTGGATGCTGCGCTACATGCCCCCCGTCGCCGCCGGCCACGGCCAGGAGATCATGACGCTGTTCGGCTATGTCTGGGCCGGCCTGATGTTCGTGACCGCCATCCTCAACGCGGTCGTCGCGATCCGCTACACCAGCCACTGGGTGGCCTTCGCGGCGATCTTCCCGCTCGCCTCCAAGATCGGCCTGTTCGCGATCCAGTATCTGACGGTCCGCGCGGTCGTGAAGCGCAAGATCCTCGCCGCCCGCGCCGCCGAAAGCCCGATGGCCCAGGCCGCCT
>NZ_CANCLE010000033.1 GCF_947378715.1 Phenylobacterium aquaticum
ACGGTCATCACCGTGGCCACGGCCAGCTGGCCGTTCTTGACCACCGGCCGCTGTTCGCCCGCGCCCACCGACAGGATCGCCCCCTGCGGCTCATTGATGATCGAGGAGAAGGCCTTGATCCCGAACATGCCGAGGTTTGAGATCGAGAAGGTTCCGCCCTGGAACTCCTCGGGCTTCAGCTTGCGGGCCCGCGCCCGGGCGGCCAGGTCCTTGGCCTCGGTCGCGATCTGGGCCAGCCCCTTGGTCTCCGCCGCCCGGATGATCGGGGTGATCAGACCGCCGTCCAGGGCCACCGCCATGGCGATGTCCGCATGGTGGTGCATGGCTATGCCTTCCGGGGTGTAGGAGGCATTGGCTTCAGGCGCCTGGCGAAGCGCGATGGCCGCGGCCTTGATCACCAGATCATTGACGCTGACCTTGACGCCCTGGCTCTCCAGCATGGCGTTGATCTTCACCCGGCCGGCCAGCAGGGCGTCGATCTCCAGGTCCAGCGTCAGCGGGAAGTGCGGCACATCGCGGAAGCTCTCGGTGAGCCGGCGCGCCACGGTCCTGCGCATGCCGTCCAGCGGGATCAGGTCGTATGAGCCGTCGGGGATGCCCATCTGGGCCAGGCTCAGCACCTGGCGCGGGGCGGCCGGGGCCGAGGTCGCGCCGCCTGACGCGGCCGGCGCGGGACGGGGCGCGCCCGGCGCGGCGGTCTCGACATCGCGCTTGATGATCCGGCCATGCGGGCCTGAGCCCGTCACCGCCGCCAGATCCAGCCCCTTCTGCTGGGCGATCCGCCGGGCGAGCGGCGAGGCGAAGACGCGCTGACCCCCTCCGTCGCGCTTCGCTTCGCTCACCGCGCCACCTCCCCCAGAGAGGGAGGAACCAGGCGCAGCGGACGCAGCGACGGCGGGAGCAGGTTGCTCCGGGGGAGCTGGCGGCCTAGCCGCCTGAGGGAGACTTTGACTCGGGGCCGGCGCAGAAGCCACCTCGACCTCTCCGCTCAGCCGCGCGATCGGGGTGTTGACCTTCACGCCCTCGGTCCCCTCCGGAACCAGCACGTCCTCGACTACGCCCTCGTCGACCGCCTCGACCTCCATGGTCGCCTTGTCGGTCTCGATCTCCGCGATCACGTCGCCCGACTTCACCACGTCGCCTTTCTTTACATGCCACTTGGCGAGCGTCCCCTCCTCCATGGTCGGCGACAGGGCGGGCATCAGGACATCAATGGACATGGTCAGACCGGATCGATCAGGGCGGAGGCGGCCGCGTCGAGGATGGCCTCGGCGTCGAGGCGATAGGCGCGGTAGAGATCCGGCACGTCGCCGGACTGGCCGAAGTGGTCGAGGCCGAGCGGCGCGACCCGGTGGCCGCGCACCCCGCCCAGCCAGGACAGGGTGGCGGGCGGCCCATCTATGACCGTCGCCAGACCCGCGCCCGGCGCGAGGCGCCCAAGCAGGCGTTCCACATGGGCCACGACCCGATCCCCCCTCGCCCGGGCGGTCAGCGCCTGGGACCAGCCGCGATGCAGGCGGTCCGGGCTGGTCACCGCCAGCAGCCCCGCGCCCGGCAGGTCCTCGCGGATCTGTTCGAAAGCCTCCAGCGCCTCGGGGGCGACCGCGCCGGTATAGACGATGGCGAACTCCGCGCCCGGCTCCGGCTCCACCTGCCAATAGGCGCCGGCCAACACCGCCTCGATCTGGCTGGCGCTGAGCGTGCGCTCCACCTGATCCAGAGCTCGCGTCGAGAGCCGCAGATAGATCGAGCCGCCGTCCGGGGTCTGCATATGCTCGAAACCCCAGCGCATGATCTCGACCAGCTCGTCGACATAGGCCGGCTCGAAATAGCTGAGCTTGTCCTGGGCCATGCCGATCAGGGGGGTGTGAATCGACTGGTGCGCCCCGCCCTCCGGCGCGAGCGTCAGGCCCGACGGCGTGGCCACCAGCATGAAGCGGGCGTCCTGGTAGCAGGCGTAGTTGAGCGCATCGAGGCCGCGATTGATGAAGGGGTCATAGACCGTGCCGATCGGGATCAGCCGCTCGCCGAACAGGTCGCCGGCCAGGCCCAGGGCGCCCAGGATCAGGAACAGGTTGTTCTCGGCTATGCCCAGCTCGATGTGCTGGCCCTGCGGCCCCATCGCCCATTTCTGGGGCGAGGCGATCTTGCTGTCCTTGAACTGGTCGGCGCGCAGCTCGCGGGCGAACAGGCCGCGCTGGTTCACGAAGCCGCCCAGATTGGTCGAGACTGTCACGTCGGGCGAAGTGGTCACCATGGCGTCCGCCAGGGGGCCGCCGAGACGGGCCAGATCGTTCAGCACCTTGCCAAAGGCGACCTGGGTGGACTGGCGTCCGGTGGGTCTCGGGAAGCTCGCGGCGTCGGGAACCGGGATGACCGGCGCGGGGTGGCGATCCCTTGGCCGGGCCTGGAAGGCCGTGTTGTCGAGATAGCGGCGATACTCCGCCTCGGCGCGCGGCAGACCTTCGAAGGCCTCCCACTCCCGGCCGTGCTCGACCCCCATGCGGGCCCGAAAGGCCTCCATCTGGGTGGGGGTCATCAGGCCGGAATGGTTGTCCTTGTGGCCCTGGAACGGCAGGCCGAAGCCCTTGATCGTATAGGCGATGAACAGCTTCGGACGGGTGTCGTCGACCGACTGGAAGGTCTCCAGCAAGAGGTCGAGGTCGTGGCCGCCGAGATTGGTCATCAGGGCGGTGAGTTCGTCGTCGTCATAGCCGGCGATCAGGGCCAGCACCGCCGGGCGCTTGGCGAAGTCCGCCTCCAGCCGGGCCCGCCAGGCCGCGCCGCCCTGGAAACTCAGCGCCGCGAACAGGTCGTTGGGACATTCGTCGATCCACTCGCGCAGGGCCTCGCCGCCTGGCAGCTTGAAGGCCGCCTGCAGCTTGCGGCCGTACTTCAGGGTGATGACGTCCCAGCCCATGGTCGCGAACACATCGGCGAAGCGCAGGAACATCCGGTCCCAGGTGGTCGCGTCCAGGCTCTGGCGATTGTAGTCGACGATCCACCAGGTATTGCGCAGGTCGTGCTTGGAGCCTTCGATCAGGCATTCATAGATGTTGCCCTCGTCGAGCTCCGCGTCGCCGAGCAACGAGATCATCCGGCCCGTGCGCCCCGGCTCCATGCGGCCATGGGCCAGCATGTAGTCCTGCACGATCGAGGAGAAGGCGGTCATGGCGACGCCGAGGCCAACCGAGCCGGTCGAGAAGTCGACGTCGTCCTTGTCCTTGGTCCGCGAGGGATAGGACTGGGCGCCGCCAAAGCTGCGGAAGTTCTGGATCTGGTCGAGGCTCTGGCGGCCATAGAGATACTGGATGGCGTGGAACACAGGGCTGGCGTGCGGCTTGACCGCCACCCGATCTTCCGGCCGCAGCACCGAAAAATAGAGCGCCGACATGATGGTGGCGATCGAGGCGCAGGACGCCTGATGCCCGCCCACCTTCAGCCCGTCGCGGCTTTCGCGCAGGTGGTTGGCGTTGTGGATCGTCCAGGCCGACAGCCAGTGCACCTTGCGGTCCAGCTCAGCGATCAGGGTGGTGTCGTCATTGACGCGCGCGGACGCGGAGAGGGTGTTGGCGACCATGGCAGTCTCCTAAACGGGCCCCGACACCGGGGTCCACCCACGGGAGAGGCGCCAATCGGCGGGCAGATCGGCGAAGCGATCGATCCCGAACTTGTCGATGTCGGTGAAGGTGCAGCGGCCCTCCAGCACCAGGTCGCAGATGGCGTGGCCGCTGGCAGGCGACAGGCCAAAGCCCACCCCCGACATCGAGGCCAGCACCACATTGTCCGGGGCCTTCAGCCGGTCGAGGATCGGGCGGCCGTCGGGCGTCGTCTCGATCACCCCGGCCCAGCTGCGGATCACCCGCAGATGCTCGGCCTTGGGCAGCAGCTCTGCGACCCGCCTGGCGAGGTTGCGCATCAGGGGCGTGGTCGGCCGGGCGCTGGGACCCGCCTCGCCTACCTCGATCCATTCGTGCGGCCCACCGCCATAGGCGAGGTTGCCGCGTAGGGTCTGGCGGCCATAGAGGCCGTTGCCGTCCACCCCGCCGATCGGCATCAGCGGGGCGGGCTCGGTGACGATCATCTCCGCCCGGGCCGGGGCCATGGGCGCGAAGGCGCCGAGCTGGGCGGCCAGGCCCTCGGTCTGCGGGCCGGCGGCGATCACCAGGGCGTCGCAGCCCAGGGTCCCGCGGCTGGTGACCACGGCCGTGACCTTGCCGCCGGCGGTCTCGAAGCCGCTGACCTGGGCGTTCTGGAGGAGGCGGCCGCCGTGGTCCTGCATCGCCCAGCCATAGGCCTGGACCGTCCGCTGGGGATTGGCCTGGCCGCCGAACTTCAGATGGATGCCGCCCAGGATCCTGTCGCTGACCAGGGGCGCCATCTCCAAGGCCTGCTTCACATCCAGGTGCTCGGCCGTGTAGCCGAGCTCGTTAAACATGGCGGCCATGTAGTGGTAGTGGGTCAGCTGGGCGTCAGTCAGGGCGACGATCACCCGCTCGCGGCGATATTCGGTGGGATAGCCGAGCAGCTCGTCCATCAGCGGCCACATGCGCTGTTCCTCGGCGAACAGCGGGCTGTGATAGTGCGAGGCGCCGCCGCCATTGCGGCTCGAGGCCTCGTAGCCGATCACGCCCTTGTCGACGACAACCACGTCGCAGCCGGCCCGGGCCAGCTGCCAGCCGGCGCTGAGGCCCGTCACCCCGCCGCCGACGATCACCACCGAGGCGCCCTTGGAAGGGGTCATGTCCCAGCCCTCAGAGGTGCATGTCGCCGCCGAGGATGGCGATGTGCATCGCCGCCCGCTCGGTGCCGATATCGCGATAGGGAATCCATTGCTCGGGAATGCCGAACCAGACGTCCCAGCCGGCGCCCATCTCAGCGGCCTCGCCCCAGTCGGCCAGGACCTTCAGCGGCAGGGGCCGGACCGGCGCGCGGAACCCGGCCAGGGGGATCGCGCCCGCCGGGGACTGGGTCGCCGCCGTCAGGATCAGGGCGACCTGCTCACGACAGCGCCTGGCCTGGCAGGCGCCCATGCAGGCGCGGGTCAGGCGCTTGATCTGGTCCTGGTTGACCGGGCCATCAGCGGTCAGGCTGTGGATGTCGCGGGCGGCCAGACGCTCGGGGCGATCAAGATAGCGCGGGGGCTGGACGCCGAGCAGGTCGCCGCGCGTCACCTCCTCGCACTGGCAGACCATGACCGCGTCGGAGCCGACGCTCATCAGGGCCCGGGTCCAGGCCAGCTGATAGGCGATGGCGTCGATCGACGGGGCCGGGGCTGCGGGCTCGAAGGCCGCGCCAAGGGCGGCGCGGGCGGCGGCTTCGCCCTGGGCGGCGGCCCGGGCGATTCCGGCTTCGCCGGCGCCGGCCAGGCCGGCGGCGTCGCCACTGACGTAGACATGGACGAGGGAGGTTCGGACGGCGTCGGTCACGACCGGGACATGGCCGCCACGGCCCGGATCCATGGTCAGGGCCCCGCCCAGGACGTTCAGCAGTTCGATGGCCGGGGCGAGGCCGATGGCCAGGCAGACCGTGTCGCAATCGAGGGTCCGGACCGGGCCGCCGACCGGACCGATCTCGACCCGCTCGACCCCGTCCAGGCCGCCGAGGGCGCGGTGGATCACCTGGCCCGTCAGGAATTCAACACCCTGATTTTTAAGTGTTTCCACACGGTCGGGGGCGCCTTGGATCTCATCGAGCGCCTCGACAATCGCCACGACGTCGAGGCCGCGCGCCAGGGCGCGGCGGGCGGTGTCGAGGGCCAGGTCGCCGGAGCCGAGGATGACGATGCGGCGGCCGGCAAAGGCGTCGTAGCGGTCCAGCAGGGCGGCCAGGCCGTTGGCGCCCATGACGCCGGGCTGGTCCCAGCCGGGGAAGGATAGCGCGATGTCACGGGCCCCGGTGGCGAGGATCAGCGACTTGAAGCCGACCAGCCAGGCGCGGTCCTCATCGGCCAGGCCGACCATGGGTTCCGGCAGGGTTCCGACGCCCGGGCCATTGACGAAGGCGCCCCAGGCGCAGGTGGCGAGTGCGATCTCGACGCCCAGCTCCATGGCGGTCTCGAGGTCGGGATTGGCGGCGAAGACCTGCTCGATCATGCGGGCCTGGCGCTGCACCGCCGAGGTCATGCGGCCACCGAAATAGAGCGGGGTGTCGAGCCCCATCAGGCCGGCGGAGACCGGGTTCTCATCGACCAGCAGCACCTGGGCGCCCAGCTTGGCGGCAGCGATGGCGGCGGCGGTCCCGGCCGGGCCGGCCCCGATCACCAGCACTTCGACGGTGCGCTCGGGACGCGGCAGCTTGCCGTTCAGGGCGTGCGGGTCGACGGCGCTCATCAGACCGCCTCCAGCGCCTGTTCCAGGTCGGCGATCAGGTCGTCGGGATGCTCCAGCCCGACCGACAGGCGCATGGTCCCATCATCAATGCCGGAAGCCTCGCGCTCGGCCCTGGGCACGGCGTAGTGGGTGGTGGTGGCCGGGTGGCAGATCAGGGTCTCGGTGCCGCCCAGGCTGACCGCCAGGCGCAAGACCCGCAGCCGGTCGAGGAAGCGGAAGCACTCGGCCTCTCCGCCCTTCAGCCGCACGGAAAAGGTCGAGCCGGTCCCCCGGCACTGGCGGGCCAGGAGGGCGATCGCCTCGGGTTCGTCGCGGAAGCCGACATAGGTGACGCCGCGCACCTTGGGATGGTCGCGCAGATAGGTCGCGATCTTGAGCGCGTTATCGCAGGCCCGCGCCGTGCGCACCGGCAGGGTCTCGAAGGAGCGCAGCAGCAGCCAGGCGGTCTGGGCGTCGAGGTGGGCGCCCTTGAGGGTTCGCAGGGCCTTGAGCTGCTTGATCAGCTCGGCCGAACCCGAGACGCCGCCGGCCAGCAGATCGGAATGACCGGCGCAATATTTGGTCAGCGAGGTCATGCAGAGGTCGGCGCCCTGCGCCAGCGGCGACTGCAGCAGCGGACCCAGGAAGGTGTTGTCCACGGCGACGATCGGCCTGCGGCCCTGGCGGTCGCCCAGCGCCTTGGCGAGGCGGACGACGAGAGCGATATCGACCAGGGCGGCGGTCGGGTTGGCCGGGGACTCCAGCCAGATCACGCTGACCGGGCCGGACGCCGCGGCTTCGTCCAGGGCGACCTGGATCGAGGCCTCGCTGAGGCCGTCGAGGAAGGCGAAGGCCTTGACCCCGAAATCTGACAGCACGTTGTGGATCAGGTTGTCGGCGCCGCCATAGAAGGGCCGGCTGTGGACCACGCTGTCGCCGGGACGCACCAGGGCGAACAGGGTGGTGGAGATCGCCGCCATGCCACTGTTGAAGGCGGCTGTGTCCTCGGCCCCGTCCAACGCCGCCAGCCGCGCCTCGACCATGGTCAGGTTCGGGTGGCCGAGCCGGCCGTAGATATAGGCCTGCGGCTCGCCAGCCAGGCGCTTGGCCCCCTCCGACTCCGGCCCATCGAAGAACTGCTCGTGGATGTCCTTGGCCTGCTGGGCCGAGCGGTAGACGAAGGTCGAGGTGGCGTAGATCGGCGGCTTGGCCGCCCCCTGCCCCGACTGGGGATCATAGCCGTGGCTGATGGCCAGGGTCTCGAGATGCAGTCCGGGCTTGTCGCTCATGCCGGTTCGACCTCGTCGATGAAGGTTTGCGCGCTCGCGCAGTACCAGTCGACGAAGCGGATCAACAGGGCCTCGGCGTCGGGGGAATAGGGACCCGGCTGGTAGCCCAGGGAATTGACGCCGCGCTGGTTGTTCTCGGCCAGGTCGCGGTCCTGGAGATTGGTCTTCTCCCAGAGCGCGGTGAGGCGCTCCAGATCGTAGTCGACGCCCTCGACCGCGTCCTTGTGGACCAGCCACTTGGCGGTCACGACGGTCTCATGCGGGCCGGTGGGCATGCAGGTGAAGATGAAGACGAAGTCGCCGGTGGCATGGCAGAAATTGTTCGGCTCCAGCGCCCAGCGCAGGGAGCCGATGTCGCCGTCGCCGGTCTCGCACATCAGCCTGTCGACCGAGCGCTGGCCGTCCAGGGTCATGGACACGCAGCCCTCATTGAGCGGGAAGCGCACCGCCTGCCACCAGTCGCCCTCGACCTCGTCGGAGGGCAGGCCGAGCGCCCTCATGCGGGCGTAGAAGGCGTCGGCGTGCTGGTCCGCGCCATAGTCGAAATGGGCGGAGGCCCCGGTCGGGAAGGTGACCGACAACTCCGGGTGCGCGCCGGGACAATGGTAGCACTCCCGCGCGTTCTCCATGACCAGCTTCCAGTTGGCCTTCTCGACCAGGGTGCTGGTGTGGGCGAGCTTGGCGTTGGCCAGGTCGTGGGGCGCCAGCAGCGGCGCGAAGGCCGCGCGGAAAGGGGCGAAGTCCGGCGGGTCGTCGGCCAGGCAGATATAGATGATCCCGGCCAGGGTCTCGATGGCGATCGGCTTCAGAGCATAGTCCGAGACGTCAAAATCGTCGGGCATGCGGCCGGCATGGACCAGCTCGCCGGACAGCTCATAGGTCCAGCGGTGATAGGGGCAGACCAGGCGCGCGGTCGTTCCGTGGCCGGAGCAGACGGGGGCGCCGCGATGGCGGCAGGAATTGTGGAAGGCGCGCAGGGTCCCCGTGCGGTCGCGCAACACCAGCACCGGCCATTGGCCGACTTCGAGGGTCAGGTAGCTGCCGGGCTTGGGAAGTTCGACCTCGGCGCCGACCAGCAGCCAGGTGCGGGCGAAGATCGCCTTCATGTCGAAGTCATGGACGGCCGGGTCGTTATAGAGCCCCTGCGGCAGACTGTGGCCGGGTCGACGGGCCGCCAACATGCTTCTGATGGCGCTCAGATCGCTCATAAACCCTCCTGTCCGAGCGTCGAAAGATGCCACGAAGCGACAGTCGCGCCGCATCGCATTTCCTCATACGGGCATTCCATAATCTGCCCCTTCTCGCGAGGCCTCGCGGGCGCCAAGGTCAGCCGTTCCGGAAACGGAGCGATTGCTGGCGGAGGACGCATGCCAAGCGACACGAAGGCCACGCCGATCAACCGGCGCTGGCTGCCCCTGAACGCCCTGCGCGCCTTCGACGCGGTGGGCCAGAACCTCAGCTTCACGGCCGGCGCCCAGGCGCTGCACGTGTCGCAGAGCGCATTGAGCCGCCACGTCATCAGCCTGGAGGACCTGCTGGGTCGCCAGTTGCTGGACCGGCGGCCGCATCGCCTGGCCCTGACCGAAGCCGGCGCGGCGCTGTTGCCGGTGGTGCGCAAATCCTTCGACCGGCTGGAGCAGGCGCTGAACGCGGTGCGCAGCGGCGACACCGGCGGCCGGACCCTGCGGGTGCACATGCCGCCGTCGCTGCTGCAGCAGATGGCCCTGCCCATGCTGCGCGATTTCCGCCGCGAGTTTCCCGACGTGCTGCTGGATGTCTCCTCCAGCCATGTGACCGGCCTGCCGCGCGAGGATCTGGACGTCGCCATCGTCTATGACCGGCCGTCGGTCGACGACCGGGTCACCGACTTGCTGTGGATGGTGCGGGTCTCGCCGGTCTGTTCGCCGGAGGTGGCGGCCCAGATCGAGGGGCGAGGCATCGCCGCCTTCCTGGCCGCCAATGAGCTGCTGCATGTCAAGCTGGAGAGCGAGCCGCGCGGCCTCTTGTGGGGCATGTTCGCCCGCCAGTTCGGCCTGGAGGTCGACACCGACCGGGGCCTGGCCTTCGACACCGCCATATCGGCTGTCCACTACGCCATGTCCGGCGGCGGGGTGGCCCTGGCCGACATCGACATGTTCGCCCAGGAGATCGCCGACGGAAAACTGGTGCGGCCCTTCGAGACGATGATGGAGGACGGCTACGGCTATTATCTGAAGTTCCACGCCGAGGACCTGGGCGACCCGGCGATCGCCCTGTTCAGGAGCTGGGTGCTCGGCCGGTTCGCGGCGGCGACCGGGCGGGCGGTGGCGGAGATGCTGGATATCTGAGGGGAGCTAGGAGGGTGGCGAACTGTCCTAGCGATGGGTCGGCAAGGGGGCTTGCGACCGAACGCAGAAGCCCCCGCCTTTGGGGCCCGCGCCAACACAGCCCCATCCCGGACCAAATCCCAGGGCTGTCGAACGCTTAAGAGTACGCGGCACTGCCCAGATCATAAAACTGAACAAAAACGGCAAGAAGGCCACGACAGCCAGCCCTTCCAAGAACCTAAGCATTTTGCTTTGGAGTTCTTCCGCACCTGGACTGGCATCATCATCGAACGCAAAGCGGGGTCTCATCAAGTCAGAACCGCCGTACCGGGAGTAGTGTCACCGCCAAAGTCCGCCGAGGACAGACTGGCCGGAGACTCCCTTGAGTCCCGACCCTCCATTTGATCAGCGGCGATGGAAACGTGCCCTCGCCCCGCTTGCGGGGAGAGGGTTGGGTGAGGGGTCCTTGCTGAGGCGCCGCGCCGGCTGAATCGACGCAAGACGCTCCGCTTCGCGGCGCGCGCCTCACCCTGCCCTCTCCCCATTTCATGGGGCGAGGGTTCCTAGGTTGCTCTCCTGCTGGGGAAGCTGGCCTCAAGCCTCGCGCCAGCGGGCCGGATTGACGCCGGCGATCAGCAGCCAGAGCGCCAGGCTGGATTCAGCCACGAAGCCGGGCAGCAGGGTCCAGGGGAACAGGCGGGCGGCGAGGCTGGGCGCCAAGAAGCCGATGAAGCTGTTGGCGATGTAGCAGGCGCCGGCGACGGCCAGGGCCGCGCCCAGCAGCCTGGGCAAATAGGTCGAGCGGGCGATCAGCAGACCGACCAGGACCAGGTGGACGCCGAACAGCACCAGGGCCACGTCGAAGCCGGCCGCGTGCAGGCGGAGGGAATAGCTCACCAGGGACTGGATCTGCGCCGCCTCGATTGCGGACTTGCTGGCGAAATCGCCGAGCAGCAGCAGGGGCGCCACCAGGAAGGCCGCGCTGGCCGCCATGGCCGCCGCATAGGCCAGTCTGAAGGCGGCGGCGGTGAGCGACGCGGTGCGGTTCACCGGCGCGAGCAGGACGAAGAGCAGGGCGGCGACGGCGACATCGCACAGGGTGGTCGAGACATTGGCCGCCACGCCCCAGCGCCAAAGCCCTTCTGACGCGGCGATGTTCCGGACCGTGGCGGCGGGGTCGCCGGAAACGATCAGCCGGCTTCGCACGAACGCCTCGGAGAACATCGCGGCCACGATGATGTAGAGGTAGAGAAGCCCGGTCAGCCGCGCGAGCGCGCGCGGTGAAGGTCTTTCAGCCAGGTCCGCCATCTTCGCCCCCGCGACCGTCTCGGCAAGGCGCTCGCCCTGCCCGCTGGCAGCCTAGGATGGAAGCGGCGCGATGCCGCCTGAATTAAAGTTCATGTCAGGGCGCGGGCGGCAGGTGGTGCAGTTCCAGGCCGAGGGCATGGTTCTTGGGGAAGCCTTTCCAGGTCGCGCCTAGGCCGCCGGGGCTGAAGGGGGCGTAGCCGGTCGGGCCGGGCGTGGGCCATTTGGCGTCGTTCGACTGGACGGTGTCGGGGGTCAGATAGGCCAGACGGCTGGTGTCGCCCTTCACATAGGCGTCGAGGAAGGCGGTGATCATGTGCTGGTTGATGGCCATGACGCGGTCGTGGCGCCAGACCGGATCCTCGAACCAGTCCATGTCCCAGACCGCACCGCGCATGGTCGGCGGGGCGCCGTTCATGCCGATGGCGTGGCCGCCGTTCTGGAAGACCAGCAGGTAGCGGTCGGCGTGGATCGCGCGCTCGAACACCGGCTTGATCCCGCCGGCGAAGCCCACAGTGCGGTCGCGGTCGCCGCCGATCACCAGCAAGGGCGCAGTGACGCCGGAGAGGCCGTCCTGGCCCCAGGCGTTGAAGCTGACCCCGGCCGGGGCGATGGCGACCACGGCCTTGACGTCCGGAATGTTGAGGGAGGCGGCCTTGGCGCCGCCTCGGGCGTAGGGGTTCATCACACCGCCGGGCACGAGATTGACCGCGCCCTTGGGATCGAGGCCCGCGCCGGCGTCGGTGAGCACCCCATATCCGCCCATGGAATAGCCGATCAGCACGGTATGGCTGGGGTCGGCGGCGGCGAGGCCGGGCGCCCCCGCCTTGGCGGCTGCGCGGGCCTGGGCGGCGACGAAGGCGATGTCGGGCGGCCGGCGCATCAGCGGGCCGGGGAAGCCCGCCGCGTCCCCGAAGTCCGGATCGCGGTGACGGGGGGCGACCACCACATAGCCCTTGGAGGCCAGGTTCTCAGCGAGCCAGCTCATGCCGGCGGTGGCGCCGCCATAGCCGTGGGAAAGGATGACGAGGGGAAAGGCGCCCGCCACCTCGGGGGCGTCGCGGACGGCGATCCCCGGCACAGTGAAGCCGACCGGCGGCCGGGGCGGCTCGGCCGCCAGGGCGTCGGCATAGACGACGGGCTTGGAGTGGGGTCGGGGCCTGGCCGGGTACCAGATCTCGACCGTGAGCTGGCGGGCGATGAGTGGGACCGAGCCCTTGGCCTTGTCATAGGCCAGCACGTCGGGCTGGGCGGCTTGAGTCCAGGTCACGGTGCGCACGCCGACCGCGTGGGGACCGAGCCGGGCCAGTTCAGGCGCATCGACACCAGGGACGCTGGGCGGGGGTTCGGCCAGGGCCGGGGTCGCCAGGAACAGGAAGGCGGCGAAGAGGAGACCTGGGCGGGGCAAGGGGCGGCTCTCCACGTCGGCGCGGCGGGACCATATCACACTTCCTTCCTCGCGGACGGCGCGGGAGAAGGGCCTGGAATGGAGTGGGCGGAGCGCCTTTCGACGCCCCAGGCCCCGACAGAAAGGGAGTGAGCGCGGTGTTCGAGAACACCGCGAGCCCCTCTTAAAAGGGAGTGGACGCGGTGTTCGAGAACACCGCGTCCGGGGGATTCTAGCCTAGCTCTCGGGTCGGACTAGAAGGTGGCCTTCAGGCGCACGCCGATCGTCCGGGGACGGGCGTAGGTGTAGCGGTCGCCCGCCTGATAGATCTTGTAATAGGTGGCCCGGCCGACGCCGGTGACCTTGGCGCCATCGGTCAGGTTGTTGCCGTAGATGCCGATCTCGTAGCGCCCGATGTCATAGGCGAGCGAGGCGCTGACGTTCTCTGACGACGGGATGATCGCGAAGGTGCCGCTGGCCCCGGTCTTGGTCAGGACGCCGTTCTTGATGGTGGTCGCGGAGCTGTCGAAGGTGGTCTGCTCCTCGCCACGATACTGGTAGCTGGCCTGGGCGTGCAGGGTCCCGTCGCCGACCGGCCGGTCGAAGAAGAAGGCCGCCGTGGCGGTCCACTTGGGGAAGTAGGGCGTGCGGTCGCCGTCGAAGGCGCCGACATTGGGGATGTTCCCGTTGGCCTTGGAGTCGTTGTAGCCGGTGCTGCCCGAGAAGGTCAGTTCCGGCGTGATCTTGAAGGAGGATTCGAGCTCCAGGCCCTTGCTGGTGATCGCGCCCTTGTTGGACGTGAAGAAGTACGAGCAGTTCAGCAGCAGGCGGGTCTGGACGTCCTGCCAGTCGACGTAATAGGCGTCGGCGTTCAGGGTCAGGCGGCCCCCGGCCAGCTTGGCCTTTTCACCGACCGCGTAGTTCCACAGGTGGTCGGGGCCGAAGGTGAGCGGGGCGGCGGAGTAGCCATAGGACGCCAGGTTTTGGGTGCACTGGCCGGCCACGCCTGACGTGCCAAGCGGAACCGGCTGGTTGGCGCCGCCATAGCGGAAGCCCTTAGCGGCCTCGGCATAGACCATGAGGTCGTCATTGACGTGATAGGCGACATTGACCCGCGGGTTGAAGCCGTTGGACTTCTGCTTGGCGTTGAGGGTCAGGGGCACGTGGTCGATCACCCCGTAAACCCCGCCCTCGAACAGGTAGTATTTCTCAGAGAACGAAAACCAGCGCAGGCCAACGGTCAGGTCGAGCTTCTTGGTGACGTGCCAGGTGTCGTCGGTGAAGACGGCGAACTGATGCTCTTCCTGGTTCTGCAGGCCCGAGAAGATGTCGTCCGGATTGAAGGCGCCGTCGACGGTCTTGGAATTGTACTTTCCATTGGGCGTGTTGAATGGCCCATAGAAGTAATTCATGTAGGAGAGGGTGTCGAAGCCCGGGGTCGGGATGTCCTGGTAGAGATTGCGACGCTGCTGCTCGTAGAAGGCCCCGACGGTCCACTTGATCGGGCCGTCGTTCTTGGAGACCAGCCGGATCTCCTGCATGTAGTCATGCACCTTGTTGGAGATCATGTACTTCTCGGCCGGGATTGAATTGGTCACGGCCTGGTTGTAGGTCGCCGGCTGCTTGAACAGCGGATAGGCGTTCGCGCTGGGGGTCAGGCCCGTGTAGTCCTGGAAGAAGTAGCCGATCTGCGGCTCGGGGCTGGCGTTGAAGCCGATCCGCCGCCAGGTGTAGGCGCTGGTGGAGACCAGATCGGCGAAGCCCAGATCATAGTCGAAATTGACCGAATACATCTGGAAGCTGTCGCGGGTGCCTTCCGGCGAATTGGTCGAGACCTTGTAGTCGCCCAGGCCGCTGAGGCCGGAGTTCAGGCCATAGGCGTGGCTCTGCTCGAAGGTGTAGCTGGCGTCCACGGTCAGCTTGTCGGTCGGGGTCCAACGGGCCGCGAACCGCGCCTGGGTGGTGCGGTTGAGGTTGGCGTCCTGCTTGTGGCGCAGGCCGATATTGTCGATGAAGCCGCCGTCCTCGCCCTGATAGACCGTGGCGCGGATCGCCAGCTGGTCCTTGATGATCGGCATGTTGACCATGCCGCGGATGTTGTAGCTTTCGCCGCCATGCTCGGTGGTGGCGCCGCCCGCCTCCATCGACCCGAAGAAGCTCGAGGTGCTGGGCTTTGCGGTCACGAAGCGGATGGTGCCGGCCATGGAGCCCGCGCCGTAGAGCGTGCCTTGCGGTCCGCGCAGGATTTCGACGTGGTCAAGATCATAGACCTTGAGGTCGGGGGTCTGGCCCTGCAGCGAGATCGGGGTGTCGTCGAGATAGACGGCGACCAGGGAGCGGTCGGAGGTGTCGGAGCTGGCGTAGCCGCCGGTGGTCAGGCCGCGCATGTCGAACTTGTTGTAGCCCGGCGCGCCCTCGGTGATCGACAGCGACGGCGTGAACTTGGCGAGGTCGGAGAGATTGCCCTGGCCGGCCTTGGTGATCTGGTCGACGCTGACCGCCGAGATCGCCATGGCGACGTTCTGCAGGGACTCGGCGCCGGAGCGGTTGGCGGTGACCACCACCTCTTCAAGCTCGGTCCCGCTCTTGGCGTCCGCCGCCCAGGCCGAGCCGCAGCTCATGGCTGCGGCGCTGGCGCCGGAAGCGAGAAGAAGCGCCAGCTTGCGCACGCCTTGACCTTGGCGCAGCACGTTTCCATTCGATAAGTTCACTTCAGTCCCCCTCGTTGACAATAGAACCCGTGCGTCTGACGCGGCGGGCGCAGCCATTATTTGTGTCGACTTGCGGGACGCTGCGTTTGAGGCGACCCGATACATAATTTCGTCATGCAGGTTCGCCCCCGGCTCCTTAACCGGGAAGCAGAATTTCGATATGGCGGCATCCAAAAAAGGCATCCGAGGTGAATGCGCCCGACGCCTGAGGGCTCAGAGCAGGCCGGGACCGAGGGCGGCCTTGAGCGGGCCGAGCCAGGGCTCGAAGTTTTTCCACTGGTCGAGGCCATCGCGGTTGAGCGGCCGGCGAACCTGTTCGGAACTCGCGGTGCGCACGGGGCGACGGGTCTCGTGGAAGCGCAGGCAGGCGTCCTCGAAATCCAGACCGCAATAGGCCAGGAGGGCGCGGGTCTCGGCCTCCGGGTCTTCGACCAGAGCCTCATAGGAGAGGCGATGAACGCGGCCGGGCAGGACCATGTCGAGGTGGGCCATCAGGGCGGCGTAGTCGGTGTAGTAGCGGCCAAGGTCAGCGAGGTCGTAGCTGTAGGCCTGGCCCTGGGCGTAGAGCTGCTTGAAGCCGGACAGGCCGCAGGCCAGCGGGTGGCGGCGAACGTCGATGATCCTGGCCCGGGGCAGGATCAAGGCGATCAGGCCGGCATGCATGAAATTGTTGGGGAACTTGTCGGTGAACAGCGGTCGGTCCGTTCGGCGTTGGGCCGACATGCGCTGGAGATAGTCAAGACCCAGCGCCGCGAAGGCGTCCGGCGGCAGCTCAGCGAGACTGGCCGGATAGGGCCTGGGCAGGGTGGCGGCGACGGCGGTGAGGTCGGGCAGCTCGGCCGTGGCCTCGACGGCGGAATGGCTGGCCAGGATCTGCTCGACCAGGGTGGAGCCGGAGCGCGGCAGGCCGAGGATGAAGATCGGACCCTGAACCCCGCAGCCCGACCCCTGGCGTTCGGCGAAGAAGGCGGGCGTGTAGAGGTCGATCTGGGCCTGGACGAAGGCGGTGTTGGCGGCCGCGTCATAGGGCTGGCGGGCGCGGTGGCGGATGTTTCCGCAGGCGTAGTGATCGAAGGCCTCGGCGTAGCGGGCCTCGTCCTCCAGGGCCTTGCCCAGCGCGAAGTGCAGGGGCGCGCGGTCCGCCTCATCCAGGTCGACGCGGGCCAGCTGGGCGGTCATGGCGGCGAGATCGTCGGGGGCGAAGCGCCAGGTCTTGAGATTGGCCAGGCTCCACCAGGCCTCTCCGAAGTCGGGGGCCAACGCCAGGGCGCGGCGGTAGGCGGCGACGGCGTCAGTCTGGCGGCCAAGGGTCTTGAGGGCGTGGCCGTAGCTGAGCCAGAGCGGCGGCTGGTCGGGCGCCTCGACGACCAGGGCGGCGTAGTCGGCGACGGCGGCCTCAAGGTCGCCGATCTCGGCGCGCAGGCCGGCGCGATGCAGGCGGGCCTGGACCGAGCGCGGGTTCAGGGCCACGGCGCGGGACAGAGCCGCCTCGGCTTCGGTCGTGCGGCCCACGGCGCCCAGGGCCACGCCAAGCTCAAACTGGACGCCCCAGGCCTGGGGCTGGGCGGCGGCAAGCGGGGCCAGCGTCGCGATGGCCGCCGCTGCATCGCCCAGGCGGCGTTGGGCGGCGCCGATCAGCAAGCTGGTCTCAGGGCCGGGCGGCAGGGTCCGGGCGAGCGCCAGGGCGCGGGCCGGGTCGGGTCCGAGCGATCTGCGGGCGGCGTCCAGGGCGGCGGACAGGGCGATCTCCAGGCGCAAGTGAGCGGCGAACGGACAATGTGATCCCTTGACGCTCAAGCCTGCGCAATCCCCAATCCTTGCGCCAGGGCCCTTCGGACGGGCCGCGTTCTGAATATCGATGGGCGTATCTGAAAAAGGCATTGGAAGGCGTGCTCCGCGCGACCCGAGGGTGTCCGCGTTCGATCGCGACGATCGAATGACGATGGGGGGCGGCGCAGCTTGGGTGGGTCAGATGGCCTCGTGAACGGCGACGGCGGCTCGCCCCATCCGGCGGCGCGTGAACTGCTGGGCCAGTTCCGGCGCGGCGAGATCGGGCGGCGCGATTTCCTGCGGGCGGCAAGCTGGCTGGGGGTGTCGGGCGCTTCGGCGGCCGCCGCGGCGGGGCTCTCGGCCTGCGCACCGGTCCATGCGCCGGTGAGCCAGGACACGGTGCGTTTCGTCTGCGCCGTGCAGCAGATGACCGACCCGGCGCTGACCACCTGGATCGAAGCCTCGAACCTGTTCCGCAACTGCCTGGAGTTTCTGGTCGAGGTCGACGCCGACAACATCTGCCGACCGTTCCTGGCCCAGAGCTGGCGGCCGTCGGAGGACCTGAAGACCTGGGACTTCGAGCTGCGCCCCGGGGTGCGCTGGTCCAATGGCGACGCCTTCACGACCGAGGACGTGGCCTTCAACATCAACCGCTGGATCGCGCCCAAATCCAAGTCGGTGAACCGCACGGCCTTCGCGGCCCTGACCGGGATCGAGGTGACTGGTCCCCTCACCTTCCGCCTGCATCTCAACCGGCCGGTCTGTTCCCTGCCCGAACAGCTCTACGCCTTCACCTGCCCGATGCTGCACCGGGATTTCGAGCGCATGGGCGCCGACTGGCCGAAGACCCCGGTGGGCACCGGCCCCTTCACCCTGACCGATTTCCAGGTCGGGCGGCAGGCCAGCTTCCGCCGGCGCGAGGGCTATTGGGGGCCGCCTCCAACCCTGAGGCAGATCGACTATATCGACCTGGGGACCGACATCTCGACCCACGTCGCGGCCCTGGCCGCTGGCCAGGTGGACATCCTCTACCGGGTCAGCGTCGCCGAACTGGACCTGGTTCGCCGCCTGCCCCAGGCCCGGCTGATCCGCCAGCAGGCGGCCCAGACGGTGGTCATGCGCATGCAGCATGACCAGAAGCCCTTCGACGATCTGCGGGTGCGGCGCGCCGTGCAGCTGGCGGCCGACAACGCCCAGATGCTGCGGCTGGCCTATCGCGGCTATGGGGTGGTCGGCGAGAACCACCATGTCGCCCCGTTCCAGCCCGACTACGCCGCCCTCCCCGCCTTCAAGCGCGACGTGACCCAGGCCCGCCATCTGCTGGCGGAGGCCGGCCACGCCAACGGCATCGAGCTGAAGCTGACGCTCGGCAACACCCAGGGCCGGTTCGAACAGGACACCGCCCAGGTGCTGCAGCAGAACCTGGCCGAGGCCGGCATTCGCCTGAAGCTGAACGTGCTGCCGGCCTCGGAATTCTGGTCGGTCTGGGACAAGACCCCGTTCGGCCTGACCTACTGGTCGCACCGGCCGCTGGGAGTGATGGCGCTGGACCTGGCCTATCGCTCGACCAGTTCCTGGAACGAGAGCCATTTCAATGATCCGCAGTTCGATGCGGGCCTGGATGTCGCCATGGGTCTGATCGATCCGGTCGTCCGGTCCAAGGCCATGGCGGGCCTTGAGCAGATCCTGCAGGACCAGGCGGTGATGGTGCAGCCCTATTGGGCGGAGAAGTTCACCGCCGTCTCGCCCAGGGTGCGCAACTACCGCGCCCATCCGTCCGACTATTTCCGCATGGACAAGGTCTGGCTGGCCGATGCGTGAGACCCTGGCCGATCTGGCGCGCCGCTTGGGCGGCCTGGCGCTCACCATGCTGGTGGTGTCGTTCCTGGTTTTCCTGACGCTGGAGTTCAACGTCGAGGGCGTGGCGGTGAAGGTGTTGGGCCAGTTCTCGACGCCCGACCAGCGCCAGGCCTGGCTGTCGGAGAACGGCTATCTCGACCCGTTCGCGATCCGCTATCTGCGCTGGCTCCTCGACTTCGTGCGCGGCCATTGGGGGACCTCGACCTATTATCACGAGGACATCCTGAAGCTGATCCTGCCCCGGCTGGGCGCCTCGGCGATCCTGGCCGGCGGCGGCTTGCTGGTGATGATCCCCATGTCGCTGATCCTGGGGGTCGCGGCGGGCGCCAAGGAGGGCTCGGCGCTGGATCGATCGATCTCATTGGTGTCGATCATCACCACCTCGATCCCGGAATTCGCCACGGCGGTGTTCCTGTCGGCGGTGTTCGTGATCGGCCTGGGATGGCTGCCCGGGGTGAGCACCATGGCGGCGGGGCTGTCGCTTCGGGAGCTGATCCTGCCGGTCAGCGTGCTGGCGCTGGCCTCGACCGGCTATATCGCCCGCATGACCCGGGCCTCGATGGCCGAGGTGATGGCCCAGCCCTATATCCGCATGGCGCGACTGAAGGGGGCGAGCCCGGCGCGGATCATACTGGCTCATGCGCTGCGCAACGCCCTGATCACCCCGGTGACGGTGATCATGCTGCAGATCCCCTGGATCCTGTCCGGGGTGATCGTGGTCGAGGTGTTCTTCGCCTATCGCGGCTTTGGCACCCTGCTCTATCAGGCCTCGCTCAACGCCGACGTCTATCTGGTCGAGGCCTGCGCCATGGTCAGTGTGCTGACGGTGGTGGTCAGCCAGACCATCGCCGACCTGATCTATGTGCGGCTGGACCCCCGGCTGTCGCCCGGTGGGGGCCGTCATTCATGACCCCGGCCATGACCCCTGCCCGGCGCCTGATGGTCCTGAAGCCCTCGGCGATGATCGGCCTGTTCCTGGTGGCCGGTTGGCTGCTGGTGGCGGCCTTGGCGCCCTGGCTCGCGCCCTTCGATCCCCTGACCAGCCTGACGCCGCTGGCCTCGCCGGGAACCCACGCGCCCGGCGGCGGGATCTTCTGGCTGGGCACGGACCTCCTGGGCCGCGACATCCTCTCCCGCGTCATCTATGGCGCGCGACCGGTGGTGGGGCTGTCGGTCCTGGCGACCTCGACGGCCTATCTGGTGGGGGTCAGCGCGGGGCTGGCGGCTGGCTATTTCCGGGGCGCGACCGACGCCATCCTGTCATTCCTGGCCAGCGTGGTGCTCTCGTTCCCGGTGCTGGTGCTCTACATCGTGGTGATCGTGGCCCTGGGCGCCTCCTACGCCAATGTGGTGCTAGCGGTGACCTTCGGCAGCGCCCCGGCGATCTTCCGCATCGTCCGCGCTATAGCGCTCGACATCGCTGGGCGCGACTATGTCGCCGCCTCCCAGGCCCAGGGCGAGCGGGCCCACCGCATCCTGATCCAGGACATCCTGCCCAACGCCGCCCCGCCCCTGCTGGTCGATTTCTGCCTGCGCATCGGCTACAGCGCCATCACCATCGGGGCCTTGGGATTCCTCGGCCTGGGCCTGCCGCCGCCGACCCCCGACTGGGGCGGCATGGTCGCCGAGGGCCGGGCCATGGCGCTCGCCTTCCCGCATCTAGTGATCTTCCCCTGCCTGGCCATCTCCTCCCTGGTGGTGGGACTGTCGTTGCTGGCTGATGGTCTGAACGCGGAGGGTCGCCGTGGCTGAGCCGATCCTGCGGGTCGAGCACCTGTCCATCGCCCTGCCGGCCGGGGGGGACCGCGCCCATGCTGTCGAGGACGTGTCCCTGACCGTGCATCGCGGCGAGATCGTCTGCGTGGTCGGCGAGAGCGGCTCGGGCAAGTCGATGCTGGCGGGGGCGGTGATGGGGGCCATCCCCGGCGACCTGGCCCGCACCGCCGGCCGCATCCGGCTGGGTGAGATCGACCTGACGGCGCTGTCGGAACCGGAGCTGCGCCAGATCCGCGGCAACCGGGTGGCGATGATCCCGCAGGAGCCGATGGCGGCGCTCAATCCGGTGGTCCGGGTGGGCCGCCAGATCGAGGAAGTCTTCGCCCTGCACACGAAGCTGTCGGCCCAGGAGCGCTCGATCCGCGCCCTGGGCCTGCTGGCCGACATGCATCTGTCGGACCCGGAGCGGATCGCCCGCTCCTATCCCAGCCAGCTGTCGGGCGGCCAATGCCAGAGGGTGGTGATCGCCATGGCGCTGGCCATGGAGCCGGACCTGTTGATCGCCGACGAACCGACCACGGCGCTGGACGTCACCACCCAGGCCCAGATCCTGAAGCTGATCCGCGACCTGCGCGAGACCCATGGCCACGGAATCCTGTTCATCACCCATGACGTGGGCGTGGTGGCCGAGATCGCCGACCGGGTGCTGGTCATGCGGCGGGGCCAACTGGTCGAGGCCGGCGAAGCGCGCCAGGTGCTGACGGCCCCCACCCATCCCTACACTCGCGAGCTGATGGCCGCCGCGCCCAGCATGACCCCGCCGCCGCATCGGCCGGTGGTGGGCGAGCACGCCCTGGTGGCCCGGGGCCTGACCAAGATCTACGGCGCCCGCCAGGCCCTGGGCGGGGTCGACTTGGAAATCCGTCGGGGCGAGACCCTTGCCGTCGTCGGCGAGAGCGGCTCCGGCAAGAGCACCCTGGCCCGCATCCTGGTGCGGGTGATCGCCGCGAGCGCCGGCGAGGCCAGGGTGGCCGGCGTCGACATGTTGGCCCTGAAGGGCGATGCGTTGCGTGAGGCTCGATGCGCGGTGCAGATGGTGTTTCAGGACCCGTTCGGCTCGCTCAACCCACGCCGGCGAGTGGGCGACATGATCGTCCGGGCCGGGGTTCTGGCCGGGGCCAAACCTGCCGAAGCGCGGGCCAGGGCGGAGGAGTTGCTGGAGTTGGTGGGCCTGTCAAAGGCCGCCTTCCATCGCCGGCCGGCGGCTTTTTCCGGCGGCCAGCGCCAGAGGATCGGCATCGCCCGGGCCCTGGCCGCCAATCCCGATCTGCTGATCGCCGACGAGAGCGTCTCGGCCCTGGACGTCTCGGTCCAGGCCCAGATCCTCGACCTGCTGCGCGACCTGCAGGACCGGCTGGGCCTGGCGATCCTGTTCATCACTCACGACCTGCGGGTGGCGGCCCAGATGGGCCATCGGATCGCGGTGATGCAGCACGGCGTGGTGGTCGAGACCGGCCCGGCGGCCGAGGTCCTGACCCGGCCGGCCCATCCCTACACCCAGGCCCTGCTCGCCGCCGCGCCCGGGCGGGAGCTTGGGACAGCGACGGTGGTGGGGTGAAAGCCGTCGGCGGGTCCGCTCATCCAGGCTAAGGGAAGCCGTCGGGCCGCTGGCGCTTTCCTGGCTCTCGGACCCGAACCGTTTGGAGACCGCAATGCATCTGGCCCGTGTCGCCCTGGCCTCCCTCATGGCCGCGATGCTCCTGGCGACGGTCGGAGAGGCCGCTCCGCGCACCCGGCACACCGTCGTCCATGGCTGGCCCGACATGCCCGAAGGGCGGGTGCTGGGCCAGGCCGCCGGGGTGGCGGTGGATCCGATGGGCGAGGTCGTGGTCTTCCACCGCGCCAAGCGGACCTGGCGTGAGCCGCTCAAACTTGATCCGATCGATGCGCCGACCCTGGCCGTCTTCGACGCCAAGTCTGGCCGTCTGGTCCGGGAATGGGGCGCCGGCCTGTTCGCCCTACCGCATGGACTCACCATCGACCAGGCCGGCAATGTCTGGGTCACCGACGTCGCGCTCAATCAAGTGATGAAGTTCGACCCCAAGGGCGCCCTGCTGCTCACCCTCGGCGAACGTGGCGTCGCCGGTCACGACGCTGCACATTTCAACCGGCCGACCGACGTCGCCGTCCTGGCCGACGGAAGCTTCTATGTGAGCGACGGCTATCTCAACACCCGGATCATGAAGTTCGACGCCAAGGGGGTGTTCCAGTTCCAGTGGGGATCGCCAGGCGCCGGTCCCGGCCAGTTCAACGTGCCCCATGGCCTGGCGGTCGACCGCCAGGGGCGGGTCTATGTCGCCGATCGCGAGAACGACCGGGTCCAGGTCTTCGATGCTACAGGCCGCTTCCTGGCCCAGTGGAAGGACCGCGCGATCGGCCGGCCCTATGGGCTCGCCATGCTTCCGGGCGACCGGATGGCGATCGCCGATGGCGGCGAGCAACCCGATGACGGTCCCGACCGCTCCGGGGTGGCCATCGTCGATCTGAAGGGCCACGTCCTGGAGCGCTTCGGGCGGTTTGGGCTTTATGACGGCCAGTTCTGGGGCGCCCACGACATCGCCGCCGACGCCCGGGGCGATATCTATGTGGTCGATATCGACGGCCAGCGGGTCCAGAAGTTCACGGCCCGGTGACCGCCATCACCCCTGCCCGCCCCTTCGGGTCGGCCCGCTCAGCCGCTGCGCGGCAGCTCCCCCAGCGGGGGAGCAGCGCCCACGCTAGACCAAGTTCCTGGTGATCCGCGTATCTTCGCTGCGTTCGAAGATCACCTGGCCGGCCTGGCGGGCGGTGAGGCTTTCCGTCAGCAGGAATTCGGTCTCGGTGGATTTGAGCTCGATCGTGGCGGTGACCTCGCAGTCCCAGGCGTCGCGGGTCCAGGCGCTGGTCGCCTGCTGGCGCCAGAAGCCGCTATTGGGCTGGCCCTCGGTCAGTTCGACGGTTTCCCAGTGGCCGCGGGCGGTGGTGGTCTTGATGTCGGGCCAGGTGAAGGGTGCGGGCGGGGTGTTGAGCTCGATCCGATAGTGGCCAGGCGAGACCGGGGCGGTGGTGACCGCCGGCGCCGGGCTGGCGGTGTCGGCGGCGGCGTGCCGAATGGGAATCGGGAACGGGGCGGGCGCAGACTCCTGAGGACGGACCGGCAGGCTGAGGCGGGAATGCTCCAGGGCCAGGCTGAGGGTCGCGATCCGGGGTGAGGGCCAGGCCAGCGGCCAGAGGTTCTCGGAGATCGCCACCCGGATGCGGCTGCCCTTTCGGAACCGGTAGCCGGTCATGAACAGCGGGAATTCAACGTCGTAAAGCTTTCCGGGCTCGAGCGGGGCGGGGTCGGAATCCGACTGGCGGTGGGTGAGGTTCTTCAGGCCATAGGTCACCAGCCAGGACCGGCCGTCGGCGGTCACCTCGGTAAGCCGGACGGCGAGCTTGGCGACCGGGACGTCGGCGCCGATGCGGACCTTGAACGTCGGATAACCGAGAATCTCCAGATCGTCCGTCAGCGGAGCGCTGTCGAAGGTCAGGGACCGGGCGTCGTCCAGGGCCTGGTCGATGGGTGGGCGGTCGATCCACTCCGGCTTGGTCAGGCCCACGACCCTGTCGCCGACATAGGTCGCGGTGTGGGCAGGGCCGGGCTTGGCGGCGAGGCCGCCCGGGGCGAGGTGGAAGACGCGCAGGGCGATGGCGGGCGAAGGCCAGGTCGGTTCGGCCACCCAGCGGCCGGGGATCTCTTGCGGCCGGCTCTCGGCCCAGGTGGCGTAGGGCATGAAGGCGCGCAGCATGGGCTCGGCCATGATCCCCGTGTCGACACCCTTCAGCCACTGGGTCCACCAGCGGACCTCCTCGACCGCCCAGTCGAGGCTCATGGGCGCGGCGGTCCAGGGATAGGTGTGGCCCCAGGGCCCGATCAGCCCCTTCTTCGGGACCTTGAGATGGGTCAGGATGCGACCGACCGGGTTGGAGTAGCTGTCCTGCCAACCGGACACCACATAGGTCGGGACCTGGATCGCGCCCCAGTCCTGGTCCAGCGAGCCCCGCTTCCAATAGGCGTCGTTGGTCTGGTGACGCAGCCAGGTCTCCATGATCGGGGGCGTCGCGGCCAGGCGCTGGCGCCACATCGTCTCCCAGGCCGGGCCGACCACGGCGGGGTCGGGCGGACCGGCCATGACCCCCTTGAAGCCAATGCCCCACTGCAGGTTGGTGTGGCCGAGCGCGCCGCCGACATAGTGGGCGTCATTGCCGTAGCGGGTGTCGGTGGTCCCCAGCGCCATGATCGCCTTCAGCGCCTTGGGCCGCCGGGAGGCCACCTGCAGGGTGTTGATCCCGCCCCAGGAGATGCCGCGCATGCCGACCCCGCCGGAACACCAGGGCTGGCGGGAAATCCAGTCGATGATCGCCACGCCGTCATCGAGTTCGGGGACATCATATTCGTCGACCTGGACGCCCTCGGAATCTCCGGACCCTCTGACATCGACACGGACATAGGCGAAGCCGCGACTGGCCAGCTGATGGCCCCAGGCGCTGTCGTGGCCACGATAGCCGTCGCGCTTGCGATAGGGGATGTATTCCAGCACCGCCGGGACCGGCTGGGCGGAGGCGGTGTCGGGGACGAACAGCCGGGCCGAGAGGCGAACGCCGTCGGGCATGGGGATCCAGACATGTTCGGTCTCGGTGACGCCTCCCTCGGGCGGCAGGCTCCAGCCGGCGGCGGTCGCCGGGGCGGCCAGGCCTGCGAAGGCTGGTGCGGCGGCGGCGGCGAGCAGGACGCGGCGGGACGGCTTCATCGGGACCTCTTGCGCGGGGTTTCCTATCTGAGGCCATGCGGCGGCGAAGCGCGCATCTAAAAAACGCATGGCGGGATGCCGGATGGATGACCGTCGACGCGGCCCGCCCGTCCAGCTAATCGGAACCCTAGCCCCTCCCCCAACCTGCGGAGCAGAGATGATTGTTCTTGTGACCGGCGCGACCGCCGGATTTGGCGCGGCGATCGCGCGACGCTTCGTGGGCGCCGGCGCCAAGGTGATCGCGGCCGGACGCCGTCAGGATCGGCTGGCGGCCCTGGCCGCCGAGCTGGGTCCGAACCTCGCTCCGCTGGCCCTGGACGTGAGTGACCGGGCGGCGGTGGCGCAGACCCTCGCCAAGTTGCCGGCCGGGTTCGAGGACGTCGAAGTGCTGGTCAACAACGCCGGCCTGGCGCTCGGCCTGGCGCCCGCCGACAGCGCCTCGCTGGACGACTGGGAGACCATGATCGACACCAATGTGAAGGGCCTGACCTATGTCACTCACGCCCTGTTGCCGGGCATGGTGGCGCGGGGCCGGGGCCATGTGATCAACATGGGCTCGGTGGCGGCCAGCTACCCCTATCCGGGCGGCAATGTGTATGGGGCGACCAAGGCCTTTGTTCGCCAGTTCTCGCTGAACCTGCGGGCCGACCTGGTCGGCCGCGGCGTGCGGGTGACCGACATCGAGCCGGGCCTGTGCGGCGGCACGGAGTTCTCCCAGGTGCGGTTCCATGGGGACGTCGCCAAGGCGGCGGCGGTCTATGACGGGGTCCAGCCCCTGACCGCCGAGGACATCGCCGAGGCCGTGTTCTGGAGCGCCAACCTGCCGGCCCACATGAACGTCAACACCATGGAGCTGATGCCGACCTGCCAGGCGGCGGGACCGTTCAAGATCGCGCGCTAGACCGGCGCAACGCCTTGATCCCGCCTCATCGATGCTGCATCGCACAATGGGCTCGACCGGGGCGGATAGCGCTCTATCCTGTCCCCGTCTCAGCCGGTCGAAGGACCCAGGATGCCGACGCTTTCCAGCGCCTTTGAGAGTGTCGCTCTGCTGCTGCAGGGCGGCGGGGCGCTGGGCGCCTATCAGGCCGGGGTCTATGAGGCGCTGCTGGAGGCGGGCGTCGAGCCGACCTGGGTCGCCGGCATCTCGATCGGGGCGATCAACAGCGCCGTCATCGCCGGCAATCCCCGCGAACAGCGGGTCGAGAAGCTGCGCGCATTCTGGGAGATGGTCAGCGACGCCGGGGATGGCGGCTGGTCGAGCTATTGGGCCGGCCTGGTCAGCGGCGACGCGGCGCGGAGCTGGGCCAACCAGCTGGCCTCAGGCGCGATCATGGTGCGCGGCGTGCCGGGCTTCTTCACGCCGCGCTCGCCGCCTCCCTATCTGCAGCCGCCGGGCGCGACCGGAGCCACCAGCTGGTATGACACCACGCCGCTGCGCAGCACCCTGGAGCGGCTGGTCGACTTCGACCGTATCAACGCCAAGACCATGCGCTTCAGCGTGGGCGCGGTGAACGTGCGGTCCGGCAACTTCGCCTATTTCGACAATGAGAGCTGCGTGATCGACCCGCGGCACGTGATGGCCAGCGGCGCCCTGCCGCCGGCCTTCGACGCCGTGGAGATCGACGGCGAGCACTATTGGGACGGCGGGCTTGTTTCCAACACCCCGCTCGACTGGGTGCTGTCGGCCCGGTCCGACCTCGACACCCTGGTCTTCCAGGTCGATCTGTGGAGCGCGCGGGGCGACCTGCCGCGCGATCTGTCGGAGGTGGCGGTGCGGATGAAGGAGGTGCAGTTCTCCAGCCGCACCCGCGCGGCCACCGACGACTTCCGCAAGCTGCAAAAGCTGCGGGCCACCTTCAATGAGCTGCTGGCCCAGATGCCCGACGACCTGAAGGCGACGCCCCAGGCGCGGGTGCTGGCCGAGGCCTCCGACCCGGCGGTCTATAATATCGTCCAGCTGATCTATCGGTCCGCGACCTATGAGGGCCAGTCGAAGGACTATGAGTTCTCGCGCCGGACCATGGAGGAGCACTGGCAGGCCGGCCATCGCGACGCCAGGGCCACGCTCGCCCACCCCGAGGTCCTGACCCCGCCCAAGGGCTCGCACGCCGTGCGGGTCTATGACTTCGTGACCCCTACCGCCCACCCGACCAGGAAGGACTGACCATGAGCCTCAAAGACAAGGTCTGCGTCGTGACCGGCGCCGCCAGCGGCATCGGCAAGGAAATCGCCAAGGCCTTCCTCGACGAGGGCGCCAAGGTGGCGATCGCCGACCTCAACATCGACGCCGCCAACGCCACGGCGCTCGCCTTCGACCCCAGCGGGGCGCGCGCCTTCGGCGTGGCCATGGACGTCACCGACGAGGACCAGGTGGACGCCGGGATCGAGGCCATCGCCGCCAAGTTCGGCGGCATCGACGTGCTGGTCTCCAACGCGGGCATCCAGATCGTGGGCCCGATCGAGGCGTTCAAGTTCGCCGACTGGAAGAAGCTGCTGGCCATCCACCTGGACGGCGCCTTCCTGACCACCAAGGCCTGTCTGAAGCACATGTACGCCCAGGGCCGCGGCGGCAGCGTGATCTATATGGGCTCGGTCCACTCCAAGGAGGCCTCGGTCCTGAAGGCCCCCTACGTCACCGCCAAGCATGGGCTCGAGGGTCTGGCCAAGGTCGTGGCCAAGGAGGGCGCCAAATATGGCGTGCGCTCCAATGTCATCTGCCCGGGCTTCGTTCGCACTCCCCTGGTGGAGAAGCAGATTCCGGAACAGGCCAAGGAACTCGGGATCAGCGAAGAGGACGTGGTCAAGAAGGTGATGCTGAAGGACACAGTCGACGGCGAGTTCACCACGGTCGACGACGTGGCCCGCACCGCAGTGTTCCTGGCCGGCTTCCCGACCAATGCGCTGACCGGCCAGTCGGTGGTGGTGAGCCACGGCTGGTACATGCAGTAGGCGGCGGGGCGACGCCGCCCCGCTCCCGAACCCTCGCAAGTCCATGACGCCGGCCGCCCTCAGCATTGGGCGGCCGGCGTCTTGTTTTGTACTTCGGCGTCAAAAGTAGAAGTTTGTTCGAATTCTGTCGGCCAGATGAACAGCCACCACAGGTTTGGGTCAGAGCCGTTCAGTTAACGGTTTGTGTGACTGGGGGACGGTCAACTCAAACCAAGAAACGGGTCTGAAGCCCGCCTCCCGGCCA
>NZ_CANCLE010000034.1 GCF_947378715.1 Phenylobacterium aquaticum
CCCGCCGACCGGCCCCGCTATCTGATGGGGGTCGGCAAGCCGATCGACCTGGTCGAGGCCGTGGCGCGCGGGATCGACATGTTCGACTGTGTCCTGCCCACCCGTTCAGGCCGCCACGGCCAGGCCTGGACCTGGGAAGGTTCGATCAATCTGAAGAACGCCCGGTTTGCCGAGGACGATGAGCCGCTCTGCCCCGAGATCGCCTGTCCGGCCTCCAGCCACTATTCCAAGGCCTATCTGCACCACCTGGTGAAGGCCGAGGAAATCCTCGGTCAGGTGCTGCTGTCCTGGCACAATATCGCCTTCTTCCAGGCCCTGACCGCCGCCATGCGCGACGCCATCGCCGAGGGCCGGTTCGCCGCCTTCCGCGCCGCGTTCAAGGCCCGTCAGCGGATCGGGTAACGCGGCTTGCCCTTGGGGGCGTTGTCCCGGGCCGGCAGATTGTCGCGCGGGATCGGCACGTGGGACGGAATCGCCGGCGGGCTGCAGTTGTGTGATTCGCCCAGGCCCTTGAGATAGCCGCGCCGGACCGCGCCGGCGGTGATCGCCTGGGCCACGAAGCTGTCGTGCTTCTCCGCCCCCGACAGCTTGCGCACCCAGCCCCGAAAGGGGATCAGGCCGGAGGCGGCTCCTGCCATGGCCCCCAGGGCAGAGTCCTGGCCCATGTGCACCAGGTCGTCCTGGTCCAGCGAGGCCTCGTCCAGGTCTGCCCCCAGCGCGCCATTGAGCGGCAGCAGCAGGGCGGTGATCCGCACGCAGGTCATGGGCTGCGGTCGCTTGTAGGGGTCCTCCAGGGCGTCCAGCAGCACATTGGGGATCTTGGTGCGCAGGACGTTGAGATCGCGCATGGGCGCCGCCATGGCCCCTTCGAGGTTTTCGCGGTTGGCCTGGGAGCTGGTCTGGATCCGGGGCGATCCGCTGGCGGGCGCCGTGGTGCAGCCGGCCAGCCCGCTCAGCAGGGAAAGACCGATCAGGAGCGGGGCGAGGGCAAGGGCGGAACGCATGCGCCGATCATAGTGTCGGACCGCGCGCGCTGGAAAGGCCGAGCGCGGCCTTGCCCCCGGTGAAGTCGGGCCCTATGTTCCGCGCCGCTTCGCCCGGCGCGCTCTCTGCGCCGCGCCAAGGGCCGGTAGCTCAGTGGTAGAGCATTCGACTTTTAATCGAATGGTCGTGGGTTCGAACCCCACCCGGCCTACCAATTTTCCTTCACCCCGAAGACGACGTCGCCGGCCCGCTTCCAACGCGTCCAGGCGGACCCGGCTGCCGTATCTGGCTCATGATCGAAGATGAAAGCGCGCGGCGCACGGCCCTCGCCCTGATCGCCCAGTACGGTGTGGACGCCGAGGTGATCGCCATGCTGCGGGCGGCGGAATACGCGGCCCTGGGCGACCTCGATGGCCTGGCTCAATGGGATGATATCCTGGCCTGCGTCGCGCGTTTGTTGGCCGTCCCAAGCGACCCGCATCAACTTAACTGAGCCGGCCGCCCAGGGTTTCAGAACCCGTCTATAGAAAAGCTACATTGCCCACAGAATAAGTGGGAATTAGATCTGGGCGTTCTCGCCGGTCCGCATGTCACGCGGTCCAGCTCCCTGTCGCCCCGAGGCCCCGATCATCATGACCTCGATCGCAGAGCGTCCGCCCGCCGGGGTCCGACGTCCGCTCTTCCGGCGCAGGTCGGCCATTCCGGGGTTTGGCCTGACGCTCGGCGTCACCCTGGCGATCCTGTCCACCGTGGTCTTGATCCCGCTGTTCGCCGTCGCCCTGAAGGCCGGTCAGCAGAGCCCGGCGGAGTTCCTGGCCGACGCCTTCTCGCAGCGGGCCATGGCGGCCTATCGCCTGTCCTTCGGCGCCGCATTCATCGCCGCCGCCATCAACGCCCTGTTCGGCCTGGTCACCGCCTGGGCCCTGGTCCGCTACGAATTCCCCTTCAAGGGGCTGGTCAACGCGATCATCGACCTGCCCTTCGCCCTGCCCACAGCCGTGGCCGGCATCGCCCTGGCGAGCCTCTATGCTGAGAACGGCTGGGTCGGCGCCCTGGTGAAGCCGCTGGGTTGGAAGGTCGCCTATACGCCGTTGGGGGTGGTGGTGGCCCTGGCCTTCATCGGCCTGCCCTTCGTGGTCCGCACCGTCGAGCCGGTGCTGCGCGATCTCTCCGCCGACGTGGAGGAGGCCGCCGCCAGCCTGGGCGCCAATCGGCTGCAGACGCTCGTCCGGGTGATCCTGCCGGCGCTGGCGCCCGCCTGGCTGACCGGCTTCGCCCTGGCCTTCGCCCGGGGGATCGGGGAGTACGGCTCGGTGATCTTCATCGCCGGCAACATGCCCTACAAGTCTGAGATCGCGCCGCTGCTGATCATTATCGAGCTTGAGGAATACAAGTACGCCGGGGCGGCGGCGATCGCGGTGACCATGCTCGGCGCCTCGTTCCTCATGCTGTTCGTCATCAATCTGATCCAGGCCTGGGCCCGGAGGCGCGCATGAGCCGGCGGCCCGCCAACGCCGAACCGGCCCTCGTCCAGGCCGGCGTCCTCGCGGTCATGGCCGCCTTCCTGGCGCTGGTGCTGATCCTGCCCATGGCGACGGTGTTCTATGAGGCCCTGCGCAAGGGGCTCGGTCCGGCCCTGGAGGCCGTTCAGAACCCCGACGCCGTCTCGGCCATCAAGCTCACCCTGATCACCGCAGCGATCACCGTACCGTTCAACGCGGTGTTCGGGGTCTGCGCCGCCTGGGCCGTCGCCAAGCACGAGTTCCCGGGCAAGAGCTTCCTGATCACTCTCATCGACCTGCCGTTCTCGGTCTCGCCCGTGGTGGCCGGCCTGATCTATGTGCTGATCTTCGGGGCCCAGGGCTGGTTCGGCGAATGGCTGATCGATCACGACATCAAGATCATCTTCGCCCTGCCGGGCATAGCGCTCGCCACCATATTCGTGACCTTCCCCTTCGTGGCCCGCGAACTGATCCCGCTGATGCAGGAACAGGGCGTGGACGAGGAGGAGGCGGCGGTCTCGCTCGGCGCCTCAGGCCTGCGGACCTTCTGGAGCGTCACCGCGCCCAACATCCGCTGGGGACTGCTCTATGGGGTGCTGCTCTGCAACGCCCGGGCGATGGGTGAGTTCGGCGCGGTCTCGGTGGTTTCCGGCCACATCCGGGGCCTGACCAACACCATGCCGCTGCATGTGGAGATCCTCTACAACGAGTACGACTTCGTCGGCGCCTTCTCGGTGGCGGCCCTGCTGTGCGGCCTGGCCATCGTGACCCTGGCGCTCAAGACCCTCCTCGAAATTCTCCAGCCGCAGACGCGGCGGCCTGGCCATTGAGCGACCGCGCATGACCATTTCCATCCAGTCCGTCGCCAAGAGCTTTGGCCGCTTCCCGGCCCTGAACGGGGTCAGCCTTGAGATCGCCGACGGCGAGCTCCTGGCCCTGCTGGGCCCGTCCGGCTCGGGCAAGACCACCCTGCTGCGGGCCATAGCTGGCCTGGAGTTCCCGGAAGCCGGCCAGATCCTGTTCGACGGCCAGGACATGACCCAGGTCAGCGCCGCCGCCCGGCGGGTGGGCTTCGTGTTCCAGCAATACGCCCTGTTCCGTCATATGACGGTCGCCCGCAACATCGCCTTCGGGCTGGAGGTGCGCAAAGGCGCTGGCAAGCCCTCCAAGGCGGTGATCCAGGACCGGGTCGAGCACCTGCTGAAGCTGGTCGAACTGGAGGGCCTGGGCGGCCGCTATCCGTCCCAGCTGTCCGGTGGTCAGCGCCAGCGGGTGGCCTTGGCCCGGGCGCTTGCCGTCGACCCCAGCGTGCTCTTGCTGGACGAGCCATTCGGAGCGCTCGACGCCACCGTGCGCAAGTCGCTGCGCAAGGAGCTGAGGCGCATCCATGACGCCACTGGCGTCACCACCATCTTCGTCACCCACGACCAGGAAGAAGCCCTGGAGTTGGCCGACCGGGTGGCGATCCTGAACCTGGGCGTGATCCAGCAGGTCGGGACCCCGGCCGAGGTCCACGACGCCCCGGCCAACGCCTTTGTCTGCGGCTTCGTCGGTGAGGCCAACCGGATCGAGGGCGAAGTTCAGGCCGGCCGGTTCAGCGCTGGCGATATCGTCGTGCCGGCGCCGGGAGTCGCGAACGGGGCGGCCACGGCCTTCATCCGCCCCCACGAACTGACCCGCGCCAAGACCGGCGCGGGCGGCCTCAGACTGACGGCCGAACGCATCACGCCGCAGGGGCCGGTGCTGCATGTCGAGGCGCGTACGGCCGATGGCCGACGGCTGGAGGCGGCGTTCGCGCGGGCTGGCGGCCTCGGATTCGGAGTTGGCGACCAGGTCGAGGTCGCGGTCGAGCGAGCGCACGTCTTCGGCGCCTGAGGCGCGCTCAGGGCGCCCGCATGATCTACTGCTGCTGTTGCTGCTGTTGCTGGTCGTAACGCAGGCCGCCGGCCGGGCCGCGCCGTCGGGCCCCGCCCCGGGCGAAGGACGGCTGCGAGATGCGGATGAATTCCGGCTCGGTGATGGCCGCGCGGGCCCGGCGCACCGACACCCCCACGGCCAGCTGGCTCTCTGCGTCGCCTTTATAGACCCCGCGCGATGGCGGGACGTCCGCATAGTCGCGGCCCACCGCGGCGGCCACATGGCGTTCGCCGGCCTCGACATTGTTGGTCGGGTCCAGGCCGATCCAGCGGGTCGAGGGCAGGAAGACCTCGACCCAGGCATGGGTGGCGTCGGGATCGGAACGATCGCCGCCGCTGCGGTCGGTGAAGAGATATCCGGACACGTAGCGAGCCGGAATGCCCCACGACCGGCAGATGGCGATCATGATGTGGGCGAAGTCCTGGCAGACCCCGCGCCGGGTCTCCAGCGCCAGATCGATCGGGCTGTCAGCGTCGGTGACGCCGGCCTCATAGGCGAAGGATTCGTAGATGATCCGCGACAGCTCTCGCACGGCGGTCAGCGGGTCGCGGGCCCGCAGGGGCTCGATTCCCGCCTCCATTACGAACTGCTGCAGGGCCTCGGTCTCGACCGCGAAGCCGTGGTGACGCAGGAAGTCGAAGTTCTCCCCGCGCACGAAATCGCTCTTCAGCCGGTCCCATTCACCCATGTCGAGCGCCGCGGGCAGGGGCGGGGGCGGCTGGGTCTCCACCGCCGATCGGGCGACGATGTTCAGTCGGTCATGGGGCTGGGGCACGTCGAAATGATAGACGGCGTTGCCGAAGGCGTCGGCATAGGAGAACAGCTGCGCCGGCGGGTCGAGCTCCAGCTCGAAGCTGACCAGACGCTGGCGGGCGCCCTTCTGGGGCTGCATCCACACCTCCATGACGCTTTCGCGCACGGGTTCGGCGTAGTGGTACTGGGTGACGTGGCGGACCTCGAGCAGCATGGATTTGGTCCTCAGGCCGGCAGGCGCATTTCGAGGGAATAGGCGACGAAGGTCTCGTAGATCGCCGAATGGATCGCGGCGCACTCGTCGAGCACCGTGGTCAGGAAGCCCGCGGCCCCGTCGAGGGTCAGGTTCTCGACATCCGCATATTGCAGACGCGCCTTCAGGCGGCCGGCCAGGCGTTCCGGCCCGCCATGGCTGGCGGCCTCGACATAGCGGCTGACCCCGGTGAGATGTTCCTCGATGCGGGCGGTGGAGAACCGGATCGAGCGGGGGAACTCCTCATCGAACATCAGGAATTCCAGGATCTTGCGGGGCTGCACATCGGCGGTGTAGCGGCGCAGATAGGGCTCCAGCGCGCAGCTCATCCGCAGCACATTGGTCAGCAGGGTGTGGTCGTTGATCGGCCGGTCGCGGGCGTCGCGGAAGCAGACCTCCAGCAGCCGCCCGATCAGCTGCGCGCGCTCCAGGTGAACGCCGAGCAGCAGGAAGCCCCAGCCCTCGCCATGGCTCATGGTGGCGTCGGCGGCGCCCTTGAACAGGTGCAGATCGCCGATGATGTCGTGCAGGAAGGCCGAGGACCCGTCGGTGAAGGCCTTGGCGGCGTCCGGCGCGGTCATCCGCAGATAGATCAGGTTCAGCCGCTCCCAGGTCTCAGTGGTGATCTGGTCGCGGACCTGGCGGGCGTTCTCGCGGGCCGAGGCCAGGGAACTGGCGATCGAGCCGGCGTCCTCTCGGTCCAGGGTGAGCGCATAGGCCGCCTCATAGGGTGCGGCGATCTTGGCCGGATCGGCGTCGCCCACCGCCGACAGGGCGATGCGCGCCACCTGGGCGGCGGATTCGGTGCGGTCCAGCGTGGCGTTGAGCATCACGTCCGACAGCCGGCACATGTGCTCGGCGCGTTCCACATAACGGCCGATCCAGTAGAGACTGTCGGCGACCCGGGCGAGCATCATGGCTGGGTCTCCTCGGTGTCGCCGGCCAGGACCCAGGTGTCCTTGGAGCCGCCGCCCTGGCTGGAATTGACCACCAATGAGCCCTTCTTCAGGGCGACGCGGGTCAGGGCCCCGGGGGTTACGGTGATCTTCTCGCCCGACAGGATGAAGGGCCGCAGGTCGACGTGGCGCGGATCGATCTGGCCGTCGATCAGGCAGGGCGCGGTCGACAGCTGGATGGTCGGCTGGGCGATATAGTTTTCCGGATCGGCCTTGATCGCCTCTGCGAAGGTGGCGCGCTCGGCGACGCTGGCGTGCGGCCCGATCAGCATGCCGTAGCCGCCGGAGGCGCCCACGGCCTTGACCACCAGCTTGTCCAGATTGGCCAGGACGTGGCTCAGCTGTGACGGCTCACGGCAGAGATAGGTCTCGATATTGGGCAGGATGGCGTCCTCGCCCAGATAGTAGCGGATGATCGCCGGGACATAGGCATAGACCGCCTTGTCGTCGGCGACGCCGGTGCCTGGTGCGTTGCAGATCACCACATTGCCGGCCCGATAGGCGTTGAACAGCCCCGCCACGCCCAGGCCGGAATCCCGGCGGAAGGTCAGGGGGTCGATGAAATCATCGTCCACCCGGCGGTAGATCACGTCGATCCGCTTCAGACCGGTCGTAGTCCGCATGTAGACCATGTTGTCATGGACCACGAGGTCGCGCCCCTCGACCAGGGGCGCGCCCATCAGCCGGGCCAGATAGGCATGCTCATAATAGGCGGAGTTGTAGACGCCGGGCGTCAGCACCACGACCTGGGGATTGGGCCGCCAGTCCGCCGCCATGCTTTTCAGCGTCGCCAGCAACAGGTCCGGATAACGGTCCACCGCGCGCACGCCCGCCAGGCGGAAGGTGCCTGGGAAGGTCCGCTTGGAAGCCTCGCGGTTGGCCAGCATGTAGGACACGCCCGAAGGCACCCGCAGATTGTCCTCCAGCACCGCGAAGGCGCCGTCGGGCTGGCGGATCAGATCGGAGCCGCAGACATTGGAATAGGCCTGGTGCGGCACATAGAGGTTCTGCATCTCCCGCCGATAGGAGGGCGCGCAGAGCACGAGTTCGCGCGGCACCACCCCGTCCATCAGGATCTGCTGGTCGCCATAGATGTCGGCCAGGAACATGTTGAGGGCCCGCAGGCGCTGGGTCAGGCCGGCCTCGATGGTCGCCCATTCGTCGGCGGGAATGATCCGCGGCAACAGGTCAGTGGGGATGATCCGCTCGGTCGAGCTGTCGCCGCCATAGACGGTGAACGTGATCCCCTGCAGCAGGAAGAATCGTTCGAGCGTCCTCTGCCGCTCGGCCAGCTCCTCGCCGGCCAGGCTGGCCACCCGATTGTCGAGGGCGGCGTAGTGGGGCCGGACCTCGCCTTCGGCGGTCAGCATTTCGTCATAGGGCAAGGCGGTTCCCGTGTCCGACATCGGAACTTCGGGCTCGTCTGATCTGCGCGCCGTCGACACTCCCAGCTCCACCTGCAATGACCTTCCGCGCCCTGACCTTCGCCGACCCTAGGAAACCCCGCCGCCTTGCGGGTGGGATTTCGGAATCGAAGCGAAGCCTGACTTGGCCTGCTCAGCATTTGAGCAGACCGGCGCCCATTGGGCTAGCAGCGTAACTCGCCGGGCGTGAGTGACATCGTGGGGCGATGCGGGCTAAACCCCTGGCCCGGGGCGCAGCGTGGATTCTTGACGTGGGACGACTGGTCTATGCCGTCGCCGCCTCGGCGGTCTTGTGGGTCCTGGTGGGCCCCGACGCCGCATGCGCCGAAACGCCCAAGGCCGCCCTCGAAGGCGACATGTCCCCCAAGCTCAAGGCCGCGATCGCCGAAGCCATCGGGGTCAGCGACCATCCGGTCGGCAACCGCTTCGAAGCCCGGCGCCGCGCCAGGGAGGCGGCGGAGGATGCGGTCGCCGTGTTACGTTCCGAAGCCTATTACGGCGCCGACGTCAGCCCGGAGGTGGGCGAGGGCGACACCCCCCAGCCCGTGGTGCGGATCACCCCCAATCGCCGCTTCCTGGTCGCCGACCCCGCCATCGCCTGGTTGGGCGAACCGCCGCCGGCCCAGGTCCAGGCCGCCGCCGAGGCGGTGATGGGTCTGGCCAATGGCCAGGCCGGGCGCGCGGCAGACGTGGTCGGGGCCGAGGGGCGCATTGTCGCCGCGGTCCAGAAGCGTGGCTTCGCCGATGTGGCGGCCGACACCCGCGAGGTGATCGTCGACCATGCCGACCAGACCGTGCGTCCCACCTATCGGATCGCCGCCGGCGACCTGGTGCGGCTGGACGGGGTGAAGCTGATGACCTCTGGGCGCACCAATCCGCGCTGGCTGAGCGCGCTCGCCCCCTGGAAAACTGGCGAGGCCTATGATCCGGAGGACGTGGGCGAGCTTGAGCGCCGTCTGCTCGACACCGGCGTCTATGAGGCGGTGACGGTCTCCTTGGCGCCCAAGACGGACATGACGCCTGACGGCCTGAGGCCGGTCATCGTCAGCCTGAGCGATCGTTCCAAGCGCCAGCTGGAACTGGGCGCGAGCTATTCCACCAGCGAGGGTGCGGGCGCCGACGTCCGCCTGACCCGCTACAATCTGCTGGGGCGGGCCGACACGGTCGCCCTGTTCGCCAAGAGCTCCTATCTCGACAGCCGGGTCGGGGCCGACCTGACCCTGCCGCATTGGCGGCGCGCCCAGCAGACCCTGAAGGCCTCGACGGCGGTCTATCGCACCCAGACCGACGCCTATGACGAAACCGGCGTGGGGGTCAGCGCCGATGTCGAGCGCCGATTCCACAAGACCTCCTATGTGACCCTGGGCGGGTCCCTCGACTACAGCCAGACCGACGAGCTTTCCGCCAAGACCCTGGCGCCGCTCGGCCGCAAGCTGGTCACGGTCGCGGGGCTGGGCGCCATGGCCCTTGACCGGTCCGACGATCCGCTGGACCCCAAGCGGGGCTGGCGGGTCGAGACCCGGATCGAACCGACCTTGGTCGCGGGCTCCGGGACCCTGCCATTCCTCAAGGTCCAGGCCCAGGGCTCCGCCTATCTGCCCTTCGACGACAAGGGCCGCACGGTCCTGGCCGGGCGCTTGAAGCTGGGCTCGATCATCGGCGGCCTGATCCCGGAGGTGCCGGCCCCTCGTCGGTTCTATTCCGGCGGCGGCGGCTCGGTGCGCGGCTACGCCTATCAGGCCATCGGCCCCCGGCTGGCTGACAACACCCCCCAGGGGGGCTTGTCCCTGGTCGAGGCCTCGCTTGAGCTGCGCCAGAAGATCGGCGCCCACTGGGGGGTGGTGGCCTTCGTCGACGCGGGCGCCGTGGGCTCTGACCCGACGCCCGCCGACAAGAACCTCAATGTCGGCGCCGGCATCGGGGTGCGCTACGACCTGGGCTTCGGGCCGATCCGCGCCGACATCGCCATACCCCTCAACCCGCGCACCGGCGATCCGTCGTTCCAGGTCTATCTCAGCATCGGGCAAAGCTTTTGACCCCGACGCCCGACGATCCGCGCAAGCCGCCTGAGCACCCGATCGAGGAGGTGATTTCCGAGGTCGTGCACGAGGTGGTGGACGAGGCGGTGAAGGTCGCCAAGAGCCGCGCCTTCCCGCCGATCGTCATCATCGTGGCCCTGGTCCTGACCTTCCTGTTCGGCGGCGGCTTCATCACCACCCGCTTCGGCGTTCTGCTGCCCCAGGGCCGGCTGCTGATCGAGGCCAGCGCCAACGGGCTGAAGCTGGGGCCGGTGGGGCGGCTGAAGATCGAGGGGCTGAGAGGCGACATCTGGCGCGACTTCAGCGTCGATCGGCTGACCATTTCCGACGAACAGGGCGTCTGGCTCGACGCGCGTCATGTCGAGGTGGCGTGGCGCTATCTCGATCTCTTCCTGCGCAAGCTGACCCTCGACAGGATCACCGCCCAGCAGGTGATGATCCTGCGCCGCCCGACCCTGACCCCGAAGGAGAAGTCCGGCGGGCTGCCGGTGTCCTTCCAGATCGGTCAGATCGCGGCCCGGGTCGAGATGACGCCCCAGTTCAGCTACGAACGCGGGGTCTATAATGTCACCGGCGGCCTGGTGGTGAAGCGCAATGACGGCGGCCAGTCGGGCCACGTCGAGGCCGTCAGCCTGTTGCGCAAGGGCGACCACCTCAACCTCACCTTCGACTTCATCAAGGACCATCCCCTGGCCCTGAAGGCCGATGTGGTGGAGGCCAAGGGCGGGGCCCTGGCGGGCGCCGTTGGCCTGCCGTCGGGCGCGCCCTTCGAACTGAAGGCCAATGCCGGCGGCGCGGCCAAGTCCGGGGCGGTCAGCATCGTCGCGGTCTCCGGAACGATGCGCCCCGTAGAGATCAGCGGCGCCTGGACGCCTCAGGGCGGCAGCGCCCAGGGCAGGGTGTTGCTGACCGCTTCCAGCCTGCTCAAGCCCTATGCCGACCGTTTCGGACCCCAGGCGGCCTTCTCGCTCTCGGCTCGCAAGGCGAACAAGACCCAGTACGATGTCGGCTTCCGCGTGGCCTCCGATAATCTCACCGTCGCGGGGCGGGGTTTGGCCGATATCCAGCGTCGCAAGATCGGCAAGGATGGGGTGTCCCTGGTCGGCGACGCTCCCAGTCTCAGCCGGCTGATCGGCGGCCCTGAGACCGGTGCGACCCACGCGGTGGCCCGGCTGACTGGAAAGGCCGCCGATTGGAATATCAGCGGCGACGCCGTGGTCCGGAACGCCAAGCTGTTCGACTACACCCTGGATCGCCTGGAAGGCCCGGTGGTGTTCGAGCACAAGTCCGGCGCCTGGAGCGTCGGCGGCCAGGTCCAGGGCTCGGGGGGGCAGGGATCAGGCTGGGTCGCGGCCGCCCTGGGCGCCAAGCCGCAGGCGGATTTCAAGGTCGAGCACCTGGCCGACGGCCGCATCCTGCTGCGCGACCTCAAGGGGATGGGGCAGGGGCTGAAAGTCGACGCCAGCGGCGGCGTGGGCCTGTTCGGCGGACTGACCTTCAAGGGCGACGCGGAATTCGCGAATCTCGCCGCCGCGCGAACCGGCGCCAGCGGCGGCGTCTCGGCCAACTGGACCGCGTCCCAGGGCAAGGGCGACAAGCCCTGGGTCTTCAGCCTCGACGCAAAGGCCGCCAAATTCGCTACCGGCTACGCCGAACTGGATCGCCTGCTGGGCGCCCAGCCCCGACTTCAGGGCAAGGCTGAGGTCGGCGGCGGCCGCATCGCCGTGTCCGAGGCCAGCCTGGACGGCGCGGCCCTCAAGGCGACCACGGCCGGGGTGCGCGACGCCGACGGGTCGCTCAAGTTCAAGCTCGACTGGTCGGCCGAGGGGCCGTTCCACGCCGGGCCGGTGGAGATCTCCGGCAAGGCCAGGGGTTCTGGCGCCATCACCGGAACCTTGCTCGCGCCGCGCGCGGACCTGCTGGCGGATCTCGACGCCATCGACGTGCCGCGGATGCCGCTGACCGCTGCCCATCTTGTGCTGAGCTTCCAGAAGCGCGCCGATGGGACCAGTGGCCAGGTCGTGCTCAACGCCGCCAGCGCCTATGGCCCGGCCCTGGCCCGTTCAGCCTTCAGCTTCCCAGGCCAGGGCGTTGATCTCACGGATCTTTCGGTCGACGCAGGCGGGCTGAAGGCCTCGGGTAGTCTGAGCCTGCGTGACAAGGGCGCCTCCAAGGCCGATCTGCAGGTGGCGCTGACCAAGGGCGCGTTCCTGGCGACCGGCACGGTGGCGGGCGAGGTGAAATTGGCCGACGGCGCGGGGGGGCCGCGCGCCCAGCTCAAGCTGACGGCTGACGGCGTGACCGTGCCCGACAGCCAGATCGTCATCGGCTCTGGTCGCCTGACCGCCGACGGTCCCCTGGCCCATCTGCCCTACTCGGCCCAGGCCTCGGGGATGATCGCCGGCAATCGTTGGAGCTTCGATGGCGACGGCGACCTGGCCCATGTCGAGCCGGGCTATCAGCTCGCCTTCAATGGCGAGGGGCGCTATCTCAAATGGGACCTGAAGACCACGGAGACGGCCCAATTCAGGTTCGGCGGTCCGGAACAGGGCGCCAAGCTGCGGGTCGTCGCCTCGGATGGCGGACGGATCGCGTTGGACGCCCGCATGGCTGGAGACGGGACCGAGATCCGCGCCCAGGTGCAACAGCTGGGCCTGGGGCTGATCGACGAGGATTTCGCCGGCAAGTTCGACGGGACCCTGCTGCTGAACGGCCAGGGCAAGCGGCTTTCCGGCTCCCTCGACGCCGACCTGGATGGCGTGCGCGGCCTGGGCTCCGACGCCTCGCTCGGCTTGAATGGGTCCTTGAAGGCGCGCCTGACCGGAGACGATCTCAACCTCGACGCCGCCGTCACTAACGGCCAGGGGCTGAAGGCCACCGCCGCCGTGGTGCTGCCGGCCGAAACCTCGGCCACGCCGCTGCGGATCGCCATAGATCGCACCAAGCCGATCCGAGGTCGCATCTTCGCCGATGGCGAGGTCAAGCCGCTCTGGGACCTGCTGGTCGGCGGGGAGCGTGAACTGGCCGGCCGGGTGCAGATGCAGGGCGACCTGTCCGGAACCCTGGAGCACGTGCGCGCCACCGGTCATGCTGCGGTCGACGGCGGGCGGTTCTCCGACGGGGCCACAGGCCTGAACCTGAAGGACGTCACCCTGCGCGCCGCCATGTCGGACACCCAGGTGGACATCACCCAGGCCGAGGGCTCCGATGGGCGCGGTGGCACGGTCAAGGGGGCGGGACGGATCAGCCTGGCGCCTGAAGGCGCCAGCACCTTCCGGTTGGATCTCAAGAGCTTCCGGCTGATTGATAATGAGCAAGCCACCGCCTCCGCCAGCGGCCAGGCGGTGATCGACCGTACGCCCGAGGGCAAGGTGCGCCTGGCCGGAGCGCTCACCATCGACCGCGCCGATGTCGCCGCCCGGACGCCGACGCCGTCCAATGTCGTGGCCATGGACGTGACCGAGGTGAACCGTCCGCCGGACCTCAGCGGCGTCCAGCTGGCCCCCTTGCGGCGGGGCCCGGGGATCGCCCTCGACGTCAGCCTCAAGGCTCCGCAGAAGATCTATCTGCGCGGGCGGGGCCTGGACGTAGAGCTGTCCCTCGACGCCCATGTCGGCGGCACCACCTCCCAGCCGACCCTGTCGGGCACGGCCCGGGTGATCCGCGGCGACTATGATTTCGCGGGCAAGCGCTTCGAGTTCGACACCCGGGGCGTGGTCTATCTGTCGACCCAGCCCAAGGATATCCGCCTCGACCTGTCGGCGACCCGCGAGGACACCGCCCTGACTGCCGTGGTCCGGATCAAGGGTACGGCGGCCAAGCCGGAAATCACGCTCACCTCCACCCCGATCCTGCCCAATGACGAGGTCTTGTCTCAGGTGCTGTTCGGAACATCGGCCTCCCAGCTGTCGCCCCTCGAAGCCGCCCAGCTGGCCTCGGCCCTGTCGTCCCTGGCGGGCGGTGGCGGCTTCGACGTGATCGGAAACCTGCGCACCTTCGCCGGCCTCGATCGTCTGGCCCTGGCGGGCGGCGGCGCCACCGGGGTGACGGTCTCGGGGGGCAAGTATCTCACCGACAACGTCTATCTGGAACTGACCGGCGGCGGCCGCGAAGGCCCCTCGGCCCAGGTGGAGTGGCGGGTGCGGCGAACCCTGTCCATCATCTCCAAGATCGCCGGCCAGGGTGATGGCAAGCTCTCGGTGCGCTGGCGCAGGGATTACTGAACGGGGAGGTCGCGATGCGGCGGAGGGTCTGGAGGGGGCTGGCGCTGGCCCTGGCCGTGAGCGCCTGCGCGCCGGCGCTTGAGGCGCCGCGCAACGCCGGCGTTTGCTGGCGCATGGCGCCGGGGATGAATGGCCGCCAGGATTTCCGGCCGATCTCCAACAGCGTCGAGAACCTCGAGACCTGCGCCGGGCAGTTGGAAGGTCTGCGGCTTCAACAGGGCCAGCCGGTCACCGGCGCCTTCCAGGGTCGCTACATCTATGTGACGCCAGAGGAGATCACCGTGGCGGCCGGTGCCCGGGCGCAGCGCTATCGGGTGTTCACGCCAGAACAGCGGGCTAGGATCCAGGCGGGCTACGCCGCCTTGCGCAAGGGCGGCTAGTTCCGGGCCAGGGCATAGGCCTGGGTCCCTCGCGTGAGGACCCTGTCGGTGGCCTTGATGGCGGCGATGGGAACGTCATGGGCCTCCGCCAGCCGCTGATAGACCGGGCCGAAGTCCTGCAGAGTGGCGTCGAGCAGGGCCCGCAGCGATCGGATCACGAAATAGACCTGCTGGAAGTCGTCGATCCGATAGGGGGTCCGCATCAGTCGCTCCAGGTCGAAGCCCAGGCGGTTGGGGGAGGGATCATCCAGGGCGAACCGGGATTCGGCATGGGACGAGACGATGCCGGCCCCGTAGATGCGCAAGCCCTGGGGCGTGTCCAGCAGGCCGAACTCGACAGTGTACCAATAGAGGCGAGCGAGATTGTGCAACTGGCCCTGGTTCAAGGCCCGAAGTCCGCCTCGGCCATAGGCCTCCATATAGTCGGCGAAGGTCGGGTCGGTCAGCATCGGGACGTGGCCGAACACATCGTGGAAGACGTCCGGCTCCTGCAGATAGTCCAGTTGTTCTGGGCCACGGATGAAGCGGCCGGCTGGGAAACGCCGGTTGGCCAGGTGCTCGAAGAACACCGCGTCCGGGACCAGGCCCGGAACCGCGACCACGGACCATCCGGTCAGCCGCCCAAGCTCGGCATTGATCTGGTTGAAGTCGGGAATGCCGCCCCGGTCCAGGTCCAGAGCCGCGAGACCGTTCAGGAAGGCGTCGCAGGCCCGGCCGGGCAATTGTGCGGCCTGACGCTGATAGAGCGTCATCCAGACCTGATGTTCGCCGGGCGAATAGGCGGCCCAGTCCTGGTCGATGGTCCAGTCTGCCCGCGATCCCGGGGGCGGCGTCAGGGCGTGTCCGTCAAGGCTCATGGGGTGAGCATGACCGAGACCTTGGGGAACTTCCGTTCGGAATCACCCTGAATTCAGGGGTTCGCCGGAAAAACCTTTCGCCCGCCCGACCCGCGCGTCAGTGGCTGATGCGCGGGCGCAGGGTGTAGTGGCCGTGATCGAAGGATTCGAAGATCAGCGGCGCCTGCGGGTGGCCCACCGGTTCACCGCTTTCGTCCGCGAGCAGGTTCTGCTCCGAGACATAGGCCACGTACGAGTTCTCCTCGTTCTCGGCCAGCAGGTGATAGAACGGCTGGTCCTTGCGCGGCCGGATGTGCTCCGGAATCGACAGCCACCACTCTTCGGTATTGGCGAAGGTGGGGTCGACATCGAAGATCACGCCCCGGAAGGCGAAGACACGGTGTTTCACGACATCGCCAATGGCGAATTTCGCGAGGCGAACGTCGGGTACGGTCATCGCGACCCTGCCGACGCCAAAATTGTCGGTTCGAGCATCCATGAAAGGGAATCTACACCACGCCACCTAACCAGGAGGTGAACGTAGCGATCATGTTTCGGTCTGCAAGGCCGTGCCTTCCGGGAGGCGAGCCCTTCGGCTACAGTCGCCGTGAAATGAGGCGTGGCTTCCACGCCTGCGACAGATAGGCGATCCATGTCAGAGACGCCCCCGGGGCGCGTTCGTGTCGAACGCCGCCCCCGAAGCTCGATTGCGCGCGCCCGATGGGCGGTGGCGCAGTGACTCAGACCGACGGCCGCGTCCAGGCGGACGCCGGCGCCACAGGCCGTGACCCCGCGCTGAGCGAACAGGTCTGCTACGGCGCTCTCGACCTCGGCACCAACAACTGCCGCCTGCTGATCGCCACCCCGAACGGCAAGAGCTTCCGGGTCGTGGAGGCCTATTCTCGCATCGTGCGGCTGGGCGAGGGCCTGTCCCAGACCGGGCGGCTTTCCGAGGTGGCGATGGAGCGCGCCATGGCCGCCCTGAAGGTCAGCGCCGAGAAGGTTCGCCGCCGACGTGTGGTCAAGCTCAAAGCCATAGCCACTCAGGCCTGCCGCTCAGCGGAGAACGGCCCGGAGTTCATCGCCCGGGTGGCCGAGGAGACCGGCCTTAAGCTGCAGATCATCTCTCCGAAGGAGGAAGCCCAGCTCTCCGTGGCGGGCTGTTTGAACCTGTTGGACCACACCGCCGAGGCCGCTCTGGTGGTTGACGTCGGCGGCGGCTCCACAGAGCTGTCCTGGGTCGACATGAAGGGCGGCGGACTGGACGCCGACCCCGCCCGTTTCGCCGCCGGCAAGCTGCCAATCCGGGCCTGGTTGTCGATCCCGATCGGGGTGGTGACCCTGGCGGAACAGTTCCCGGAAGGGGAGGCCGCGACCCAGGCCTGGTTCCGCGAAATGGTGGAGCGGGTGAAGTCCGAACTGGCCGTCTTCCGCCATGCCGATCCCATGCGGCCGGTGTTCGACGCCGACCGCGCGCACCTGATCGGAACCTCCGGCGCGATCACCAGCCTGGCCGGCATGCACCTGGGGCTGCGGCGATATGACCGAAGCCGGGTGGACGGAATCTGGATGACCCGGGCTGAATGCGAAGCGTCGGCGGACCTGTTGCTGAACCTGAGTCCCAAGGCCCGGGCGGACCAGCCCTGCATCGGTCCGGACCGCGCCGACCTGGTCCTGGCCGGCGCAGCCATCCTTCAGGCGGTCCAGGAACTATGGCCCTGCACTCGCGTGCGGGTCGCTGATCGCGGCCTGCGCGAAGGCATATTGATGTCCCTGATGTCGGAGCGCGGTCCTGGCCGCAGGCGCAAGCGCCGTCGTGGTCGCCGTCCCGCCGCCCGGGCCCCGGAGAGCCCCCAATGAGCGAAGAGCCCCCCCGCAAGCGCATGGTCAAGCCGCCTACTGGCGGCACGGAGGAAGGTCGCGGCAAGCCCGCGCGCCTCAAGACCGCCAAGATGCGCACGCCCTCGTCCCAGGCCTGGCTGTCGCGCCAGGTGAATGACCCGTTCTCGGCCAAGGCCCGCGCCCACGGCTATCGGTCGCGCGCCGCCTACAAGGTCAGTGAGCTGGACGACAAGTTGAAGGTGCTGAAGCCCGGCGCCCGTGTGATCGATCTGGGCCTTGCCCCCGGCGGCTGGACCCAGGTCGCGATCGAGCGTGGCGTCACCCACATCGTCGGCGTCGACCTGCTGCCGGTCGATCCCATGCCGCCGGCCCACATTGTCCAGATGGACTTCACCGACCCGGCCTGCGGCCCGCTGCTGATCCAGCTGCTGGGCGGCCCGCCCGACGTGGTGATGTCGGACATGGCTCCCAACACCGTCGGCCATCGCCGCACCGACCACCTGCGGATCATGGGACTGATCGAGATCGCCGCCGAGTTCGCCATCGGCGTGCTCAAGCCTGGCGGCGTGTTCATCGCCAAGGCCTTCCAGGGGGGTGAGACCGCTCCGGTCATGACGATCCTGAAGCAGAACTTCTCCGACGTCCGCAACCTGAAGCCCAAGGCCAGCCGGGCCGACAGCTCCGAAGTCTATCTGGTGGCGACGGGGTTCAAGGGGCGGTAAGGGCGGAACCGGGCGCACCAGCCAAAGCCGGACAGGTGAATCGCCTTGACCGCGATCCGCGCAGGCCGACCCCTCATGGGATCAGCCGCCTTGAAGAGCCCGCCATGACCTTCCGATTTGGACCTCTGTTCGCCAAGACCGTCCTATGCTTGGCGATCCTCGCCGCCGGGCCAGCGGCCGCCTCGGCCCAGCAGTGGGATTTCCTGAAGGGCAGCTACTGGTCGGTGCCGCAGGAGAACCTGCTGGCCTATGCGGTGAGCCCCAAGCTGCCGGCCCCGCTGCCATCGCAAGACCAGACGGTCTACCATGTCACCGACTACCACAATGGCTTCTTCTGGGGGTCGAACGTCACCTCGATCAACGGCAATGTCACCTGCGCCACCCTGTTGGGTTCGGTCACGCCGGACGGGCGGGTGCTGCTGAGCTTCGTCTCCACGGCCTCGGATGGAACCACCAGCCAGCAGGTCGGCTATGGCCAGATGACCATGAGCGACGGCGCCTGGACCATGCTGAACCAGACCGCCGCGCCGAACTTCGCCCACTGGGCCTATATGGTGCAGTCCAAGCCCGGCGACGCCAGCTGGAAGAGCCTGCCGGGCGTGCGCCAATCCGTGCCCCAGTTCCTGGGTCAGTGCGGCGGGTCCTGAGGCGGTAGGGTTCAGGACACAGGCGCCAGCCGGGCGCGCAGGGCTTCGCGGTGGCCGCGGCTCATCCGCAGCTCGGTCCCGCCGGCCAGTCGCACCAGGCCGTCGCCGTTGGATAGTGGTTCGACCTCGCGGATGTAGGCGATGGCGACGATCGTCCGCCGATGGATGCGGGCGAACCGGGCGGGATCGAGCCGCGCCAGCAGCCGGGCGGAGGTCTCTCGCGACAGGTGGGTCCGCCCCTCGGCGTGCAGGGCCTGGTAGTTGCCCTGGGTCTCGATCCATTCGACGGCGCTCAGGTCGAGCACGGTCAGCCGCCCGTTTTCGCCAATGGTCAGGCGGTCAGGCCAGTCGGGGGCTGGCGTTGGGGCGATGGTCGCCGGTTCCCTGAGCCGGCCGGTGACCTGGACCGCCGCCAAGAACAAGGCCTGGCAGAAGATCAGCAACAGCAGATTGGCCGCCATCTGGCCCCGCACTTCGGCGAGGCGCGGCGCGCCCTGCCGTTCGAAGATCCAGGCGGCGAGGAAGCAGGAGATCAAGATCAGGACGGGCGCCAGGATGAGGATGGTGACGGTCTGCGCCGCGAGGCCCCGCCAGGGCGCGGACCCCGCGATGGGGAACCGCCGCGTCGCGAGCACCAGGAGCGGCGTCACCCCGGAGCCCAGCAGTGCGGCGGACACCAGCCGGGTCGCCTCCAGCCCCCAATGGGGATGGAAGCCTGCGTCCAGGGCGCTCACCACATTGCCCGGCTCAAGGGCGGCCATGAACACCAGCCAATAGAGGAAACCCAGCCCCGTCCATTGGCGGACGGACAGGGCGTGGCTCTGGGCTGCGGAAGGGGCGGGTGACGGCGTGGCCATGGCCCGATCTATCTGACCCGGCACGCGGGCGCCCGTCCAGTGGCGCGGGTTTGTGACCATGCGACGCCGGGCTGGGACGGGTCGGTCTTCAACCGGCCGGGCTTGGGGCCGACTGTGAGCCCCGGAAATCCTGGGGACCTGGAACAGCTCATGAAGATCATCGCGGCGGCGATCGCCCTGGCGCTGGGCATGGCGGGCGTCGCCCGGGCCGGGGCGCCTCTGGTCCATGCCGAAGCGGGCTGGGTGCGGGGCGCTACGGCGGGTGGCGTGACCGCCTATCTGGGATTGCCCTATGCCGCCCCACCCTTAGGCGAACGACGCTGGCGGCCACCTGCCGCGCCGGCGCCCTGGACGGGCGTCCGCGACGCGACGGCGTTTCAACCGGCCTGCCTGCAGACCGGGGTCTCCATGCCGGGAGAGGCGCCGCCCCGGATCAGCGAGGACTGTCTCTATCTCAACGTCTGGACCCCGAGGACCGTCCCGCGCGCCGGAGCGCCGGTGATGGTCTGGATCCATGGCGGGGGCTACAGCAATGGCTCGACCGCCATGCCGCTCTATGCCGGGGATCGGCTTGCCCGACGCGGGGTCGTGGTGGTCAGTTTGGCCTACAGGCTCGGCCCCTTGGGCTACCTGGCCCATCCGGACCTTAGCCGCGAGGGCGGTGGCGCCTCCGGCGACTATGGCCTGATGGATCAGATCGCCGCCCTGGAGTGGGTCAAAGCCAATATTGCCGCCTTTGGCGGTGACCCCGGTCGGGTGACGATATTCGGTCAATCAGCCGGCGCCATGTCGGTCAGTCTGCTGATCGCCTCGCCCCAGGCCGAGGGGCTTTTCCAGCGGGCGATCGGCCAGAGCGGCGGGGTGTTCGAACCCCTGGCCCTGGCGCCGGCCTATCAACTGCCCCAGGCGGAGCGGGACGGGGAGGCCTATGCCGGGTCCCTGGGCGTGACCTCGCTCCAGGCCCTGCGCGCCCTGCCGGCCGCGCGGCTGCTGGAGGGAAAGGCCGATCTGGTCAGCCACCCGGTGGTTGGCCCGCCCGTCCTGCCGTTGTCTCCGGCTGACGCCTTCGCGGCGGGACGGGTGAACAGGGTTCCGGTCCTCGTCGGCTACAATGCGCAGGAGGCTCGCGCCTTGACCGATCTCGCCCGCGTGACGGCGGCCAACTACGCCACCGAACTGACCCGCGCCTGGGGACCGCTGCCGCCCGGCATCGTCGCGGCCTATCCCTTCGTTGACGACGTCGGCGCCCGCCAGGCCCGCGCCGATCTGGAGCGTGATCTTCGGTTCGGTTGGGACATGTGGGCCTGGGCGCGGCTGCAGGCCGCGAGCGGGTCGCCCGTCTGGCTCTACCGCTTCGACCAGCGTCCGCCATTTCCGGCAGGTTCCGTCCGCGCGGGCTGGGGCCCCAGCCACTTCGCCGAGCTCTGGTACATGTTCGATCACCTCGACCAGGAGCCCTGGGCCTGGACCCGGGACGACCGCAAGCTGGCCAGGGTGATGGCCTCCTACTGGGTCAATTTCGCGCGCACGGGAAATCCGAACGGCGGAGGTCTGCCGCCCTGGCCAGGGTTTGACCCCAGCACCGATCAGGTCCAGCGCCTGGGCCCATCGGTGGCCACGGTGGCCAATCCGGATCTGGCCTCCCTGAGCGCCTTCGACCGGACCTATGAGGTCCTGCGCGGTCACCCGCTCCTCAGCCGGCAGGCGGCGCCTCGGTCGTCTTTCCCTCCGCCACCAGCCAGGCCCTGAACCGGTCCAGCCCGCGTTTGCTGACGCCGGGCGCGGCCAACAGGGCGAAGGCGCTCTCGGCCTTGCGGAAGCCAAAGGGGGCTGCGAGGCGCCCCGCGCGGATATAGTCGGCGACCAAGGGCCAGGGCATGACCGCCGCGCCCAGGCCGGCTATGGCGGCGTCGAGCGCGAAGTGCAGGTGAGCGAAGGGCTGTTCGCGCGCCTGCGCCAGCTCCACCCCGGCCAGGGCCGCCCAGATCGCCCAGCCCTGCGGATGGGTCACCGCCGCCAGCCTGGGCGCCTGCAATGGATCAGCGGCGAAGCGCTCGGCCAGGGCGGGGGCCATGACCAGACCCAGGTGGCTCTGGATGAACGGCGTCACCAGGGGATCGGCCAGCCGGGCGGAAGGCACGAGCCGCACCACGGCGTCGGCCCCCCGGTGCGAGGTGGCGTGGCTGGACAATTCGGCCAGGTGCAGACGAACCTCGGGGTAGGTCTCCGCGAACCGGGTCAGGCGCGGAATCAGCCATTTCACCGAGATGCTGGCGTTGACCGCGATGTGCAGGTCCTCGGACCCGCCGCGGATACGGCCGACGGCGCCGGCGATCTGGTCGAAGGCGGCGGTCAGAGCGGGCAGCAGTTCGCGGCCGGCCTCGGTCAGTTCCAGCCGGTGCTTGGGGCCCATGAACAGCCGTACGCCCAAGGTCTCTTCCAACGCCTTGACCTGACGGCTGACCGCCGAGTGAGTAACGCGCAACTCCTCGGCCGCCAGGGTTGCGCGCCCGGTCCGGGCCATGGCCTCGAAGGCGCGCAGGGCGTTCAGCGAGGGTAGGGGTCTCAATGTGAGATTTTCGAACATCAGTGAGCCAATATGTCGATTTCCGCGAAACGACAAATGCCGCATAGGCTTGCCATGGCGGAACCCAACCCAGATGCGACGCGCTCCCCGGTCCTCACCGGCGGCGGCCTGGGTCTGGGCCAGATGCTCGCCTTCGGCTCCAGCTTCTATCTGATGGGCGTGCTCGGCGACGGCATGTCGGCCGATCTCCACGTCCGGCCGTCCTTCGCCGCCAGCCTGATGTCGCTCGCCTTCTTGGCCAGCGCGCTCGCCGCCCCGGCCGTGGGCCGCGCGGTCGATCGGCGCGGCGGCAAGGGGGTGTTGCTTGCCTCCAACCTGGTCTTCGTCGCCGGCCTGATCCTGGTCGGGACCGCCCCCGCCGCCTGGGCCGTGGCGCTGGGCCTGGCGGTGATCGGGATCGGCATGGCCATGGGGCTCTACGCCACGCCCTTTGCGATCCTGGTCTCGCTCTATGGCGACCAGGCGCGGCGACCGATCACGGCGGTGTCGCTGATCGGCGGCCTGGGCTCAACGGTCGGCTGGCCCCTGACCCTGGCCTTCGAGCAGCATTTCGGCTGGCGCGGCGCCTGCTTCGCCTGGGCCGCCGTCCAGGCCCTGGTCTGTCTGCCGCTCAACGCCCTCGTCGTGCCGCGCATCACGCCAGAGCCGCACGATCCGGCCGCCCCAAGCGCGGCCGTCACCTGGGACCGGCCCATGGTTCAACTGGCGGTGCTGTTCGCCTGCGCCTGGTTCGTCTCGACCTGCATGAGCGCCCATCTGCCCCAGCTGCTGGGCGCCTTCGGCCTGACCCCGGCCCAGGCTGCGGCGACCGCCGCTCTGGTCGGGGTGGCGGCGGTCAGCGTGCGGTTCGCCGAGATCACCGTTCTGCGCCGCTTTCACCCGCTGGCCGCCACGCGGGTCGCCACCCTGATGCATCCGCTGGGCGCCCTCTGCATCGGCCTGATGGGCGCCGCCGGCGCGCCGCTGATGGCCCTGGGCCAGGGCGCCGGCAACGGCATGCTGACGGTCGCCAAGGGGGTCCTGCCGCTCCAGCTCTATGGAAAATCCAACTACGCCTACCGCTCGGCCCTGCTGTCGCGCCCCGCCGGCTTCGCCCAGATCGGCGGGCCCGTGGTCTATGGCCTGGCCCTGGACCACTCCCGCTGGACGGCGCTCGGCCTCTCGGCAGGCCTCTGCCTGGTGATGTTCGCCATGACCTTCGGGCTGAAATCGACCGTCACCGCCCCATATAAGGACCTCGCCGCATGAGAAGCCTCGACGCGACCCTTGCCCCGGGGGCCCATGACCCCCTATACGCACCCCGCAAAATGGAGAGTCTCATGGAGATTCGCGAAGGGCTTACCTTCGACGATGTTTTGCTTGAACCGGGTCCGTCGGATGTGATGCCGACCCAGGTGGACACGACCACCAAGTTCACACGCGAAATCAGTCTGAATATCCCGCTGGTGTCCTCCGCCATGGACACCGTCACCGAGAGCCGGCTGGCCATCGCCATGGCCCAGGCCGGCGGCATGGGCATCCTGCACCGCAATCTGACGGTGGAGGAGCAGGCCGACCAGGTGCGCGAGGTGAAGCGCTACGAAAGCGGCATGGTCATCAATCCTCTGACCATCCACCCGGACACCCGGCTGCGCGAGGTTCGGGAGATCAAGGCGCGCCGCAAGATCTCCGGCTTCCCGGTGGTCGAGCCCGGCACCGGCAAGCTGGTCGGCATCCTGACCAACCGCGACATGCGGTTCGAGGGCTCCGACGACGTCCCGGCCAAGGCGCTGATGACCACCGAGAACCTGGTCACGGTCCGCGAGGGCTGCACCCAGGCCGAGGCCCGCGACCTGCTGCGACGTCACAAGATCGAGCGGTTGATCGTTGTCGACGACACCTATCGGGCCATCGGCCTGATCACCGTCAAGGACATGGAAAAGGCCGAGGCCCACCCCATCGCCGCCAAGGACGCCCAGGGCCGCCTGCTGGTAGGCGCCGCCTCCACCGTGGGCGACGCGGGCTATGAGCGCTCGATGGCCCTGGTCGACGCGGGGGTGGACGTGGTGGTGATCGACACCGCCCACGGCCACAATTCCGATGTCGCCAAGGCGGTCGGCCGGCTGAAGCGCGAGACCAACCGCGTCCAGATCGTCGCCGGAAATGTCGCCACCTATGAAGGCGCCCGCGCCCTGATCGACGCCGGGGCGGACGCGGTGAAGGTCGGCATCGGGCCGGGCTCCATCTGCACCACCCGCATCGTCGCCGGGGTGGGCGTGCCGCAGCTGACCGCCATCGCCGACGCCGTCCGCGCCGCCAAGGGCACCGACGTGCCGATCATCGCCGACGGCGGGATCAAATATTCCGGCGACCTCGCCAAGGCCATCGCCATGGGCGCCCACGCGGCCATGATGGGCTCGGCCTTCGCCGGCACTGATGAGGCGCCCGGCGAGGTGTTCCTCTACCAGGGGCGCTCCTACAAGGCCTATCGCGGCATGGGCTCGCTCGGGGCCATGGCCTCGGGCTCCGCCGACCGCTACTTCCAGAAGGAGGTCTCGGCCCTCAAGCTGGTGCCCGAGGGCATCGAGGGTCAGGTCGCCTATAAGGGCCCGATCGGCGCCATATTGCACCAGATGGTCGGCGGTCTTCGCGCCGCCATGGGCTATGTGGGGGCCGGCGATATCGTCAGCTTCCAGGAACGCGCGCGGTTCATCCGGATCACCGGGGCGGGCCTGCGCGAAAGCCACGTCCACGACGTCATGATGACCCGTGAGGCCCCCAACTATTCGAGCCCGGTCTAGATCATGAACGCAGCGCCGGAACTCCTGCTCATCGGAGCTGCGATCATCGTCGGGATCGTCCAGCTGGTCTGGGCGACCGTGGCCGCGCGGCTGCACCCCGAACAGGACCTGAAATGGGCCGCCGGCCCCCGGGACGAACACCGCGTCCTGACCGGGGTGGCGGGGCGCCTGGACCGGGCCTACCGGAACTTCCAGGAAACCTTCCCCTTCTTCGTGGCGGCGACCTTCGCGGCCTATCTGGTCGCCAAGACCGGGGAGCTCACCCTCTGGGGTGGTCTGCTCTATGTCTGCGCCCGCATCGTCTATGTCCCGCTCTATGCGGCCGGCGCCACCGGCCTGCGCACCCTGGTCTGGTTTGTCAGCATGGTCGGCGTCGGCATGATCGTGGCGGCGATCTTCCTTGCGTGACGGCGGGCGCCTCACTGCGGCCATCGAGGTTCTGACCGACGTCGAAACCCGCCATCGCCCCGTCAAGCTGGCCCTGAAGGGCTGGGGCGAGAGCGCCCGTTACGCCGGCTCCAAGGATCGCGCCTTCATCTCCGGCCTGGCCATGGATGTCCTGCGCCGGCGGCGTTCGCTGGCCTGGGCCATGGGCGAAGATAGCCCGCGCGCCGCGGCCATCGGGGCGCTGAAATTCTACTGGGGCTGGCCGGTCGAGCGGATCGCCGAGGCCTGTGGCGAGGAGTTCCACGGTCACGGCCCCCTCACGGAGGCCGAGCGCGCCGTCCTGGCTGCGCCGCGCGACCTCGCAGATGCGCCGGCCTCGGTGCGCGGCGACTATCCCGCCTGGCTGGAGCCGGACTTCGTCCGCGCCTTTGGCGACCGCGCCGCCGAGGAGGGCCAGGGCCTGTCGGCTCGGGCGCCCATCGACCTGCGGGTCAATCTGCTGAAGACCGATCCGACCCGAGGCGCCAAGGCGCTGGGTCCGCTGAACGCTGCGCCGGCCGGCATACTGCCCACCGCCTTCCGCATACCCGCGCCTGAGCCCATGGAGCGCGCCGGGGCGGTGGAGACCATTCCCGCCTTCTCCAAGGGCTGGTTCGAGGTCCAGGATCTGGGCTCCCAGATCGCCGCGTCCTGCGCCGGCGAGATCAAGGGCCGCCAGGTCCTCGACCTCTGCGCGGGCGGCGGCGGCAAGACCCTGGCGCTCGCCGCCATGATGGGCAATTCGGGCCAGATCTATGCCTATGACAGCGAGGCGCGCCGCCTGGCCGACACCATCCGCCGCGCTGACCGGGCCGGCGTCCGCGCCATCCAGATCCGCTCGCCGGTCAATCCCGACCCGCTGAAGGACCTGAAGGCCAAGATGGACGTGGTGTTCATCGACGCCCCCTGCAGCGGTACGGGCGCCTGGCGCCGCCATCCAGACACCAAGTGGCGGCTGACGCCGGAGACGCTCGCCAAGCGCCTGGCCGACCAGGACCTGGTGCTGGACGAGGGCGCGACCTTCGTGAAGCCCGGCGGGCGGATCATCTATGTGACCTGCTCGATCCTGCCCCAGGAGGACGAGGACCGAGTCGCGGCCTTCCTGGCCCGCACCCCGGGCTACAGCCTGCTTCCCGCCAGCTACGACCCCGATCTCGCGCGCTTCCTGACCCCTGAGGGCTATCTGCGCCTGTCCCCGGCCAGCGCCGACACCGACGGCTTCTTCGTCGCGGTGCTGGAGCGCGCCAAATGACCTGTCTCACGCCTCGCACCTGAAGACCCGCATGACCCAGACCCCCGCACACGCCCCCGCTGAACATGAGCGCGTCCTGATCGTCGATTTCGGCAGCCAGGTGACCCAGTTGATCGCGCGTCGCCTGCGCGAGAGCGGCGTCTATTGCGAGATCCATCCCTACGACAAGGTCGAGGCCATGCTCGAGGCCTATACCCCCAAGGCGGTGATCCTCTCGGGCGGACCGGCCAGCGTCCATGAGGACGAGAGCCCGTCGGTGACCCACAAGGTCTTCGAGCTCGGCGTGCCGGTGCTGGGCATCTGCTATGGCGAGATGACCATGTGCGCGGAACTCGGTGGCAAGGTCGAAGGTGGCCACACCCGCGAATTCGGCCGCGCCGAGATCCAGATCGAACGGGACAGCCCGCTGCTCGCCGGCCTCGGCGGGGTCGGCGCGACAGAGACCGTCTGGATGAGCCATGGCGACAAGATCACCGCCATTCCTGCGGGCTTCCAGGTCGTGGCGTCCTCCGAGGGCTCGCCCTACGCGGTGATCGCCGATGAGGCCCGCCGCTTCTACGGGATCCAGTTCCATCCGGAGGTGGCGCACACCCCGCGCGGGGCCCAGATGCTGCGCAACTTCACCCATGGCGTGGCCGGGCTGAAGGGCGACTGGACCATGGCCTCGTTCCGCCAGGAGATGGTCGCCAGGATTCGCGCCCAGGTGGGCGAGGGCAAGGTGATCTGCGGCCTGTCCGGCGGCGTGGATTCCTCGGTGGCCGCCGTCCTGATCCACGAGGCGATCGGAGACCAGCTGACCTGCGTCTTCGTCGACACCGGCCTCCTGCGGCACAACGAGGCCGAGCAGGTCGTGACCATGTTCCGTGACCACTACAACATCCCGCTGATCCACGTGGACGCCGGCGACATGTTCCTGGACGAACTGGCCGGGGTTTCCGATCCCGAGACCAAGCGCAAGACCATCGGGCGTCTGTTCATCGACGTGTTCGACAAGGAGAGCGCCAAGATCGAGGGCGCGGCCTTCCTGGCCCAGGGCACGCTCTATCCGGACGTGATCGAAAGCGTCTCGGCGCGCGGCGGCCCCTCGGCGGTGATCAAGAGCCACCATAATGTCGGCGGCCTGCCGGACTATATGAAGCTCAAGCTGGTCGAGCCCTTGCGCGAACTGTTCAAGGACGAGGTCCGCGCATTGGGCGTCGAACTCGGCCTGCCGCCGGCCTTCGTCGGCCGCCACCCGTTCCCGGGGCCCGGCCTGGCCATCCGCATCCCCGGCGAGATCACCCGCGAAAAGGTCGCCGTCCTGCAGAAGGCCGACGCCATCTATCTCGACGAGATCCGCAAAGCCGGGCTCTACGACAAGATCTGGCAGGCCTTCGCCGTGCTGCTGCCGGTCAAGACCGTCGGCGTCATGGGCGACGCCCGCACCTATGAGGATGTGCTGGCCCTGCGCGCCGTCACCTCCACCGACGGCATGACCGCCGACTTCTTCGAGTTCCCCTGGGAGGTCCTCGGCCGCTGCGCCACCCGGATCATCAACGAGGTCCGGGGCGTCAACCGCGTGGTCTATGACGTCACGTCCAAGCCGCCTGGGACCATCGAGTGGGAGT
>NZ_CANCLE010000035.1 GCF_947378715.1 Phenylobacterium aquaticum
GGGCTTTGGCCTGACCCACACCCTGCCCCGGCTGATCGGCCAGCAGCGCGCCAATCTGATGTTCCTGACCGGGCGTCGGGTGAAGGCCGAGGACGGCCTGGCCTGGGGCCTGGTCGACGAGGTGGTCCCGCTCGACCAGCTGCTGTCGGTCGCCAAGGCGCTGGCCCTGGAGATCGCCGAGAACGCCCCCCTCGCCGTGGTCGCCACCCGCAAGACCTTGCGTGGCGACCTCGCCAAGGCGGTGCGCGACCAGACCAACCATGAGCACGGCCAGCAGACGGTGCTGCGCGCCACAGAGGACTTCGCCGAAGGCGTCCGCGCGGTGCAGGAACGCCGGGCCGGGAACTTCAAGGGGAAGTAAGACCCGCTGCTCCCCCGCTGGGGGCGCTGTCAGCGAAGCTGACTGAGGGGCCCGGCCCGCAGGGACGGTTGCAGTCCGTCTGTCGCATCCGCCCTCCAACGAGGGCGGCCCCCTCCACCGCTTCGCGGTCCCCCTCCCGCTGTGGGGGAGGAGCCTACTTCCCCAGCCCGGCGGCTTCCCGCGCGAGCTCGGTGATGCGACCCCAGTCGCCGGCTCGGACGGCGTCGGCAGGCGCGACCCAGGAGCCGCCGACGCAGATCACGTTGGGCAGGGCCAGGTATTCCGGCGCGTTCTGCAGGCTCACCCCGCCGGTCGGGCAGAAGGTCGCCTGGGGAAAGGGGCTGGCGAACGCCTTCAGGGCGCCTGTGCCGCCGACGATATTGGCCGGGAACAGCTTGAAATAGTTATAGCCGAGCGACAGGCCCGCCATCAGCTCGGTGGCCGTGGCGATCCCGGGCAGCAGCGGCAGGGGGCCGTCGTCGAATTCCTCGCCGTCGATCAGGCCGGGGCTGACCCCGAACCGGGCGCCGGCGTCATAGGCCTCCTGGCGCATGGCGGAATTCAGGATGGTGCCGGCCCCGACCACGCCGCCCTCGACCTCGCCAGCGATGCGGCGGATGCAGTTGATGGCTGCGGGGGTGCGCAGGGTCACCTCAAGAGCCAAGAGGCCTCCGGCCACCAGGGCCTTGGCCAGGGGCACCGCCTGGGCTTCGTCCTCGATGATCAGCACCGGCACGACGGGCGCCAGTTTCAGGATGTCGGGAAGCGTCAAAGCCGTGATCCTTCCAGGGTGTCGAGGGCGCGGGCCGCGCCCACCAGGGCCGCATAAGGGTGGATGATCAGGGCGGTCGGGATATCGGCCATGTAGTCGGCCAGACGGCCCTTGGCCTCGAACCGGCGACGGAAGCCGCCCATCATCAGCCGCTCGATCAGCCGGGGCGCGATGCCGCCGGAGACGAAGACCCCGCCCCGCGCGCCATAGGTCAGGGCGATATCGCCCGCCACATTGCCAAGGATTTCGCAGAACCGGTCGAGAGTCTCGAGCGCCAGGGGATCGGCGCCCGCCAGGCCGGCGGCGGCGACGGCCTTCTCGTCGGCGTGGACGACGGCCTGGCCCCGGATATCGGCCAGGGCCTTGTAGAGCGAATACATCCCCGGGCCCGAGAGCACGCGCTCGATCGAGACCCGGCCGTGGGTCTGGCGCAGGCGGCTCAGGACCTGGTCTTCCAGCTCGTCGCCGGGTGCGAAGCTGGCGTGACCGCCTTCGGCCGGGACCGGCACGTCGCCGCGATCTGAGCGGGCCAGGCCCGCGACCCCGAAGCCGGTGCCGGCGCCCAGCACGACGATCGGCGCGCCGTCGGCGCCCCTCAAGGTCGGCCCGATCACCCGCAGGTCGTCGGCCTCCATCAAGGGGGCGGCCAGGGCCTGGGCCCCGAAATCATTGAGCAGCTTGGCGGTCTCGAATTCGAAGGTCCCGACCAGCTCGCCCTCGGAGATCCGCCAGGCCAGGTTGGTGAACTCGATCTCGCCATCGACCACCGGACCGGCCACCGCGATCACCGCCTTGGTGGGAACCTTGCGGCCGGCGGTGGTCTCCAGATAGGTCGCGATGACTTCGCTCAGCGAGCCATAGTCCTTGGCCGGATAGGTCTTGGGATGGCGGATACGGCCGGTCTCGTCGACCAGGGCCATCCGGGCGTTGGTGCCGCCGACATCGCCGACCAGCCCGATGAAATGGGTCTTCACGCCGCCCCCTCGAAAAGCACGGACGCGCCGGCCTCGGCCGCGCCCACTGAGCGGCGCATCCAGCCGAACAGCTCGCGCCCATAGCCGAAGCCCGAGCCTTTCGCCACCGCGCGCGGCCGGGCGGCGAGTTCGGAGGGGTCGACCTTGATCTCCAGCACCCCGGCATGGGCGTCGAGGCGGATGATGTCGCCGTCGCGGACCTGGGCCAGCAGACCGCCGCAGGCGGCCTCGGGCGTCACATGGATGGCGGCGGGCACCTTGCCCGAGGCGCCGGACATCCGCCCATCGGTGACCAGGGCCACCTTGAAGCCCTTGTCCTGCAGCACGCCCAGCACCGGGGTCAGGCTGTGCAACTCGGGCATGCCATTGGCCTGCGGCCCCTGGAACCGCAGCACGGCGATGAAGTCACGGTTCAGCTCGCCGCGCTTGTGGGCGGCCAGCAGGTCGTCCTGGTCGTCGAACACCAGGGCCGGCGCCTCCAGGGTCAGGTGCTCGGACTTGACCGCCGAGGTCTTGATCACCGCCCGGCCGAGGCCGCCGGTCAGGAGGCGGATGCCGCCCTCCGCCTGGAAGGGATTGTCGGCGGGGCGCAGGATGTCGCTGTTGAGCGAGGTCGCCGTCCCCTCGCGCCAGGTCAGGACGCCGTCCTGCAGGAAGGGCTCGGTCTGATAGTGCCGCAGGCCCGTCCCCGCCACCGTGACCACATCCTCATGGGCCAGGCCCGCGTCGAGCAGCTGGCGGATCACGAAGGCCATGCCGCCGGCGGCGTGGAAGGCGTTCACGTCCTCCGACCCGTTCGGATAGACCCGGGCCAGGAGCGGCGTGACCTTGGACAGGGCGTCGAAGTCGCTCCAGTCGATCAGCACGCCGGCCGCGCGGGCCATGGCGACCAGGTGCAGGGTGTGGTTGGTCGAGCCGCCGGTGGCCAGCAGGCCCACCACCGCATTGACGATCGACTTGGCGTCGACCACCGCCGACATCGGCGCATAGGCGTTGCCGCCGTCAGCGATCTCGATGGCGCGGCGCGGGGCGGCGGCGGTCAGCGCGTCGCGCAGCGGCGTGTTGGGATGGACGAAGGCCGCGCCCGGCAGGTGCAGCCCCATCATCTCCATCATCATCTGGTTGGAATTGGCCGTGCCGTAGAAGGTGCAGGTGCCCGGCCCGTGATAGGACTTCATCTCGGAGTCCAGCAGCTCGTCGCGGGTGGCCAGGCCCTGGGCGTAGAGCCCGCGCACCCGGGCCTTCTCGGCATTGGGCAGACCCGAGGTCATGGGCCCGGCCGGCACGAAGATCACCGGCAGATGGCCGAAGGCCAGGGCCCCCATCACCAGGCCCGGCACGATCTTGTCGCAGACCCCCAGCATCAGGGCGGAATCGAAGGCGTCATGGGTCAGCGCCACCGCCGTCGACATGGCGATGACGTCGCGGGAGAACAGGGAAAGCTCCATGCCCGGGCGGCCTTGCGTCACCCCATCGCACATGGCCGGCACGCCGCCGGCCACCTGGGCCGTGGCGCCCACGGCCTCGGCGGCGGCCTTGATCAGCTCGGGGAAGCGCTCGAAGGGCTGATGGGCCGAGAGCATGTCATTGTAGGAGCTGACGATGGCCACATTGGGGGCGGTCGGATTGCGCATCCGCTGCTTGTCGCCCTCGGGGCTGGCGGCGAAGGCGTGGGCCCAGTTGGCGCAGGAAAGCTTGGCCCGGCCGACCCCGGCGCTGCGGGCCGCCTCCATGCGCTCCAGATAGTCGGCCCGGACCTCGCGGCTGCGGTCGATGATGCGGGCGGTGACGTCGGCTGTGACGGGATGCATGCTCACCTCGAAAACCTCAGGCGCGGGACAGGGAGGGCCGGGTCGCTCAGGGCGTCCAGAGGACCCGAACCGGGGATTTAGCCTGTTCCAGCAGGACATGCACGGGCAGACCGCCACCGGTTTCCACGATCGCCCGCTTCGTCGCCCCGGAGATCAGGATCAGGGTCTGACGGGCCATCAAGAGGGCGGCCAGGGTCAGCGTGATGCGCGCCACGGGCGGCGAGCCGACCCCGGCCGGAACCCCGATCGCCCAGCGGGCGCCATGCAGGTCCATGCCGGCCGCCAGCACCGGGCTGCCAGGAATCAGCGAGGCGACATGGCCGTCCTCGCCCATCCCTAGGAACAACATGTCGAAGCCGCCCAGGGCGCGGAGCCCGGGCTCGGCGATCAGCGCGCTGGCCTCGGGATCGGCGGCGTCGTGGCGCAGGGGCAGAAAATCGGCCGCCGCCGCCTGGTCGACCAGCAGCCGCTCGCGCACCAGCCGCTCATTGGAGTCGGGCGAGGTCACGGGAACGAAGCGGTCGTCCGAGAGGGTGACGGTGACGTGGCGCCAGTCGAACACGGCGCGGGCCAGGCGATCATAGATCGGCGCCGGGGTGCGGCCACCGGTCCCAACCAGGGTCGCCCAGCCGCGCTCGGTGATTCCCCAGCCCAGGGCGTCCAGGGTCGCGTCGACCACGGCGTCGGCCAAAGCGTCGGAATCGGCGAAAGTCTCGATCATCATGCCGCCATAACGCGGCGGCGGCGAAAAGGCCGCTCGATTTCCCGTGATCGCCGGTTCCGGCGGGGACAAATCGGCAACCGGGGATTGGGACTGCGAATATTGACCCTGCGGTCGATCACCAGCACCTAGGGATCCCGCCGTGCTGGTCCTCTCATGGGCCGGCCCGGCGGGCGGAACCCGGCAAAGCGTAGCCAGATGAAGGCGCCCATGTTGAACCTCGCGCGTTGGAAGTTTGGGGTCTTTGTTATTTTCGTGCTGGGCCTGCCGGCCGTCTTGATGGCGACCGGCGAACCGCGCCTGGTCGAACTTGGCAAGTTGGCGATGATCCTTTCGCCGGGCGTGGTCGGCTTGGGGCTCAATTTCGGTCTGGGCGACCGCAGCCAAAGGATCCGCTGGCGCTGGATTGGCCTTGCCTGCGCCTTGACCTTGGCCATTGCCGGTGGGGCGCTGGCCGTAGCCCTGGCGGCTGGAGCGGCGGATTTCCACAGCAGCGGGGCGCCGCCGGCGACCGTCCTGCAGGCGGCGGGCGTCTCGGCCCTGACCAGCGTGCTGGAGGAGCTGGGCTGGGCCGGCGGCGGGCTGGCCCTGGCCCTGAAGGCGTTCGGTCGCCAGCGCGGCGTGCTGATCCTGGGCCTGGTATGGGCCGCCTGGCACCTTGTCCCGGTCGTGCTTCGGGTCGGGCTGTTCCCCGATCTGGAAGCGGGCCCTCCCGGCATGATCGTCGCCTTTGTCATGGCTTGCCTGGTCTATCGCGAGCTGCTGACCGGCTTGCGTGAACGCGCTCACAGCTGGCTCGCGGCGGCGGCGAGCCATGCCGCGCCCAACATCGTCCTTGCCGCACTGGTGGCGGCCGGACTCGGCGGCTTTCATCGTCCCGGCGCCTGGGCGCTGTTCCCCGCTCCCGGCGGACTGGTCTTTCCGGTGCTGGCCCTGGTCGCGATCCTGGCGTTGCGCCGATTGGCCGGGGGGAGCGATGGCCCAGGCGGCGACGCCCGGGTGTGACCGCCCTGCGGCCTTGGCGCCGAAGACGCGTTCCGCGTTCAAGCCTGGCGAGGCCCACTCCACGGAACCCGATCGCGTCCAGCGAGCTTCATCATGAGCCGGCACGCGCGCGCCATCCGGGGGCGTGCCCTTCGTTCATGTCAGGATCACCGCCATGCGCATCGCCCAGGTTCCGCCGCTCTATGAAGCCGTGCCGCCCCGGTTCTATGGCGGCACCGAGCGGGTTGTGGCCCATCTGACCGACGCCCTGGTCGATCTCGGCCACGCGGTCACCCTGTTCGCCAGCGGCGAGGCCCGGACCCGGGCCCGGCTGGTGGTGGTGCGCGACGAGGCGATCCGTCTCGACCCCGCGCCGCTGAAGTCGGACCTGGCCGCCCACATGGTCATGCTGGAGGAGGTCCGCCGCCGCGCCGACCAGTTCGACGTGATCCATTTCCACACCGACATGATCCATTTCCCGTTCTTCGAGGACATGGCCGAGAAGACGATCACCACCCTGCACGGCCGCCTGGATCTGAAGGACCTGGCCGGGGTCTATGCCCGCTGGCCGCAGTTTCCGATGGTCTCGATCAGCGACGACCAGCGCAGGCCCCTGGCGGACGCCAACTGGGCCGGGACCGTGCACCACGGCATGGCCGCCGACCTCTATGAATTCCATCCGAAGGGCGAAGGCTATCTGGCCTTCCTCGGCCGCATCTCGCCGGAGAAGCGACCTGACCGCGCCATCGAGATCGCCCGGCGGCTCGGCAAGCCGCTGAAGATCGCCGCCAAGGTCGACGCCGCCGACCAGCGCTATTTCACCGAGGTCATCGAACCCCTGATCCGGGCGGCCGGCCCCCAGGTGGAATTCATCGGGGAGATCGGCGACGGTGAGAAATCGGCCTTCCTGGGCAGGGCCGAGGCCCTGCTGTTTCCCATCGACTGGCCGGAGCCCTTCGGCCTGGTGATGATCGAGGCCATGGCTTGTGGAACCCCGGTCGTGGCCTATGCCTGCGGCTCGGTCCCCGAGGTGATCGAACCGCTGATCCGGGCGGCCGGCCCCCAGGTGGAGTTCATCGGCGAGATCGGCGACGGTGAGAAATCGGCCTTCCTGGGCAGGGCCGAGGCCCTGTTGTTTCCCATCGACTGGCCGGAACCCTTCGGCCTGGTGATGATCGAGGCCATGGCTTGTGGCACCCCGGTCGTGGCCTATGCCTGCGGCTCGGTCCCCGAGGTGATCGAGGACGGGGTGACCGGCTTCATCGTGCGCACGGATGACCAGGCCTGCGCCGCCGTCGCCCGGGTCGGCGCGCTCGACCGCCGCCGGGTGCGGCAGCGCTTCGAGGCGAGGTTCTCGGCCACCGCCATGGCCCGGCGCTATCTGACGCTCTATGATCGCCTGGGCCAGGTGGCCTGCCCCCTCGCCGCCCGGGCCTGAGGCTCGACCATGGACGATCTGGCGCCCGCGCCCGGCTCCGATGTCGAACAGGGTCAGGCGGAAGAACCGCGCACGCCCCAGCGGCTGCACGCCCTGAAGGACAAGGACACCTTCATCGTCGCCGATTCCCGGGGCGACATCCTGGGCGCGGCCGACGGCCTGTTCCACAACGACACCCGCCTGTTATCGCGGTTCCGACTGCTGCTGGGGCGCGAGCCCCCGTCCCTGCTGTCGGGGGCGGTGTCGGCGGACAATGTGTTCTTCACCTTCAACGGCGCGAACCAGGAACTGCCCCTGCCGGGCGGTCCGATCGGGCCCCCCGGCGTGCTGCATGTGGAGCGCAAGCGGTTCCTGTGGCGCGAGCGGCTGTTCGAGCGGATCACCTGCGTCAACTATAGCCGCGACGAGGTGCTGACCCCGCTCAGCATCGAGTTCGGCGCCGACTTCCGCGACATGTTCGAGGTGCGCGGCGCCAAGCGCGCACGGCGCGGGGTCACCTTCCCGGCGCAGGTCGACGGCCGCACCGTCGCCTTCCGCTATGAGGGGCTGGACGCCGTGGAGCGGTCCAGCGTCATCACCTTTTCCGACCCGCCCCTGCGGCTGTCGGCGACCCGCGCCGACTATCTCTATCCCCTGCGGCCGGAAGGTCGGCTGGAGCTCTATCTGGAGATCGGGGCGACCGCCGAGGAGCCCCCCAGTCGCGAGCGGTTCCGCGCCAACGCCGCCGCCGCCCGCTGGGACATGCGCAGCCGCATCCGCCACGGGGCGCGGCTGAAAAGCTCGGGCCGGCTGTTCAACCAGTGGCTGGACAAGTCCCGCGCCGACCTCGCGCTTCTGACCACCCGCATGGAGACCGGCCCCTACCCCTATGCCGGCATCCCCTGGTTCTCGACCGCCTTCGGCCGCGACGCCATCATCACCGCCTGGCAGATCCTGTGGTTCGAACCCAGCCTGGCCAAGGGGGTGCTGACCTATCTGGCCGCCCACCAGGCCGAGGAGGTCTCGGCCTTTCGCGACTCGGCCCCCGGCAAGATCATGCACGAGACCCGCAAGGGCGAGATGCCGGCGCTCGGCGAGGTGCCCTTCGGCCGCTACTACGGCGGGGTCGACACCACGCCGCTGTTCGTGGCCCTGGCCGGCGCCTATGCGGAGCGGACCGGCGACCTGCAGCTGATCGACGACCTGTGGCCGGCGCTCACCGCCGCCACCGCCTGGATGGAGCATTTCGGCGACACCGACGGCGACGGCCTGATCGACTATGCGCGCGGCGCCGAGAGCGGCCTGGCCAACCAGGGCTGGAAGGACAGCCAGGACAGCGTGTTCCACGCCGACGGCCGCTTCCCCAAGGGACCGATCGCGCTGGTCGAAGTGCAGGGCTACGCCTTCGCCGCCTACAAGGCCATGAGCCGCTTCGCCCTGTGGCGGAAGGACGTGGCCGGCGCCCAGCGCTGGGCCGAGCGGGCCGAGCATATCCGCGTCACGGTCGAGGCGCGATTCTGGATGGAGGACCAGGGCGGCTATGGCATCGCCATCGACGGGGCCGGCGAGCTCTGCCGGGTCGCGAGCTCCAATCCCGGCCACCTGCTGTTCTGCGGCCTGCCCTCGCCCGAGCGGGCGGCGCGGGTGACGACCCAGCTGCTGTCGGCGCGGTTCGATTCCGGCTGGGGCCTGCGGACCCTGGCGACGGGCGAGGCCCGGTTCAATCCGATGAGCTATCACAACGGCTCGATCTGGCCGCACGACACCGCCGTCTGCGCCGCCGGCCTGTCACGCTATGGCGAGCGGGATGGGGTGGTCGACCTGATGTCGGGGCTGTTCGAGACCGCGTCGAGCTTCGAGATGCGGCTGCCGGAGCTGTTCTGCGGCTTTCCCCGCGCGGCCGGCGAGCCGCCGGTGGCCTATCCGGTCGCCTGCCTGCCCCAGGCCTGGGCGGCGGGATCGGTGTTCATGCTGCTGCAGGCCTGCCTGGGCCTGAGGGTCGACGGCTGGACCGGGGAGGTGGAGATTCGCGACCCCCGCCTGCCGATCGGCATCGACCAGCTGCGGGTCGAGGGGCTGAGGGTCGGCGACCAGAAGCTCGACCTCAATTTCGAGCGCCTGCAGGGCCGCATCGCCGTCCATGCCGACGGCGGCGCCCGCGTCCCGGTGACCATCCGCCAGGGCGGCCGGGCCTAGCGTTTCAAAGGCGTGTGGGCGAGGCGCAGGATGTTGGCGGCGCCCGGCGAGCCCATGGGCAGGCCGGCCAGGATCAGGATGCGGTGGCCGGGCGGCGCCAGGCCAAGCTCCACCACCTTGTCGACCGCGACCCTGGTCATCTCCTCCGGATCTGTGACCTCGGCGATCACCCGGGGTTCGACGCCCCAGGCGAGCGCCAGGCGCCGCGCGGTGGTCAGGCGGGTGGTGAGCGCCAGGGTCGGCTGCAGCGGGCGTTCGCGCGACAGCCGCAGCGCCGTCTGGCCGGTGGTGGTGAAGGCCACCAGGCAGGCGGTGGAGGCGGCCTCGGCGGCGCGGCGGGCGGCCGCCACCAGGGCGTCGGCGTCAGCGTCGTCGACCGGGTGCTCGGCGGCCATCAGTTCCGGCCAGCGGGGGTCCTGCTCCACCCGGGTGAGGATCCGATCCATGATCGACACCGCTTCCAGCGGGAACTCGCCGGCCGCCGTCTCGGCCGAGAGCATGACCGCGTCGGCGCCCTCATAGACCGCGTTGGCGACGTCGGAGGCCTCGGCCCGGGTAGGGGTCGGCGCGTGGATCATGCTTTCCAGCATCTGGGTGGCGACGATCACCGGAATGCCGCGATTGCGGGCGGCGCGGACCAGCATCTTCTGCACCACCGGCACGTCCTCGGGCGCCAGTTCGACGCCGAGGTCGCCGCGCGCCACCATCACCGCCTCGCAGAGGTCGAGGATCTCGTCCAGGGCGTCGAGGGCGGCGGGCTTCTCGATCTTGGCCAGCACGCCGGCCCGACCCTGGACGATCTGGCGCAGCTCGGCCATGTCGGCGGCCCGCTGGACGAAGGACAGCGCCACCCAGTCGACCCCTTGCGAGAGGGCGAAATTGAGGTCCTCGCGGTCCTTGGGCGTCAGCGCCGGGATCGGAATGGCCAGCCCCGGCAGGTTGAGGCCCTTGTGGTCGGAGAGCGCCTCGCCCCCCATCACCACGCAGTCGGCGAAGTCGGCGCCGCACTTGCGGACCTTCAACCGCACCTTGCCGTCGTCGAGCAGGATGTCGGCCTCCGGCTTGAGCGCCTGGAAGATCTCCACATGCGGCACGCAGACCCGCGCGGCGTCGCCGGGGGCGGAATCGCGGTCGAGGCGGAAGTCCTGGCCGGTCTTCAGCCGCACCCGGCCGTCGGCGAACTCCCCCAGCCGCAGCTTCGGACCCTGGAGGTCGGCGAGCACGGCGAGGTGGCGGCCGACCAGGGCCTCGGCCTCGCGCACATTGGCGATGGTCGTGGCATGGTCTGGATGGCCGCCATGGCTGAAATTGACCCGGAACACGTCGGCGCCGGCCTCGGCCAGGGCGCGGATCTTGCCGAGGTCGCGGCTGGCGGGGCCGAGGGTGGCCACGATGCGGGCGCGGCGGGCGCGGATCATCGACAAACTCCGGCCGCGAGACGCGGCGACGTTGCGCGGGCGGGATCGAAGCCTATCAAGGGATGTTTCCCGCGCAGGCTCATCCCCAGAGGTCCCCTTCATGAACCGATCCGCGCAGCCGGGGAATCCCCCGCCATCGTCGCAGACCGCCGCGCCCCAGAACCTCGACCTGTTCCCGATCGGCAATTGCGCGGCCAGCGCCCTGATCGACCGCGCCGGCCGCTTCGTCTGGAGCTGTTTCCCCAGGGTGGATGGCGACCCGGCCTTCTCGGCCCTGCTGGGCGGCGACACGGGCGAGGCGCGCGGCTTCTGGTCGGTGGAGGCGGAGACTGAGGCCAGCGTGCGCCAGAGCTATCTGCGCAACACTCCCATCCTGACCACCGAGATCACCGACGCCACCGGCGCAGTGTTCCAGGTGATCGACTTCGCCCCGCGCTATCGCCAGTTCGGCCGGGTCTATCGACCGATGTCCTTCGTGCGCATCATCCGGCCGATCTCGGGTGTGCCGCACATCCGCATCCGCATGCGCCCGACCGCCAACTGGGGGGCGTCGGACGCTGAGGTCACCACCGGCTCCAACCACCTGCGCTATGTGGGCGGGGAGATGACGCTGCGGCTCACCACCGACACCGCCGTCTCGCACATCGCCCAGGAGCGGCTGTTTCGGCTGGAGGAGCCGATCGCCATGTTCCTCGGCCCCGACGAGGGGATCGAGGCCGACATCCAGGCCACCGCCGAGCGCATGCTGCACGAGACCACCAGCTATTGGCGCGGCTGGGTCCGGACCCTGTCGATCCCCCTGGAGTGGCAGGAGGCGGTGATCCGCGCCGCCATCACCCTCAAGCTCTGCGCCCATGAGGAAACCGGGGCGATCGTCGCGGCCCTGACCACCTCGATCCCCGAGCACGAGGGCTCGCAGCGCAACTGGGACTATCGCTACTGCTGGCTGCGCGACGCCTATTACGTGGTCCAGGCCCTCAACCGGCTGGGGGCGGCGGACATGCTGGAGAACTATCTCGGCTATCTGCGCAACCTGATCGACCGGGCCAAGGGCGGCCATATCCAGCCGCTCTATGGGGTGGGGCTGGAGGCCGACCTGACCGAGCGCTTCGCCCCCGACCTGCCAGGCTATCGCGGCATGGGGCCGGTGCGGATCGGCAACCAGGCCTATGAGCATCTGCAACATGACGTGTACGGACAGATTGTGTTGTCGACCGTCCAGGCCTTCTTCGACGAGCGGCTTTTGCGCCCCGCCACGGTGGAGGATTTCCACGCCCTGGAGGCGGTGGGCGAACGCGCCTTCGCCCTGCACGACCAGCCGGACGCCAGCCTGTGGGAGTTCCGGGGCCGGGAGGCGGTGCACACCTATTCGGCGATGATGTGCTGGGCGGCCTGCGACCGGCTGGGCAATGCGGCGGGCCAGCTCGGCCTGGCCGACCGCGCAGCGCATTGGAACGCCCGGGCCGCCCAGGTGCGCGCCACCATCGAGGCTCGGGCCTATAATCCCGCGCTGGGTCGGTTCGCGGCCACCTTCGGCGGCGACCAGCTGGACGCCTCGCTGCTGCAATTGGTGGATGTGCGCTTCGCCGCTCCCGACGATCCGCGCATGGCCGCCACCCTCAAGGCGGTCGAGGAGGGGCTGAGGCGCGGGCCCTACATGCTGCGCTACGCCATCCCCGACGATTTCGGCGAGCCCAAGACCGCCTTCAACATCTGCACCTTCTGGCTGATCGAGGTGCTGCACCTGTCCGGCCGCGCCGAGGAGGCCCGGGCCCTGTTCGAGGAAATGCTGGGCCGGCGCACGGCCGCCGGCCTGCTGTCGGAGGACATCACCCTCGATGGGGCGGAGCTGTGGGGCAACTATCCCCAGACCTATTCCCTGGTCGGGCTGATCAACTGCGCCAACATGCTGAGCCGACCCTGGACCAGCGTCCGCTGAGCGGCGCTGACGTCACGAAACAATCGTGAATGTGTCGCCGCAACTTCTCCTGGCGCCCCTAGGCCCCTGAGCTTCGCAGCGGCGCGCCTCCCCGCGCCGCCTTCGCCAGGGGATGGGCATGAAACTGACACGACATAATGCGCGCCGCGCGGGCCTGATGATGAGCTCGGCGCTGTGCATGGCCGCCATGGCCGGCGCCGCCAACGCCGCCGAAGCCGCCGCTGCGGACGCCGCCGACGGCTCGGCCACGGTCTCGGAACTGGTGGTCTCCATGGCCAAGACCACGCGCTCGGCGGTGTCGCTGGAGACCGTCGAGATCCAGAAGATCCTGCCCGGCGTCAGCCCGCTGAAGGCCATCCAGGCCCTGCCGGGCGTGATGCTGCAGACCGCCGACCCGTGGGGCAACAACGAGCAGAACGAATTTCTGTTCGTACACGGATTTTCGACCCAGCAACTGGGCTACACCCTGGACGGCGTGCCGCTCGGCGACCAGCAATACGGCAACTATAACGGCCTCTCGCCGTCGCGGGCCATCACCTCCGAGAACGTCGCGCGGGTGGTGCTGTCCTCCGGCGCCGGCGACCTGGGCACGGCCTCGACCAGCAATCTGGGCGGCGCCATCGACACCTTCTCCAGTGATCCGCAGGCCGCGCTCGGCGGCCGGATCCAGCAGACCTTCGGCAGCTACGACACCCACCGCACTTTCCTTCGCCTCGACACCGGGGTCTTCGGGGATGGGAATTCGGCCTATGTCTCGGGCCTGAACCAGGACCAGCGGGCCTGGGACTTCAACGGCCACCAGCGCGGCTATCAGTTCAACGGCAAGTTCATCCACGAGGGCGAGGCCGGCAAGCTGACCGTGTTCCTCGACTACAATGACAAGGTCGAGCCCAACGAGGACTCCATCGTCCACGTGGCCGGCGAGAAGAGCGCGCCCTATACCCGGCCCTTCCTCTATCCGAACCTGGCCGCGGCGCTCGCCTATCTCGGAGCCAATGGCGCGCCGCCGGCCTCGGCCGGTTCGAACTTCTCGAACTATCACTCGGCCGCCCAGCGCACCGACCAGATCGGCTATGTGAAGTACGAGGCCAAGCTCAGTGACACCATGACCTGGTCGAACCAGGCCTATTTCCACCATGACGAAGGCCGCGGCATCGTCGCCGGTCCGATCAACCAGGCCGGCCTGCCGGCCCTGTTCGCGGTCTATTACCCCGGCCAGGACCTGAAGACCGTGTTCGGCGGCACGGGCTACGCCGTGCGCACCACCGAATATCTGATCAATCGCGGCGGTCTGATCTCGACCTTCAACTGGACGCTGGGCGACCACAGGATCGAGGCCGGCGCCTGGTTCGAGCAGAACAATTCATCGACCCAGCGGGCCTGGTATCCCTTCGCCGAGGCCAATCACGACCTCACGCCCTACGACATCCCGGTCAACAAGAACTTCGCCCAGTACGCCAGCCAGATCCACAACAACGTCTTCCAGTACCACCTGCAGGACCAGTGGCGAATCCGCCCGGACCTGCTGCTGCAGGCCGGCTTCAAGGGCAGCCTGCAATACGCCCAGGGCAAGGTGCCGATCCAGCAGAAGAACCTGGCGACCAACACCAATCCGACCCTGCTGCCGACCGGCGAGATCGACACCAAGGAATATTTCCTGCCCCAGGTCGGCGCCGTGTGGGACGCGACCGAGCACGAACAGGTCTTCTTCAACATCCAGAAGAACCTGCGCCAGTTCGTGACCTATGGCGCCGGCGGCCTGTCGCCCTGGAGCCTGGGCAGCCAGGCGGCCTTCGACCTGTTCAAGAAGACCGCCAATCCGGAGACCTCCTGGACCTATGAGGCGGGCCTGCGCACCAAGCGCGCCCTGGAGCTCGGCCCGATCACCGGCGTCGAGGGCCAACTCAGCGCCTATCACGTCGACTTCTCCGACCGCCTGCTGCAGATCTCGTCCACCCCGGTGATCGGTTCGCTGGTGGCCGGCGCGGCGATCCTCGCCAATGTCGGCGCGGTGAAGACCGACGGCGTCGACCTGGCCGCGACCCTGCACTTCGGCCCGCACTTCGCCTTCTATGACGCCCTGTCCTACAACCGCTCGATCTATCAGGACAATTACGTCACCGGCGCCAGCTCGACGGTGGTTCACACGGCCGGCAAGTCGGTTCCGGCCAGCCCCGACTGGCTGAACAAGTTCGTGCTGTCGACCAGCTGGGGCGCCTTCAACGGCCAGCTGACCGGCGACTATGTCGGCAAGCGCTACGCCACCTACACCAACGACCTGTCGGTGAAGGCGACCTTCCTGATCGGCCTCGAAGGCAGCTACGATTTCGATCTGGCGACCGGCGGCCCGCTCAAGACCGCCAAGGTCAGCCTTAACGTCACCAACCTGGCCGACGAGAAGGGGGTCTCCTCCCTAGTCGTGGGCGCGGCGTCGGGCGCCTACAACACCTATCCGATCCCGCCCCGCCAGGTCTTCGTGACCCTCTCCGGGTCCTTCTAGCTTTTCCCCCAGCCCGGCCCTCCCCTCTCGGCCGGGCGACCCACTGACGGGCGGATCCCCAGACCGGGGGTCCGCCCTTTTTTGTGGGACAAGGCTCGGACCCGCCGCATGCGAAGCATGCCCTCGCCCGCGCAGCGGGAGAGGGTAAGGGTGAGGGCTCTTGTTTCAGGGCAAGCGGCGGAGCTGGGACTCAGCGGCCCCTCACCCAACCCTCTCCCCGCAACGCGGGGCGAGGGCTTTGGCCTGGACGCCCTTAGTCGTGCCAGGCGCGCTCTGACCGTTCGATCAGGGCGAAGGCGCCGGAGGGGCCCCAGCTGCCGGCGGCGTAGGGCTTGGGGGTCATGCCGCTCTCGGCCCAGGCGGCGGCGACGCCGTCGACCCAGGTCCAGGCCTGTTCGACCTCGTCGCGGCGGACGAACAGGGTCGAATTGCCCTGGATGACATCCAGGATCAGCCGCTCATAGGCGATGCGCCGCCGTGCGTTGGGACCGGAATAGGCCTTCAGCAGCGACAGCGACAAGGGCAGGGATTGCAGGCGCATGCCGTCCTGGGAGATGCCCGGCGCCTTGTTCATCAGCACCAGTTCGATGTCCTCATCCGGCTGCAGATCGATGATCAGCTGGTTGGCCACCAGGTCGGCCTTGGCCGCCCCGCCGAAGATCGAGTGCGGCACGCCCTTGAACTGGATGGCGATCTGGGTGCGCCGGTCGGGCAGGCGCTTGCCGGTGCGCAGGAAGAACGGCACCCCGGCCCAACGCCAGTTGTCGATGTCGGCCCGGAGCGCCACGAAGGTCTCGGTCCCGGACTTCTGGCCGCGCTCAGTCTCATAGCCCGCGACCTGCTTTCCGCCGACCACGCCGGCCGTGTACTGGCCACGCACGCTGTTGGCCTGGACGTCGGCGCGGGTGAAGGGCCTGAGCGAGCGCAGCACCTTGACCTTCTCGTTGCGGACCGAGTCCGGCTCCATGTCGGCCGGCGGCTCCATGGCCACCAGACAGAGCAGCTGCAGCATGTGGTTCTGCAGCATGTCGCGCAGGGCGCCGTACTCATCATAATAGGGCCAGCGATCGCCGACCCCCTCCGTCTCGGCCACGGTGATCTGCACGTGGTCGATGGTCAGGTTGTTCCACAGGGGCTCGAAGAAGGTGTTGGCGAACCGCAGCGCGATCAGGTTCTGCACCGTCTCCTTGCCGAGATAGTGGTCGATGCGGAACACCCGGTCCTCGCTGAACACCTCGCCGACCTGAGCATTGATCGCCTTGGAGGAGTGGAGATCGCGGCCGATCGGCTTCTCCAGCACGATGCGGCTGTCGGGGACCGCCAGGCCGGAGCCGCCCAGCGCCTTGCACACCCGGCCGAACAGGCTAGGCGAGAGGGCCAGGAAGAACATAGGCGCCTTGAAGACCCCCATGGCCGCCTTGATCGCCTCCACCCCCGCCGCCGTGGTGGCGTCGGCGCCGACATAGTCCAGCCGGGCCGCGAACCGCGCCCAGGCCGCCGGGTCGAGGCCGCCCTCGGCGCGCTTGTCGATCGCTGCGCGCACCTGTTCGACGAAGGCGTCGCGCTCCATGTCGGCGCGGGCGGTGGCGACGATCTTGAAGCCCTCGGCCAGGAAGCCGTCGGCGTCGAGGAAATAGAGCGATGGAAACAGCATGCGCTGGGCGAGGTCGCCCGTGCCTCCGAACAGCACGATCACATCGGAAAGCGGCGCATCGGCCATCGGGGTCACCCTGGGTGAGGAGGTTGGCGTCCGGGCCCCGCATAGCGGGGTTCGCAGGCGTCACGTCAACCCCCCGTGGCGCGTTCACCGCATCGTGCGCGCTGAAGTTGGATCGAACCGGCGCGCGTGACGTTTCGAAGGGCTGATCCCGAGCACAGGCCTTGGGCGGGGACCCGATGATCACCGACACCATGACCCTGACCGCCCCGGCCCCACGACTGAGCGCCGCCGGCACGGCCCTGTTCCTGGACCTGGACGGCACATTGGCCCCGATCGTGGCGCGACCCGAGGCCGTAGGCCCCGATCCGCGCCGCACCCGGCTGCTCGAGACCCTGGGCCGCAGGCTCGGCGGGCGGTTGGCGGTGGTCAGCGGCCGGGCCTTGCCGGACCTGGATCGCATCCTGGAGGGTCGGGTCCCGGCCCTGGCGGGCGTCCATGGCCTCGTACGGCGCGACGCCGCCGGCCGGGTGGTCTCGACCCCGCCGCATCCGGGCCTGGTCGCCGCCCGCCGGGTGCTGACGGCCTTCGCCGCCAGCCACGCCGGACTGCTCGTCGAGGACAAGGGCCTGAGCCTCGCCCTGCACTATCGTCTCGCCCCCGGCCTGGCGCCCCGCGCGCGCATCCAGGCCGACTGGCTGGCCGCCGAGACCGGCCTGGTCCTGCAGCCCGGCGACCATGTGGTGGAGCTGCGCACGCCCGGCCCCCGCAAGGGCGAGGCCGTGGCCGCCTTCATGGCCGCCCCGCCCTTCGCCGGCGCGACGCCGGTGTTCCTGGGCGACGACCTGACCGACGAGGACGCCTTCGTGGCCGTCGCGCAGCTGGGCGGGTTCGGCGTGCTGGTGGGGGCTGAACGCGCCACCGCCGCCCGCTATCGGCTGGACGATGTGGACGCCGCCCTCGACTGGCTGGAGGCCCTGGCATGAGCCGGCTGATCGTCGTCTCCAACCGCGTCACCCTGCCCTCCGGCTCGGGCGACGGCAGCGTCGGCGGCCTGGCCATGGCGCTCGCCGCGGCCTTGCGGGAATATTCCGGCCTGTGGTTCGGCTGGAGCGGCAAGACCACGCCCGCCTTCACCGGCCATCTGAACCTGCAACGCGCCGACGGGGTGACCGTGGCCACCGTCGACCTGGAGGAGGTCGACCTGCAGGAATATTACAACGGCTACGCCAACAAGACGCTTTGGCCGCTGTTCCACTACCGCCAGGACCTGACCGCCTATGACCGCGCCTTTGGCGAGGGCTATGCCCGGGTCAATCGCCGGTTCGCCGAGACGCTCGCCCCGCTGATCGAGCCGGACGACCTGGTCTGGATCCACGACTATCACCTGATCCCCCTGGCGCGGGAGCTGCGGGCCCTGGGCGTCCAGAACCGCATCGGCTTCTTCCTGCACATCCCCTGGCCGGCCCATCAGTTGATGGTCACCCTGCCTGGCCACCGCCAGCTGGTGGAGTCGTTGTTCGACTACGACCTGGTGGGATTCCAGACGCCGGAGCATGTCCAGGCCTTCGAGGAATATGTGCTGACCGAGGCCCAGGGCGCCCGGGTCGGCCGCGAGGGCCTGCGGGCCCATGGCCGCACGACGCGGGTCGGCGCCTTTCCCATCGGCATAGACGCCGCCGACTTCATCCGGCTGGCGCAAAGCGAGACCGCGCAGCGCACCTATGACGTGATGAAGGCCCACACCGCCTTCCGCAAGCTGATCGTCGGCGTCGACCGGCTGGACTATTCCAAGGGGCTGGAGGAGCGGTTCGCCGGCTTCGAGCGCTTCCTGGCCGACAATCCCGACCTGCGCCGCGAGACCCTGATGCTGCAGATCGCGCCCCTGTCGCGGGACTCGGTCGAGGCCTATCAGGAGATCCGGGCCCGGCTGGATTCGTTGTCGGGGCGGATCAATGGCGAATATGCCGACATCGACTGGAACCCGATCCGCTATGTGAACAAGACCTATCGCCGCGACGAGCTGGCCGGGGTCTATCGCGCCGCCCAGGTCGGGCTGGTCACCCCCATGCGCGACGGCATGAACCTGGTGGCCAAGGAGTTCGTCGCCGCCCAGGATCCGGCCGACCCCGGCGTGCTGGTGCTGTCGCGGTTCGCCGGCGCCGCCGACCAGCTGCGCCAGGCCCTGATCGTCAATCCCAACAGCCCGGAAGAGATCGCCGAGGCCCTGAAGCGGGCCCTGGCCATGGACCGCAGCGAGCGGATCGCGCGCTGGCGGGTGCTGCACGACAACATCGTCACCGAGGACGTCACCGCCTGGCGCGACGCCTTCGTCCGGGCCCTGACCGGCTCACGCGACGCCCTGCCGGGCCCTGGTCTGGCGGTGCATGGGGAGCAGGCGCACCCGGCCCGGGACGCGCCGTCCAGGCTCTATCCGGACGCCCAGGCGCGCGGCGCCCTGCCGCCCATGGCCCGCTGGACCGGCGTCTAGCTGGACTGCGAGGCGGCCGGATTGGGCTCGTTCGACAGGCGGCGGATCGCGTGGGCCGTCTGGGCCACGGCCGAGACAAAGCCGACCAGGCCGGCGAAGCCCTGCATGAAGCTCCAGGCGGCGTCGACCAGGGGGCTGCCGAACACCTGGTCGGTGACCGCATAGAGCAGGCGACCCACCAGGATGCGGAAGCCGGCATAGACCTCCGAATATTCGATCGAGACCTGGGTCGCCCAGGCGCCGCCCACCACCCCCAGCACCGGCGACCACAGCAGCGGCAGGGCCAGCATCAGGGTCAGGACCACCAGCAGGGTCTTGGTCAGCCAGCTTTCCCGGGCCATCAGGGTGAGGATCAGGAAGCCGGCCAGGATGAAGCCCAGCAGCGGGAAGGCGAGGGTCAGCAGGACATCGGCGGCCTTCACGAAAGCCACCTGGAACCCGTAGGCGGCGATCAGGCCGGCGATCAGCACCCCCAGGAAGGCGGTCAGCCAGACCACGCCGTACTGACCCAGACGCCGGCCGATCAGTTCGAGGTTCAGCATGTCAGGCTCGCCTTTCGAGGGAGCTTCAGCATGCCGCGACCGGGGCGGCGCGTCGAGGCGCCTTGGCGGTCATTTCACCGGCAGGGCCAGGGTCGGCAGGACCTGGGCTTCCTGGGCGTCGAGGCGAGCCTTGTGGAATTGGGACCTCACGCCGTTCCCGTTCCCGAACTCCATCAACTGGTCGCTGGCCGGCGCATAGGCGGGCCAGGCGGGCCCCGAGGCGCAGGCCGGGGTTCCGGTCTTGATGAAGGCCACCCAGCAGGAATGCATCAGGCCGGCCATGGCCTTGTCCTCGTCGGAGACCAGGCTCATCGGGGTGCGCCGGCCCCAATATTCGAACACGTACTGGATCTCGGCGGCGTGGAAGGCGCGGGTGAAGCGGGGTCGGAACCGCGAGCCGATATAGGAGAAGTGATAGAGCCAGGCCGGCTGGCCGCCGGCGGCGCGGGCGGCGATCCAGCGGGCCGGGGCGCCCATCACCTGGTCGCCGAACACGACACGCCCCAGGGTGTCCTCGCCCTGGGCGGCCTCGTCGGCATAGAGCGCCCGCAGGGGGGGCGACAGGGCGGCGGCCAGGGCCTTGGGGTCGCTCCCGAACTCGCCCATCAGCGAATCCTCGCCGGAATTGGAGCCGATGATCAGGGGGACGTCATGGACCTTGCCGGCCGCGAAGGCCTGGGCGGGGGTCCGGGGCAGCAACCGGCCGTCCGAAAACGGGCCATAGCCGCCGCCCAGCCTGGCGATCAGGGTCTCGACCGGCAGGGCGCGCAACTGGTCGACGGTGACTTCGGCCGGCAGGCCCAGGCTCTGGATGGCCCTGGCCCCTTCTTCGGCCTTGGCCGCCAGGCTCATCGGCGGGGACCAGCCGCCGCCGGATTCCACGATGGCGCGGCGATAGAGACCCTTGGTCGAGGGCGTCGACAGCAGGGCCAGGGCGCTCATGGCGCCGGCGCTTTCGCCGGCCACGGTGACATTGGCGGGGTCGCCGCCGAAGGCCTTGATGTTGCGCTTCACCCACTGGAGCGCGGCGATCTGATCCATCAGGCCGTAGTTTCCGACCGCCTCGCCAGGCCTGGCGGCCTTGATCAGGGCTGGATGGGCGAAATAGCCGAGCGGCCCCAGCCGGTAATTGATCGCCACCACCACCACCCCGTCGCGGGCGAATTGGCTTCCGTCATAGACCCAGCCCGCGCCATAGCGGAACGCGCCGCCATGCAGCCAGACCATGACCGGGGCCTTGTGGACGCCGGTCGGGGCGAAGACGTTCAGCTGCAGGCAGTCCTCGCTCATCGGGCCATTGGCGGCGCCGAGATTGGGCGAGCCGTCGGCGTTCATCGGCTGGGGACAGGAGGGGCCGGCCTTGTCCGCCGCCCGCGCCCCGGCCCAGGCCAGGGGTCGGGCCGGCGGCGCCCAGCGTAGGCGTCCGACGGGTGGGGCGGCATAGGGCACGGCGCGGAAGATCGCGACGCCATTGGCCTGGACCCCGGCCAGCGCGCCGCTCTCCACCTTGACCTGGGCGGGCTCGGCAAGGGCCGGGGCGGCCGCAAGGGCCAGGGCAGCGAGGGCGGCGAGGGCCCGGAACCTGCGGATCATCTGGTCCTCCCGAGACCTCGTGGCGCTGAGCCTTCACATGGCCGTGGCGGGGGTCAAGCGCCAGGCGTGTTTCAGTGAAAATCGCGGCTGGCCTGCAACGGGCCGCCGCGCCCTGGTCCTGGCCCCTCGGCCTTCAGGGCGGCGGTCATGTGGGAGAGGTCGGTGAAGCGCTTGGCCACCAGGTGGATGACGTCGCCCTCCCGTTGCAGCTGGCCGTGGACCACCACGAAGGCGGCGCTCATCACCAGCCGGCGGTTGGCCTCGAAGACGTCGCGCCAGACGACGATATTGGCCGAGCCGGTCTCGTCCTCCAGGGTCATGAACACCACCCCCCTGGCGGTCCCCGGCCTTTGACGCACCAGCACCAGCCCGCCCACCGAGACCCGGCGGCCGTCGCGCAGGCTCGGGAAGGCCGAGGCCGGGACGGCGCCCAGCGCCTGCAACCGGTCGCGGAAGAAGCTGCAGGGGTGGGCCTTCAGCGACAGGCGGGTGGTGCGGTAGTCCTCGGAGACCTGCAGGGGCAGGCTCATCAAGGGCAGTTCGACCTGGACCTCGCGGCGGCCCATGGCGGCCAGCAGCGGCGCCTCGGCCTCCACCCGGGTCTCGCCGACCAGGCCCTTGACCGCCCACAGGGCCTGGCGCCGGTCCAGCCCGATCCCGGCGAAGGCGTCGGCCTCGGCCAGCAGCTCCAGCGCCCGGCGCGGCAGGTGGCGGGCCAGGCCCTCGACGGTCGAGACGCCCCGGGCGCGCAGGGCGACCAGGGCCTCGCCGTCCTCGCGCTTCAGCCCCTTGATCTGGCTGAGCCCCAGGCGGACGGCCCGCAGGCGCTGGCCCTCCAGGGGCTCCAGGCTGCAATCCCAATCCGAGGCCGTGACATCGGGGGGGCGGACCTCCACCCCATGTTCGCGGGCGTCGCGGACCAGCTGGGCCGGCTGGTAGAAGCCCATGGGCTGGCTGTTCAGGAGCGCCGCGCAGAAGGCGTCGGGCCAGCGCCATTTCACCCAGGCCGAGGCATAGACCAGCAGGGCGAAGCTGATCGCGTGGCTTTCCGGAAAGCCATAGGAGCCGAAGCCCTTGATCTGGTTGAAGCAGGCCTGGGCGAAACCGAGGTCATAGCCCTTGCGGGTCATGCCGTTGACGAACAGCTCCTCATAGTCCTCCAGGTGGCCATAATTGCGGAAGGTGGCCATGGCCCGCCGCAGCCCGTCGGCCTGGTCGGGGGTGAACTCGGCGCCCTCGATGGCGATGCGCATGGCCTGTTCCTGGAACAGCGGCACCCCCAGGGTCTTTTCCAGGATGCTGCGCAGCTCGTCGGGGGGCCAGGGCGGGACGGGCGAGGGAAAGCTGACCGGCTCCAGCCCGTCGCGGCGCTTGAGATAGGGATGCACCATGTCGCCCTGGATCGGGCCGGGCCGCACGATCGCCACCTCGATCACCAGGTCGTAGAACCGGCGCGGCTTCAGCCGGGGCAGCATCGACATCTGGGCCCGGCTCTCCACCTGGAAGACGCCCACGGAATCGGCCTTGCAGAGCATGTCATAGACCTCGGGGACCTCCTGGGGGACGTCGGCGATGTCCTTGTAGGGGCGGCCATCCGCGCGCGGCGGGATCATCTCGAAGCCGCGCTTCAGCGCCGTCAGCATGCCCAGCGCCAGGATGTCGACCTTCATCAGGCCGAGCGCATCGATGTCGTCCTTGTCCCACTCGATGAAGGTGCGATCGGCCATGGCGGCGTTGCCGATCGGCACGGTCTCGTCCAGCCGCCGCTTGGTCAGCACATAGCCGCCGACGTGCTGGGACAGGTGTCGCGGGAAGCCCAGCAGCTCGGTGGCCAGGGTCACGGCCCGGCGGATCTCCGGGGCGTCCGGGTCGATGCCGGTCTGGCGGATATGCTCGTCAGGTACGGCGTCGCCCCAGCTGCCCCAGACCGTGCCCGACAGGGCGGCGGTGACATCCTCGGTCAGGCCCAGCGCCTGGCCCACCTGGCGGATGGCCATGCGGGGGCGATAGTGGATGACGGTGGCGACGATGGCGGCCTTGTGCCGGCCATAGCGGCGATAGACGTACTGCATCACCTCCTCGCGCCGCTCGTGCTCGAAGTCGACATCGATGTCCGGCGGCTCGCCGCGGTTCTCCGAGATGAAACGCGAGAACAGCAGGTCCTGGTCCTTCTTGGTCGGGTCGACCGAGGTGATGCCCAGGCAGAAGCAGACACAGGAATTGGCCGCCGAGCCCCGGCCCTGGCAGAGGATGTCCTGGTCCCGCGCCCAGCGGACGATGTCGTGGACGGTGAGGAAATAGTTCGGGAAATCGAGCTTCTCGATCAGGGCCAGCTCGGTCTCCAGGGTCCGGCGCTCCTTCTCGCCCATGCCGGTCTCGAACCGCCAGGCCGCGCCTTCCCAGGTCAGGTCGCGCAGGTGCTGCATGGCGCTCTTGCCGGGCGGCACCGGCTCGTCGGGATATTCGTATTTCAGTTCGGAGAGGTCGAAGCCGATGCGCTGGGCGATCTCGACGCTGCGCTCCACCGCGCCTGGGAAGCGCGCGAACAGCCGGGCCATCTCCTCGGGGCCCTTGAGGTGGCGCTCGGCGTTGGCCTCCAGCCGCAGGCCGGCTTCCGTGATCGTGCAGCCCTCGCGGATGCAGGTCAGGACGTCCTGCAAAGGGCGGCGTTCCGGGCCGTGATAGAGCACGTCATTGGTCGCCACCATGGGCGCGCCGGTCCGCTCGGCGATCGCCGCAAGCCGCGACAGTCGCTGCAGGTCGCGGGCGCCGTAACCCCGGGCGGCGGCGAGCCAGAGGTCGCCGCCCAGGGCGCCGGCCATCTCCGCCAGCCGGGTCTCGAAGGCCTCGTCCAGCCGGTCGGGCGCCACGGCGAGCGCCAGCTGGCCCTGCGACCATTGCAGATAGTCCTCCCAGTGCAGCTCGCACTCGCCCTTCTGCGCCCGCAGCTGGCCAGCGCTGAGCAGCCGGGTCAGGCGGCCATAGGCTTCGCGGTCGGTGGGATAGCAGAGCAGGCTGGGCGTGCCGTCGACGAAGTCGAGCCGACAGCCGGTCAGGGCCCGGATCCTGGCGCCGCCGGCCCGCAGGTCCTGGACCTCCCTCCAGGCCCGCACCACTCCGGCCAGGGAATTGCGATCGCAGATCCCCACCGCCTCCAGCCCCAGCGCCTCGCCGGTCATCATCAGCTCGCTGGGGTGGGAGGCGCCGCGCAGGAAGGAGAAATTGGTCGCGGCCTGGAGCTCGGCGTAGCGGGTCATCCGAACAACCCGTGTAGCCACCACTGGGCCGGGACACCGGTCTCATAGAGGCCGGCGCGGAACAGCCAGAAGCGGGTCCCGGCCTCGTCCTCGACCCGGTAATAGTCGCGGACATGGGTGGTCCTGGTCGCCTCGATCGGGCCGGCCCACCATTCCTCGGCGATGCGCTCAGGCCCCTCGGCGCGGCGGACGCGGATCAGGCGGTTGCGCCAGCGGAACTGCACCGGCGGGTCGTCTGGCACCGGGGCCATCACCGAGTCCACCAGCTCGGGCCGACGGAACAGGCGCAGGGGCCGCGGCCGTTCGGGATCCCAGGCCTGGGCCGTCCCGGCCTTGAGCGCCGGGCCGGGCGCGCTCGACTGCTCCGGCACATGGCTTTCGCGCGGCCCGCTTTTCCAGACCCGCCCCTCGCCCAGCCGGTTGGTCAGCCGGTCGATCAGGGGGGCCAGGCCATCCTCCACCGCCGTCTCGGCCAGGCTGTCGAGCCGGACCTGCCGGGCCGAGGTGGTCTCCACCCGATCGGCGACGAGGGTCACCACCTCGATGCCGAAGCCGGGGTCGAGGGTCTCCAGCCGGGGCTGGAACAGCTTGGCGATCCGGGTCGGGTCGCGGCCGGCCAGGGCGAGGCCGATGGCCAGGGTCATGGCCTTGCCGTCCAGGCGATGGAAGGCGATCTCGAAGCGCCGGGCGCCCTTGCCCTCCCGCTCCAGCCGCGCGCAGAGCAGGGCGGCGACGTCCTGGCTGACCCGGGCCAGGTCGTCCGGGGTGCTGATCGGCTCGGCGAAGGCCAGGCGGGCGATCCAGGGGGACGGCGGGCGGCGGAAACTCAGAGCCTCGCGGCCGCGCCCCAGGGCCTGGTCCAGGCGCTCCAGGGCCGGCGCGCCGAACCGCTTGGCCAGCGGGGCGCGGGGCAGTTCCATCAGCTGGCCGATGCGGGTCAGGCCCAGGCGGGCGATCTGGTCGGCGGTCGCGGGCTCCAGGCGCAGGGCGGCCGGCGGCAGGGGGGCGATCAGCTCTCCCTGCCCCCCCGGCGGGGCGATGACCCCGTCCGCGCCATGGTGGGCCAGGGCCCAGGCCGCCCCGGGGGTGTCGGCCAGCGCCAGGCGGAAAGGCAGGCCATTGGCCAGGAGGCGGGCGCGGAAATCAGCCATCAGCTGGGCCTCCCCGCCCCACAGGTGGGAGACGCCTGAGATGTCCAGCATCAGTCCGTCCGGCCGATCAGCGGCCACGGCGGGGGAGAAGCGCACGCACCAGTCGACCAGGGCGTCGAGGGCGGCGGCGTCCGCCTCCGGCTCGGCCTCTGCGGTGATGAGGTCCGGGACCAGGGCCATGGCGTCGGTGGCCTTCTGCCCGACCCGCAAGCCCAGGCGCCGCGCGGTGACATCCACCGCCGCCAGCCGGCGGACGCCGCGCGCCTTCTCGATCAGGGCGAGGGGCGGCGGTGGCTCCCCCTCTGGGGGAGCTGGCGCCCGCAAGGGCGACTGAGGGGGACCTTGATGCGTCTTTTCTAGCGACCGACCGTGAGCTGAAGGAGTCAAAGTCCCCCTCAGGCCCTTCGGGCCAGCTCCCCCAGGAGGGGAGCAACACTCACCCGGCGCGGCGGAGGGGTGTCGACGGCGCCAGTTGGCGATCGCCCAGATCGGCGACCAGGCGCAGAGGATGCGTCCCATGATGTCCCTCGCAAGAATAGGCGGCCGTTCCCTCGAACAGCCAGGCGCCCAGGCGGCCGCCCCGGCAGCGCTCCAGGGTGGCGGTCCAGCGGGGCGGGCCCAGGCCGAACTCGCCGGGGCCGGGCTGGCTGGCGGCCGGAGCGATCCGCCAGCGGGTGGCGGCCGCCGACCCCGTGGCGGCCTTGGCCCCGGCGCCGCCGAACGGTCGCCTGTGGATCACGAAGCCGGTCGCCCCGCGCTTCTCGCAGGCCAGCTGCAGCCGCCGCCCCGCCGTCAGATCCACCGCCTCGGCCTCGACGAAGACGGCGCAGACCCCAAGCGTCGCCAGCGCATCCTCGGCCACGGCCAGGGCGTCGGCCTCGTCGCGGGCGCAGACCTGGATCAGCCGCTCGGCGGGAAAGCCCAGGCCCACGAGGCCCGGCGCGAACAGGTCGTCGCGGCGCAGGATCCACACCGCTTCGCCTCGCAGGGCGAGCGGCGCGGCCAGGAGGGCGGCGAAGGCGGCGGGCGCCGCAGCGGTCTCGACCTCCATCCCCTCCCCGCCGATCTCGTGCCACTGGCCGAGCGGCAGGCCGGCGGCGTGAGGAAAACAGCCGTCCAGCCGGGGATCGCCCAGCGACAGGGCCGCGCAGTCCCTCCGCCCGCCCGCCTCAAGGGCGGCGATCTTCGCCTTGAGCGCGACCAGCGCGCCGTCGCGAAAACCGGACATGTCCTTCTAGCTCCGTTGTTCTACTTTTGTTCTAGTCCGGGGCGCGGAAGAGTCAACGGGTCAGGGGATCAGGGGTCGGGGGGGTGCGACCGATAGGGGCGCAGGCAAAGAAAAGGCGGCGCGGGACATTCCCCACGCCGCCATGGCTGCAAAGCTCAACGCCGAAATCAGCTGTAGCGGAACGCCTGGTCATCGAGGTCGATGAGCGGCAGCTCGTCCTTTTCGCGCCAATAGTCCTGGCTGTGCTGCCATTCCGGCTTGTCGCCGCGCCGGGGCAGCAGATGCATGCCGCGCATCAGATAGCCGGGATTGAAGTTCTCGGTGTCGAGCCAGGGTAGCAAGGGCATGTTGTGATCCTCGGGCCGCAGGGCCACCGAGACCCGCTTGGCGCCCTTGGCCTTCATATGATTGAGCATCCGACAGACGAAGTCGGCGATCAGATCGGC
>NZ_CANCLE010000036.1 GCF_947378715.1 Phenylobacterium aquaticum
CCCTTCACCCTGGTCGCGGCGACCACCCGGGCGGGGCTGTTGGCGACGCCGCTGCGCGACCGGTTCGGCATTCCGCTGCGGCTCGAATTCTACACCCACGCCGAGCTCTCCAAGGTGCTGGCCCATGCGGCCGGCAAGATGGGGGTGGGGCTGACCGCCGACGGAGCCATGGAAATCGCCACCCGCTCGCGGGGCACGCCGCGCGTGGCCGGCCGGCTGCTGCGCCGGGTCCGCGACTTCGCCGCCGCCGACGGCCACGAGATGATCGACCGAGCCGCTGCCGCCCGGGCGCTCGCGCGCCTCGACGTCGACCCCGCCGGGCTGGATGCGCTCGACCGGCGCTATCTCCGCGCCTTGATCGAGAACTATTCCGGCGGCCCGGCCGGGGTCGAGACCCTAGCCTACGCCATCGCCGAGGCTCGCGACGCGGTGGAGGACGTGATCGAGCCCTTCCTGATGCAGCAGGGCTTCATCATGCGCACGCCGCGCGGCCGCATGGCCACGGCGCGGGCCTACACCCACATCGGCCTGACGCCCCCGCCCCAGCTGCCGCCGGGCGGGCAGTCCTCGCTGTTCGAGGAGGAGTGAACCTCGATCGCTACGGAGTTTATGAATGTATATGGAGAGGACGCTATAGTTCGATAATATCGCTAGATGGGGCCATCGCCGAGGCCCGCAGCGCGGTGCAGGACGTGATCGCCCCTTCCTGATGCAATACGGCTTGATCCTGCCCCCGCCGCAACTGCTGCCGGGCGGGCAGTCTTCGCTGTTCGAGGAGGAGTGATGCTTTCTTGGGATCAGGGCATCAAGTTGGCCATGCTACTCGGTGTGCTCAGCGCGTATTTGCTGATGCAATTGCGGCTTGGGAGTCTCGCCAAAGCTGGGCGCATTCCACGCTCGACGCTGGGCATGTTCAAAACGCATAACAACGCTGATCAATGGGCCTTCCTGTTGAGTGGAAAACACAAGTCTCTCGGCGACCCCCTCACAACTGGTCTGGCTCTACCTTCAACGTGTGCTGATCTTGGTGGTCTTGCTGTGGACGATCGCAGGAATTCTACGGTGACGGGCAAGGCGCCTGGTCCCGGGCGCCCCTTGCCGACAACCTGCAAATCGAACATCACCGAGGCTGAGATCTAGGATCTGGGTCCCGGCCTTCGCCGGGATGAGCGGATAGGACACATGCCCGACCTCGAACCCACGGCCGGCCAGATCATCGGCCGCGAGCACCAGCTGCCGGTCCGCATCTATTACGAGGACACCGACTTCACCGGGGTCGTCTACCACGGCCAGTACGTCCGGTTCTTCGAGCGCGGCCGGTCGGACTTCCTGCGGGCGGCGGGCATCGACCATTCGGCCCTGCTGGAGCGCGAGGACCCGGCCGCCTTCACGGTGGTGAAGCTGAGCCTGGAGTTCCGCAAACCCGCGCGGATCGACGACGCCCTGCTGGTCCGCACGACCTATGACCGGGCCAAGGGACCGCGGCTGTTCATCGCCCAGAGGATCACCCGCGGCGCCGATTTGATCTGCGAAGCTGAGGTCGAGGCCGCCTGCATCGATCTTTCTGGCCGCCCCAGGAAGCCTCCTGCGGGACTCCTGGAGACGTTGAGGCCCCTCTTTTGCTAGGACATGGCCTCAAGTTCGCCACTGGCCCGTTCCAGATCATCTGAAACGGTCCCCCACACGGAGCCCAAGACCCTATGGACCCCGCCGTTCCCGCCGCGATCACGCCCGAAACCTTCTCGTTCATCGCCCTGTTCCTGCGCGCCGACTGGGTCGTGAAAGGGGTGATGATCGGACTGGGCGTCGCCTCGCTCTGGTCCTGGACCGTGATCATCGACAAGCTGTTCCGCTTCACCGTGCTGAACGGCCAGGCCGAGAAGTTCGAGAGCCAGGTCTCCTCCGGCCGCAGCCTGGAGGACATCGCCCAGGAGGCCGGGGAGCGTCCGCGCCACGCCCTGCCCCGCATGCTGCAAGGCGCCCTGCGCGAATGGCGCGACGCCCGCGCCAAGAGCCTGGCCACCGACACCCAGGCCGCCTTCCTGGTCCAGCGCATCGATCGGGTGCTCGACACCACCATCGCCCGCGAAGCCCTGCGCATCGAGGACGGCCTGGGCTCCCTCGCCATCGTCGCCACCGCCAGCCCCTTCATCGGCCTGTTCGGCACGGTCTGGGGAATTATGCATAGTTTTCAAGCAATTGCGATCCAGAAGAACACCAACCTGGCCGTGGTCGCCCCCAGCATCGCCGAGGCCCTGTTCGCCACGGCCATCGGTCTGATGGCGGCCATCCCGGCCTATATCGCCTACAACAAGTTCTCCACCGACGCGGCCCGCTACACGGCGCGGCTCGAAGGCTTCGCCGACGACCTGTCGACCGCGATCCAGCGGCGCATCTCGGAGCGGACCTGAGATGGCGCTGTCGGCTCACGACGCCTTCGCCGCCGGCGGCGGCGGACGCCGCCGGCGCGGTCGCAACCGGCGCGGCGCGCTGGCTGAGATCAATGTCACTCCGCTGGTGGACGTGATGCTGGTGCTGCTGATCGTGTTCATGATCTCGGCGCCGCTGCTGACCGTCGGCGTGCCGGTGGAACTGCCCAAGACCGAGGCCGGCGCCATGCAGGACCGGAACGACCCGATCACCGTCTCGATCCGGGCCGACGGCTCGCTCTTCATCCAGGAGAACCCGGTGCCCTTCGCCGGCCTATCGCCGCGCCTGAAGGCCATGACCGGGAACGAGACCAAGAAGCCGATCTATGTGCGGGCCGACGGCCGCGCGCCCTACGCCATCGTCGCCCAGGTGATGGCGGCGCTGTCGACCTCGGGCTTCACCTCGATCAACCTGCTCACCGACACCGGCGGCCCCTCGTCGGGCGGCGCCAATTCGGGCGACACGCCCGGCCAGCTCAGGCCCTGACGGCGGATGCGCGACCGGTCGGATTTCTCCTGGGCGATGATCGTCTCGATCCTGCTGCACGCGGGATTGCTGGTCTTCGCCCTGGTCTCCTGGCCGGCGGTGCGGGAACTGCCGATCGGCACGGTGGTGCCGGTCAATATCGTCTCCAATTCCACCCTCACCGACCTGCGCGCCGCCGTGCAGGCCGCCAAGGAGCAGACCGCCCAGACCGAGACCCCGGTCGCCGAGGCGCCGCCGGAGCCGATCCCCGCGCCGCAACCTCAGCCGCAGCCCAAACCGACCCCGGTTCCGCCGCAGCCCCAGCCGCAACCGGCCAAGCCGGCCGCCAAGCCCGCGCCGACGCCCGCCCCTGTCCCCGACGCCAAGGGGCTGAAGAAGCCCGCCGCCAAGCCCGCCGGCCTGGACCTCGACGCCCTGGCCCGCTCCATCGCCAAGTCCAATCCCGCCGGCGGCAAGGCGTCCTCGGCCGCCAAGGGTGCGACCCGGGCCGAAACCGCCCTGCAGGAACATCCGCGCGCCGGGGCCGGCATGGGCAATTCCGCCAACGCCCTGGCCGGTCTGGCCGACGAATTGCAACGCCGCTGGAACCCCAATTGCGAGGTCGAGGGCGGCCGCGACGTCAAGGTCCGGGTGACCTTCACCCTGGGCCCTGGCGGCCAACTGGTCGGGGTCGTCGACGCCGGCGGCCAGGAGGAGAGCGGCAATTCCGTGGTCAAGGCCGCAGCCGAACGCGCCATCCGCGCCGTCCACCAGGCGGCGCCCTTCAGCAATCTTCCGCGTGACTTCTTCGGTCAGCGCGTCACCGTGAACTTCAACGCCCGCGAGGCCTGCGGCTAAGGCCTCAAGGAGGAGATATCCATGCGCCTGAAGACCCTCATGCTGGCGATCTGCGCCCTGTTCGCAACGAGCATGGCGCTCGCGCCCGCCAGCGCCCTGGCCCAGATCGAGGTCGATGTGAACAAGGGCGACGTCCAGCCCCTGCCCATCGCCATCCCGGCCTTCGGCGGCCAGCGCGGCGCCGAGATCGCCCAGGTCATCACCGGTAATCTGGAACGCTCCGGCCTGTTCAAGCCGATCGATCCCAACGCCTTCATCGAGAAGGGCCTGAACGTCTCCGTCCAGCCACGCTTCCCGGACTGGAAGTCGATCAACGCCCAGGCCCTGGTCAATGGCCAGGTGACCGTCGAGGGCGGCCGGCTGCGGGTGGACTTCAGACTTTGGGATGTTTTCTCCGAGCAGCAGTTGCTCGGCCTGCAGTTCACCTCGACGCCTGAGAACTGGCGGCGCGTGGCCCACAAGATCTCCGACGCCGTCTATGAGCGGCTGACCGGCGAGAAGGGCTATTTCGACACCCGCATCGTCTTCGTGGCCGAGAGCGGCGGGCGGCTGAACCGCACCAAGACGCTGGCCATCATGGACCAGGACGGCGCCAATCCCAGCTACCTGACCGACGGCTCCTACATCGTCATGTCGCCGCGCTTCTCGGCCACCAGCCAGGAAATCACCTATATGACGCTGAAGCCTGAGGGCTCGGCGATCTATCTGTTCAATCTGGAGACCGCGCGCCGGGAATCCATCGGCCAGTTCCCGGGCATGGTCTATGCGCCGCGCTTCTCGCCGGACGGCGGCCGGGTGGCCTTCTCGGTGGAGCGCAGCGGCAACAGCGACATCTATGTGCTGAACCTGAAGAGCCGGGTCAGCACCAAGCTGACCAGTGACCCGGCCATCGACACCTCGCCGTCCTTCTCGCCGGACGGCAATCGCATCGTCTTCAACTCCGATCGTGGCGGATCGCCCCAGCTCTATGTGATGGGCGCCGACGGCGCGGGCGTACAGCGGATCTCCTATGGCGACGGCCGCTACACCACCCCGGTCTGGAGCCCGACCGGCGACTTCATCGCCTTCACCAAACAGACCGGCGGCGAGTTCCACATCGGGGTCATGCGGCCCGACGGCTCGGACGAGCGCCTGCTCACCACCAGCTATCTGGACGAGAGTCCGACCTGGGCGCCCAACGGCCGGGTGCTGATGTTCAGCCGAGAAACCCCGGGCGGCCCACCGCGTTTGTGGACCGTGGACGTCACAGGGCGAATCCTCCGCCCGGCGCCCTATCCGGGGTCAGGATCGGACCCCGCATGGTCGCCTCTGCTCAACTGATGAGAGAAATGAGATGTCAGGAACACATTCCAGCGGTTCTCTGACATGTGCGAGACAAGAAAAAGCAGTTACAGTTCTTGCATTGGCGCATTCCGCGCCGTCGCCAAACTCCAGCCTGAGGAGAAGCCCAAGATGAGCTTCAGCACCAAGCAAGCCCTTCGACTGGCGCTTGTCGCGGCCTGCGCCGTGTCCGTCACCGCCTGCGCCTCGCGCCCGAAGCCGATGCCCGGCCCCACGGCGCCGCCGCCCAGCTATCCGGCCCAGCCCGCCCATCCGCCTGGCCCGAACGGCCCGGTTCCGGGCTCGGTGCAGGACTTCGTCATCAATATCGGCGACCGGGTCTATTTCGACTTCGACCGCTATGACATCCGCGCCGACGCCGCGCCGGTGCTCGGCGCCCAGGCCCAGTGGCTGGTGCGCTATCCCAGCGTGGTCATCCGCATCGAAGGCAATGCCGACGAACGCGGCACCCGCGAATACAACCTGGCGCTCGGCGCCCGCCGCGCCAATTCGGTGCGCGAGTTCCTGGTGTCGCACGGCGTCGCCGCCGCCCGCATCTCGACCGTCTCCTTCGGCAAGGAACGTCCGATCGATCCGGGCACGTCGGAGGACTCCTATCAGCGCAACCGGAATGGCCACACCGTCATCACCGGCGGCGCGCGCTAAGCGTCCAGTTCGAGGAGAGTGCGAGAGGGGGCCCCGCAAGGGCCCCCTCTTTGCATATGAGGGCTCGACTTCCCTGGCCTGCCGGCCCCAATTTGGCCCACCCTTTCGGTGGATGATGAGACCATGAAACTGCGTCGCCTCGCCCTGCCTCTCGCCTCCGTCCTGGTCCTGGCTACGGCGGCGCCCGCCCTCGCCCAGACGCCGATCGATCCGCTGGACGCCCGCGATTCCCGCCGGCTGGACCGGATGGAGCAGGTGCTGCGCGAACTGCGCGCCATCGTCTTCCAGGGCCGTGACTCGGGCAAGCCAGTCATGGTCCAGCCGGCCGAGACCGACTACCAGCTGCAGGAGCTGACCCGCCGGGTCGGCGATCTCGAACAGTCCCTCACCCGGGTGAACGGCCAGTTGGAGGTCGCCACCCACGACCTCGCCCAGGCGCGTCATGACCTCGACGCGGTCAAGGCTGACAACAAGGCGCTCGCCGCCCGCGCCACCAGCCTGGAACAGGCCCAGACCCAGGCGCCCGCCGCGCCGCCCACCATGACCATGTCGTCCGGCGCGGGTCTCGCCGGCGCCCCCTCGGAGGCCGCGCCCGCCGCGCCGCTCCAGACCTCCAGCGAGGCCTTCACCCAGGCCCGCCAGCTGATGCTCAGCGGCGACTATTCCGGCGCGGAGGCCGCCTTCCAGGACTATGTGGCCCGCTACGGCGACTCCCCGCGCGCGCCGGAGGCCCGCTACTGGCTGGGCAAGACCTTGACGGCCCGCAGCGCCTATTCTGACGCCGCCACCGCCTATATCGGCGCGATCCGCGGCTGGCCCGCCACCCCCTGGGCGCCCGACGCCGTGGTCGAACTGGCCCGCTCCCTGGTCGCGCTCAAGAAGCCCTCGGACGCCTGCCAGACCCTGGACGAGTTCACCCGGCGCTATCCCAAAGCCACGCCGGCGGTTCAGAACCGCGCCGCCACCACCCGCACCCAGGCCAAGTGCGCGGCCTAGAGTCCGAGATCCAGGCTCGGCTCGACGTCCGCCTGAAGCCCACAGGTCCAATCCCGATCGCCGTCGGCCTGTCCGGCGGCTCCGACTCCCTGGCGCTCAGCCTGATCGCCGCCGACTGGGCTCGCGCCCATGGCCGGCCGCTGCTGATCCTGACCGTTGACCACCGTCTGCGACCCGAAAGCACGGCCTGGACCGCGACCTGCGCCGAACATGCGGCGCGGATGGGCGCGCGCTTCCAGGCCCTGGCCTGGACCGCCGACAAACCCGCGACCGGCCTGCCGGCCGCCGCCCGGGAAGCCCGCCACGCCCTGCTCGCCAACGCCGCGCGAGCGGCGGGGGCCGCCGTGATCCTGCTCGGCCATACGGCGGACGACCTGGCGGAGTCGGCCGCCATGCGGCGCGAAGGCGCCTCGGTTCCCGACGCCCAGGAATGGGCGCCCTCGCCGGCCTGGCCGGAGGGACGGGGCCTGTTCCTGTTGCGGCCCATGCTGGGGATCGCGCGGGCGGAGCTACGGGCCTGGCTGACGGGGCGGGGCGAGACCTGGATCGAAGACCCCGCCAATGCCGACCTCCGCTACGCCCGCGCCCGCGCCCGCGCCGCCGACCCGACGGTCGAACCAGCGTCCAGGCGATCAATCCCCCATAGCCTCGCCCAGGGGGTCACGGCGGAGATTGGCGGCGGCCTGATCCTCGACCGTGACGCCTTCCGGGCGGCGGACCCGGCCGAAGCCCGCGCCCTGGCCGGCATCGCGGCCCTGTGCGCCGCCGGGACCCGCCGGCCGCCGCGCGGAGATCGGCTTGACCGGCTGACCGAGGCGCTGCGGGGCGAAGCGGCCGTGGTGGCGACCCTGGCCGGCGCCCGCATCGAGGCGGACGCGCGAACCATCACCTGGCGGCGGGAAGTGGGTGAGTTGCGGCGTGCGCGCCTGGGACATATGTCCCTTCAGGCCGGGAACACCGACGTGTGGGACGGTCGCTTCGAAGTCCGGACCGACCGCGACATCACGATCACGGCCCTGTCCGGCCAGGCCCGGCGCCTCGGTCCCGAAGCGGCCCGCGCCCTGGCGCGCCTGCCGGCGGGCGCGCGCGGCTCGCTTCCCGTGGTGGCCGGCGACCCCACCACCTGCCCGGCGCTGGCGCCGGTTGATGGGGTGATGGTCCGGAGCCTCAGCCTGGAACGCCTCGGCGGCGCCTGCGGGCTGGTGGCCCGGGAGCCCTAGACACCCGCCTTGGCCATCACATGGTCGATGCCGGCGATGATCGGGTCGGCGTAGGCGCGGCCGAGCAGGCTGGCGTGGGTGGCGCCCGGCACATTGGCCAGATAGCCCTCATGCGAGGTCTGGGCCGGAACCCGCTGCATCGCCTTGACGGTCGGCGGGACGCGCGAGGCCCCCGCCGTCACCACCGCCACCGGCAGGGTCGGATCGAAGGGCTCGCGAGCCTGAAACGAGGTCTCCGGCCAGGACTGCACCTCCTCGGCCGACCAACGGGCGTGGGAGGCCAGGCCATAGATCCGCCGCTTCTCAGCCGAGGCCTCGCCCTCCAGGCCGATCAGGTCGCCGACCACCAGGGCGACGGGCCGCATATAGCCCAGGTGCGACCAGCGCCCGACCAGGTCCATGGCCCGCCGGTAGCCGTGGATGGCGCGCCCGGCCTTGGGATGTTCGATCATCTCCGGGGTGACGGCGTCGACCAGCACCACGCCCTTCACCCGCGCCCGGTTGCGCGGGGTGAACACCCGCAGCATCAGCCCCGCCATCGAATGGCCGACCAGGATCAGGGGACCGGTCTCGCCGGCATGGGCCAGCAGGGCCTCCAGGTCGGCGGCGATGGCCCGACCATCCCGGGGCGTCGGGCCGGCGTCGGAATAGCCCAAGCCCGCCCGGTCATAGGCGAGGCTGGCCAGGCCCTGGGCGTCCAGGCGCGCCTGGACCACGGCCCAGTCCGCCGCGCAGCCCCAGGCGCCGCATTCGAAGACGATCAGCGGACGGTCCGAGCGGACGCCCGCGCGAACCATGCGCAGCCGACGCCCGCCGATATCGACGAGCTCGCCGCGCGGGGCGTGCAGTCCGGCGCTCGCGCCCATGCGCGCCTCCGCGAGGGTGAGTCAGGACCCCAGACTTAGAGCATTTCCCGAAAAGTGTGACGCACTTTTCGGATCAAGAAATGCTCTAACTTTTTGATTTAGAGCCCTTCTTTTCCTGCTTGGTTGATTCAACCAATCAGGGAAGGGCTCTAGGAGTCCCGCCCCCCTCAGCGCAAGCGCCCGCCGGCCCTATTTCCAGACCAGCGTCTGGGGCGCCTTGGGATCCCCATAGTCGATCTCGACCTGGGTCACCGCCTTGGCGCCGGTCGGCACCGGGAAGGGCGCGCGGGTGGTGGTCGGTTTGTTGGCGACCGGCGCCCCGCCATCGAAGCTGACGCGGACGGCGCGGACCCCTTGCTCGGGCGTGGCCAGCCAGCCCGGCTTGCCCTTCGCGTCGCCCGTCTCCTCGGCGATGTTGAAGAACCGCTTGGTCTGGGACATGCCGGCATACCAGGTGATGTTCATCACCCCGCCCTGCACCCGCCAGATCGGCGTGACGGCGATCTTGGCGGAATAGCCCTTGTCGCCCTGGACCGTCGCGGTCTGGACGGGCATCACCCCGTCCTCACCTTCCGTGGCCGACAGCGAGAAGCCGGCGGGGGCGGCGGGCGGCGCCGCCGGCTTGGAGCATCCGGCCAGACCGGACAGCACAAGAACCGAAGCGAGCATGAGCCCGCCCGTGACACAACGCATGGTCGCTTCCCCCTATTTATTGTGGTGAAGCCTGCGCCCATGCGCGGTTGCGGACAAGCCCGCTCCGCAAACGCTGATTTTTGACGGGGTGGCACAGTTTCGGCCGTCGCTAGGGCCGGCGAATCAGCCCGACCTTGGCCTGCTCCAGGGTGGGTCTGGCGTCATCAGCTGAACCTCCTGTTGAGGATTCTCGAACAGGTTGAGCGCCTGGCGAAGTCGTTCGATGTGACGGGGCGGCGGCGTATAGGCCCTGGTCTCTCCGGCCGCCTGCCAGGCACTCACCTTCGATTGGCTTGGCCAGCGCCAATAGTCGTTATGTAGGAAGCCCGCGCTCAACCGCCTGCGGTCGATCTTCACATCCACAACGCCACGCCCGAAGGTCGGCGCGACCTCGCCGCCGACAATGTCGCCGCCGGTGAACCCATTGTTGGTGAAATAGATGTTGGTCCAACGGGTCGCCGCGAACACCGCAGCTGGTAGAGGTGCATTGGGCCTGCCAAGCGTTTCCCCCAGCCAACTGTCGTGGAGCTTCCGGTGCAACTCACCGTCGATCGTCGTGTCTTCGCCGCTGACCGGCGGGCAGGCCGGCAACCGGTAAAACTTGTTCATCTTGGCGGTGAATTCGCCGTGAGAATCGACCGACAGGAGCTTCGCATAGGTTAGCGGGCTGCCCAGGGTCACGAGGTCGCTGACCAACCAGGCGCTTTCGAACCGGCCCGCCTGGATATTCCATGTTCCCAGTTGCGCCAGGGCCTTGGAGTATTCGCGCTGGGCCCGTCGGAATTCGAGGCGACAGGCGGGTATGTCGGCGTCGATCGCCTCGTCGAGTTTTGCGCTCGCGCGCTCCACGGCCTGCAAGGCCAGCCTCTGCGCACCCGCGCCTTCAAGTTTGGCGCGGACCGTTCCCCAATAGTGGTCCAGTATATTGTAGGCCACCACCGTGCCCAAGCTATGAGCGACGACAATGATCCTGTCGAACTGCCCGCTGGCATGGAGCCGTTCGAGCAGGGCGACACCCGACCGGCGGATGTCGTCGCGCTTTGCCACATTCGGCGGCTCGTTCGAAAAATACCGCGCCGAGTCCGTCATGACGGTCTTCAGGAACGGCGACACCAACTGCCACGACAAGAGAATGATGAGGTAGACGACCCCACCGAGCGCGAGCACCAGACGATGGGCTGCGACGACGGCAGTCCACCAATTGAAGGGGTTCGTCCGTCCCACCTCCAATTCCTCAGCCGAGAGGCGCGTCGCACAATCACCGCCTTTGGCGCCGCTCGGGCCGAGACTGAAGCAAGTGTCTCGTGCATCGATGGCGTCGCAATCGCCCTTGTGATGCTTGCGGTAGGTCGGGTCGTTCCGACATAGCGGCCTGCTTCTGGCCTCCTCACAAGCCTTGCGCACCGGGCTTGGATCCGGGTTGAGATCTATCAGACAGATGAGCTTCTGCTGGTTGCTGTCAGTGATCTCCATGGACCTCGGCCACGTGATTCCGTCGCCCTTCAGAAATCGTTCCTTACCAACGATGACGTCCTCGACCTTGCCACCGAACATCATGCCAGCGACCACCACCGAGACGCTGAGCACCAGCAAGGTCTCAAGACAGTCCCGCCACCGGGCGGCCAGAACGAGGATCGACAGCACCGCCCCCATCCAGATGGCCGTGTAGGCGTCGGCGATGACGCCGCCATAGCCAAATGGGGGGCCCGCGAGCCTCAGGGGAGCCAGCCCGGACAGCACCAGGGCGAGCAGCACGATCGCCGCCACGGCGCTCAGCAGCAGGCCTCGGACCAGGAGCAAATTTCGCGGAATCTCGGCCAGAGGTCGCTTCAACAGGCGGATCAGCCAACGCCAAAGATCCAGCAGATGGTTGTCGGGCATCAGGTGGGCCCAATAGAACTGGTAGAAGTGGACCTGACGCCCGTCGTCGCCTCGATCAGTGATCAGACATCTCAAATCACCGAGTCCACCCTGATCCAGAGGCACGCTGGCGATATTGCCCAGCTGAGCTCCCCGCGATGCGCGCGGATCCGTTTCCCACGCGCTGAACGCCAGTTGCAGGAGGTCGTCCATCGGCGCCTGCTCGCCCTGACCGTGGACGAAAACCACGGCGGTGGCTCCTCGCAGGTCGTCGCCGGTCGGTGGATGGGGATCAGACGGGCCCGGAGACAACGCATTGGCGACGGAAGCGCTGAGAGGCGGCTTCAGTTTACCGGGAATCGATCTCGATCGCTTGGCCATGACACCCCCCGATGCAGCTGGCCGTCAGAGCGTGGCACAACTTTCGGGCATCATCCAAGCATTATACGCGCTTGGAGAGATCGGCGGCCTGGGCCGCCTCTAATCTGCGCTGCGCTGCAGGGCCAGTTCGGCCAGCCGCAGGTCATAGGAGAGCTTGCGGTGGCGTTTGCCGCCACGAGCCTTGTCGAGCTTCTCCTGCATCAGCTCGCGCTTGCTCTGCGGGATCGTCGAGACATAGGCGATCCGCACCCGGGGCGAGATGCTGGTCGCCATCTCCACTGGCAGGTCGGCTGGGGTGGCGAAGCGGCGGTTCAGGAACAGGATCGGATTGATCGGCTCGCCTTCGTGGCGGATTTCCAGATGCAGATGCGGGCCGGTCGAGGTGCCGCCATTGCCGATCCGGGCGATCGGGGTCCCGGCGGCCACGGCCGCGCCGACCTTCATCCGCCGCTCCACCGAGCCCAGGTGGCCGTAGAAGCTGGTCAGGCCGCCGGCGTGGCGCACCTCGATGAAATTGCCATAGCCCATGGCCACGCCCCGCCGCAGCACCGTGCCGTCGGCCACCGCCAGCACGTGCTCGCCAGCCCCGGCGGCGATGTCGACCCCGGCGTGCAGGCGGCCATGGTCTTCCCAGGGCAGTTTGCGCAGGCCCCAGGGGGAGATGATCTTGCGGCCCGGCACCGGCTGTTGGAACGCCAGGAACGGCGGCCCGGTTGGGGCGGCGTCCTCGGCGGGCGGCTCATAGGTCTCGGCCTGGGCGACCTGCGGCCGGACCTGTTCCGGCAGGGCGGCATGAGCCACGGCGATGATCGCCAGCGCCAGCGCGCCAGCCCCCGCCAGGGTGAGCCCCCATCCCATCAGCCCGTGCCCGGAAGGCCTCTCGGTCAAACCCACGTCCTCAATGTCCGGCCGCGACAGGCGGCGCGAAACGATCAAGCCGGCCCCCCACCCCCGTCGTGAGGGGGCAGGGTCCGGCTTGGATGAGGCTCATCCTTGCCAAGATAGGGCGGACAAATCGTTAAGCGGGCGGCGACAAAGCCGCGCAGCGGGTCGCGGGGCCGGCCCTACAGCCCCTTCAGAATGCCTTCGACCATCTTCTTGGCGTCTCCGAACAGCATCATGGTGTTGTCGCGGAAGAACAGCTCGTTCTCCACACCGGCATAGCCCGAGCTCATGCCGCGCTTCACGAACAGCACGGTGCGAGCCTTTTCCACGTCGAGGATCGGCATGCCGTAGATGGCGCTGGTCGGGTCGGTCTTGGCGGCCGGATTGGTGACGTCATTGGCGCCGATCACGAAGGCCACGTCGGCGGTCGGGAACTCGGCGTTGATGTCCTCAAGCTCGAAGACCTCGTCGTAAGGCACATTGGCCTCGGCCAGCAGCACGTTCATGTGCCCGGGCATTCGGCCGGCGACGGGGTGGATGGCGTACTTCACCTCCACGCCCTCTTCCTTCAGCTTGTCGCCCATTTCGCGGAGCGCATGCTGGGCCTGGCTGACGGCCATGCCGTAGCCGGGGACGATGATCACCTTCGACGCATTCTTCATGATGAAGGCGGCGTCCTCGGCGGAGCCCTGCTTGACCGGCCGAGTCTCGACCTTGCCGCCCGCCGCCGCCGCCGTGTCGTCGGCGCCGAAGCCGCCGAGGATCACGGAGATGAAGCTGCGGTTCATCGCCTTGCACATGATGTAGCTGAGGATCGCGCCGGACGAGCCCACCAGGGCGCCGGTGATGATCAGGGTGATGTTCTCGAGCGTGAAGCCCAGCGCCGCCGCCGCCCAGCCGGAATAGCTGTTCAGCATGGAGACCACGACCGGCATGTCGGCGCCGCCGATCGGGATGATCAGGGTGACGCCGATCAAGAGGCTGAGCGCGGCTATGGCCCAGAAGGCCCAGATCGCCTGGCCGCCGCTCATCACCAGCACCACCACCAGGGTGACGATGGCCGCGGCGATGACGATGTTCAGCAGGTGGCGGGCCGGCAGCAGGATCGGCGCGCCCGACATGTTGCCGTTGAGCTTGAGCGCCGCAATGATCGAGCCGGTCAGGGTCACCGCCCCGATCGCCAGGCCGAGCGACAGCTCGACCAGGGAGTTCAGGTGGATCTGGCCATTGGCGCCCAATATGCCATAGGCGGCGGGGGTGTAGATGGCGGCGACCGCCACCAGACAGGCCGCCGCGCCCACCAGGCTGTGGAAGGTGGCGACCAGCTGCGGCATCGAGGTCATGGCGACGCGGCGCGCGATCACCGCGCCCACGGTCCCGCCGACGGCGACGCCGCCGACGATCAGGCCCAGCGTGATGGCGTCCAGCTTGCCCTGGCTGAACAGGGTCAGCAGGGTCACGCCCACGGCGATGGCCATGCCGATCATGCCGTTGCGGTTGCCGGCCTGGCTGGTGGTCGGCGAGGACAGGCCGCGCAGGGCCAGGATGAAGAGAACGCCCGAGATCAGATAGGCGATAGCTGCGAGGTTCGCGCTCACTTGGCCTTGTCCTTCTTCTTGTACATGGCCAGCATGCGCTGGGTGACCAGGAAGCCGCCGAAGATGTTCACGGCGGCGAAGGCGGCGGCGACAGCGCCGGCCCCCTTGGAGATCAGCACGCTGCCGGTCAGGGCCCCGCCGCCGACGCTCTGGGCGGAAGCCGCCAGAAGCGCGCCGACGATGATCACCGACGAGATGGCGTTGGTCACGGCCATCAACGGGGTGTGCAGGGCGGGCGTCACGCTCCAGACCACGTAATAGCCGACGAAGATCGCCAGCACGAAGATGGCCAGGCGGAAGACTGTGGGATCTACGGCTTCCATAGGGACCTCCGAAATCAGGCTTTGAGCGACGGGTGGACGATCGCGCCGCCCTGGGTGACCAGGGCCGCCTTCAGGATCTCGTCCTCGAAGTCGGGGGCGAAGGCGCCCTCCTTGTTCAGGAACAGGCCGGCGAAGGCGAACAGGTTGCGGGCGTAGAGGGCCGAGGCGTCGACCGCGATGCGGCCGGGCAGATTGGGCACGCCGAGGATCTTGGCGCCATTGGCGGTGACGACCACCTCGCCCAGCTTGGCGCCGACCACATTGCCGCCCTGCTCGATGGCCAGGTCGACCAGGATCGAGCCGGGGCGCATGGAGGCCACCTGCTCGGCGCTGACCAGCTTGGGCGCCGGGCGGCCCGGGATCAGGGCGGTGGTGATGACGATATCCTGCTTGGCGATGTGGCTGGAGACCAGGGCCGCTTGCTTGGCCTGGTATTCCGCGCTCATCTCCTTGGCGTAGCCGCCGGCGGTCTGGGCGTTCTTGAACTCCTCGTCCTCGACGGCGAGGAATTTGGCGCCCAGGCTCTCGACCTGTTCCTTGGTGGCCGGCCGCACGTCGGTGGCGGTGACCACCGCGCCCAGCCGTCGGGCCGTGGCGATGGCCTGCAGGCCGGCGACGCCGACCCCCATGATGAACACCTTGGCCGCCGCGACGGTGCCGGCGGCGGTCATCATCATCGGCATGGCCTTGCCGAAGGCCTCGGCCGCCTCGATCACCGCGCGATAGCCGGCGAGATTGGCCTGGGAGGACAAGACGTCCATCACCTGGGCCCGGGTGATGCGGGGCACGAATTCCATGGCGAAGGCCGAGGCGCCCTTGGCGGCCAGGGCCTCAAGCGCGGCTTTCTCCTGATAGGGATTGAGCATGGCGACGACGATCGCGCCGGACTTCAGGGCCGCGATCTCGGCGTCGGCCGGGGCGCGCACCTTAAAGAGGATGTCGGCCTTTTCGACCGCCGCCTTGGCGGTCTTGGCGAGGCTGGCGCCAGCCGCCTCATAGTCGGCGTCCTGATAGGAGGCGGCCAGACCGGCGCCGGCTTCCACCGTCACGGCGAAGCCCGCCGCGATCAGCTTCTTCACCGTCTCCGGCGTGGCGGCCACACGGGTCTCCCCGGCGCGGCTCTCCTTGGTGACGGCGATCAAGGCCATGCGTCCGGTCCCCCCTTAGGCGAAAGCCGGGGGACCTTAGTTAGGCCCGCGAACGCTGTCCAGCGAACAGGTCGTGAGATTCAAACGACCGTTTGACAGATTTTCTGCGGCGCCTTCCCCTGCGTCAGGGAAGGCCGCCCGCCGCTCGACTAGTGCGCCGCTTCCGGCTTTTCGCGCAGGGCGACAACGCCGATCACCACCATCACGGCGGCGGTGATGAAGCCGGCCAGGAAGCCGGCCGGGGTGCAGAACCACAGGACCAGCATGGCCAGCAGCGCGGCGATGGCGAGTGAGCCCCACTTGGTCATGCCGTTGAACAGGCTGAAGGTGGCGACCTGTTCGGAGATGTCCATCTCGCCGCGGTGATATTCGGAAGCCATGTCTGTGGCGTCTCTCTGTCTGGTCAGAAAACGGAAGGAGGCCCGGATACACGGGCCGGGGCTCTGGCTCAAGCGGCCGCGTGGCCGCACCTTGGTCTAAGCGTCAGGATGGCCAGACACTGAGCAGGGCGCGCAGGGCGGCGATCAGGGCGAGGGGTTGGTCGACCATGATGTGGTGGGCCGAATCAGGGATGGCGATTTCCAGGATGTTCTCCGGCAAAGGCGAGGGCTGGCCGCCCTTGCGCCGCGACATCACCACCGAGCGATCGCCATAGATATGGGCCAGCGGCAGGGTGACCTTGGGCGGGCCATCGGCGGTCATGCCCATCATCACCGAGCGGTCGAGCTTGTTCCACATGCCGGGATCGAAGCGCCAGGTGAAACCCTCGCCACCGTCCGGCAGGGGCGCGCTCTTCAGGGAGCGCCGGGCGATGAAGTCGGCCACGAACAGGTTGCCGGCCGCCTGGGGCGGCATGAAGCGGAAGCGGGCCAGGGCCGACTTCACGTCCGGATAGACCTTGTTGGCCCGGTCGATGGTCGGGATGTTGCGGGCTTCGAAGCGCTTGGCCTCTTCCGAGCCGGGCGGCGGGCCGCCAAAGCCGGTGTCGACCAGGATGGCCGCATGCATCCGCTCGGGATGCAGGGCGGCGGCGAAGAACACCTGGGAGCCGCCGAAGGAGTGGCCGATATAGATCGGCTTGCGCCCGCCTTCATAGAGGCCGGTCGCCTGGGCCACGGCCTCCGCGTCCTCGGCGAAATCCTGGAAGGCGTAGCTGTCGCGCCAGTCCGAGGCGCCCATGCCGGCCAGCGACATGGAGGCGACCCGATAGTCCTCGGCCAGGAAGGGGGCGATGAAGCTCCACCAGTCGGCGTGGGCGGAATTGCCGTGGGCCAGCAACAGGCCCGGCTTGCCGACCTCGCCCCAGGTCAGCACCTCGAGCTTGGTGCCCAGCGAGGTGACGAAGCTGCGCTCAGGGGCCTTGGCGATGGCGTCGGTGAACCACTTGGGCGCGTCAGGCTCCCGGCCCTGGAACGGCGCCAGCGGAGCCTGGACCTCGGGCGGCAGGGCGCCGGGCTCGGAGTGGATCGGATGGTCGTCGTAGCCGACGGGCGCGCCTTCCTTGATCGCCGGATCCAAAGCCATGACCTACCCCCGTGCTTCCCGTTCGCCCGGCTTTCGCGAGATCGAACGGATACCCTTATAGACCCCGGTCCCGGTGATCAGGGTGCGGTCCGCGCACCAGATCCGGCCCCGGACGGTGAAGATGTCGTCCTGTTCGGCGACGATATCGCTTTCGCCCTCAACCCAGTCGCCCATATGGGCGCCGGACATGAAGTCTGTGGTCAGCCTGACCGTCACCCAGCCGATCTCTCGCGTATTGGAGATCACCCGGCCCCAGGCCATGTCGGCGAAGCTCATCAGCATGCCGCCATGGCAGTTGTTCATGCCGTTGGCGTGGTGTTCCTCGACCCGGAAGGCCATGACCTCAGCCTGGGTGACCGGATCGCGTTTGGAATAGAACGGCCCGACCGTGCGGCCGAAGCCGCGCTGCCAGAGATTGATCACATAGCCGTCGGGGACGACGGCGCTTTGGACATCGGTCAGATCGTCGGACATGGCGGCATGCTGATGAACGGACGCCCCGAAAATGGCAAGCCTTTGCTCGCCTGACGCCCCTGGACAGGGCCACCCCGCCAGGTCTAAGGCGTCCTCCATGTTCGGGGGCCAGATCAGGGATCGACGGCATGCGGCGGGGCTGATGCTCGCGACGCTGGCCCTGTTCGTGCGCCTGCTGTTCCCCTCCGGCTTCATGCTGTCGCCGGACCGGACGGCCCTTCCGACCATCGTCATCTGCACCGGCCAGGGGGCGATGACCGTCACCCTCGACGCCCAGGGCCACAAGGTCGAGGCCGGCCAAGGCGGCGACCACCACGGGTCGGACGGCAAGACCAGCCACCCCTGCACCTTCGCCGCCGCCACCGTCTCGGCGGTCGCGCCGCTCCTCATCGCGGTCCTGATCCCACAGCAGCTGGCCCAGGTCACAGCCGCGCCCCTGCTCACCACCCAGCGTCCGGGCCTTGGCCTGGCCGCGCCCCCGCCGCCGACCACCGGTCCGCCCGCCCAGATCTGAACGCCGATCTCGCCCCGGCCCGCCTTCGCGCGGCCGGCGACCTCCGTTTGGATTCTGGAACATTCTCATGACTCAACAGCGCCTGATGCGCTCCGCCGCCGTCGCGGCCCTCTTCGCCCTGCCGCTTACCGCCCACGCCGCCGACTCCGCCAGCGCCTCAGATGTCAGCGAGGTGCTGGTGGTCGGCCAGGGCGACAAGCCGATCACCGTCCAGCCCCGCGGCCTGTCTGTCAGCCTGGGCAAGACCGAGTTCGAGGCGATCAACGCCATCAACACCGAAGACCTGATGAAGTACGCGCCGAACTTCTATGTCCGGAAGCGCTATGTCGGCGACGCCAATGGCACGCCCGGGTTCCGGGGCACCCACACCGCCCAGTCGGCCCGCACCCTGGTGCTGCTGGACGGCTTCGTGGTCTCCAATTTCCTGTCCAGCGGCCACGCCAACGCGCCCAAATGGAACATGGTCGGCCCCGGCGAGGTCCGGCAGTTCGACATCGTCTATGGCCCCTATTCGGCGCGCTATACCGGCAATTCCATGGGAGGCGTCGTCTCGATCACCACCCGCGAGCCGGAGAAGACCGAGGCCTTCGCCACGGTCCAGGCCTTCAGCCATCCCTACAAGCAGTACGGCACCGACCAGACCTATAACGGCTACAGCTTCGAGGGCGGGGTGGGCCTGAAGGCCGACAACGGCTTCACCGGCCGCCTGACCTATCGCCGCCTCGACAATGTCGGCCACAACATGCAGTTCAGCCAGCTGGTGGCCTCCAGCGGTCCAGGCGTGGCGGTGACCGGCGCGGTCATCGATCCCGGCCTGATTCCGACCGCCCCGGCCACGGTCCCCACCCCGGTGGGCGGCGCCTATGCCCCAGACCATACGTTCCAGGACCAGGTCCGCGGCACGGTCGGCTACGACTTCGGGAACGGCTGGACGGCCAAGGGCGTGCTCAGCCTCTGGAACACGGCCTCCGACGACACCGCGCCGCAGACCTATCTGCGCGACGCCGCCGGCAATCCGGTCTTTGACGGCAAGGTGGTGGTGGGTGGGGTGACCTACACCGCCGGCGCAGGCCTGGGCCTCTCCCTCATCGAGAAGCGCGAGATCCTGGGCGGGCTGAAGCTGCAAGGTCCCGTGGCAGGCTGGGATGTCTCTGCGAACCTGTCGCACTACTGGATCGACAACCAGACCACGCGGAGCTCGACCACGCGCACCACCGGCGTCGCCAACGGCGCGGGGACCTACCAGAAGCTGGGGGCCACAGGCTGGTGGACCGGCGACGCCACCGCTGAACGCGACGTCGGCCCGCATCATCTCGCCGTGGGCCTGAACACCAATCTCTACGAGACCAACCAGGACAGCTTCAATGTCCTCAACTGGCGCGCCTCCAGCGGCCGGACCTTCTCGGCGGCCACCTATGGCAAGACCTCACTGATCGGGGTGTTCGCCGAGGACAAGATTGAGCTCAGCGACACCGCCAGCCTGACCGCCGGCCTGCGCTATGACCGCTGGCGCGCCTTCGACGGTGGGGTGGCGCGGTTGGCGTCCGGCGCCCGCAAGGACCAGGCCTATGCGGAACGCGACGATGATTCGCTGAGCCCCAAGCTCAGCCTGCAGTGGGAATTCACCCCAGGCTGGCAGGCCCAGCTCAGCCTGGCCCAGGCGACGCGGTTCCCGACGGTCGGCGAGCTCTACCAGGGCAAACTCGACGCCCTCGGCAATTTCGACGTCAACAGCTTCGACCCCAACCTCAAGGCCGAGAAATCCAACGACGCCAACCTGCTGGTCCGTCACGATTTCGGCCCGGTGCGCATGACCGGCAGCCTGTTCTACCAGTCGGTGGACGACGCCATCTTCAGTCTTCAGGGCCTGAACCAGTTCGGGGTGCTGACCAGCTCGTTCAAGAACATCGACCGGGTGCGCCAATACGGTGTCGAACTGATCGCCGAGACCCGCGATGTCCTGGTTCCCGGCCTCGACATCGACGCCAATGTCGCCTGGATCGACGAGATCACAGTGCGCAACCGGGCGCTGCCGGCCTCGGAAGGGGTGCGGTTCCCACGCATCCCAGAATGGCGGATCAACAGCGACATCCGCTATCGGATCAATGACGCGCTCAAGCTGTCGGTCGGTGCGCGTTACGCCTCGCGGCCCAACACCGATCTCCTGGGAACCCAGCGCGGCGACACCTATGGCTACACCTCCGAGTTCCTCATCATCGACACCCGCCTGACCTGGGACGTCAACGACCAGGTCCAGGCCAGCTTCGGCGTCGACAACCTCAACAACGACAAGGCCTGGGTCTTCCACCCCTATCCACAGCGCACCTTCGTCGCCGAGATGAAGTGGAAGATGTGAGCGCCATGACCGACCGCACCGAAGCCCTGGCGGCGGCGACCCGCCGCATCACCCTGCACCGGTTGATCTGGCGCTGGCACTTCTATGCCGGCCTGTTCTGCGTGCCGTTCGTGCTGATCCTGGCGATCACCGGGACGATCTATCTGTTCAAGCCCCAGGTGGAGGCGGCGCTCGACGCGCCCTACGCCCATCTGAAGCTGACTGGCCCCGCCGCCTCGCCCGAGTCCCAGGCGCTGGCCGCCGTGGGTTCCCTGCCCGGCGGCCGCCTCAAGGCCTATCAGCTGCCGACGACTCCCGATCAGGCGACCCAGGTGATCGTCAAGGCCGGCGGCCAGGACATGCGGGTCTATCTCAATCCCCAGACCCTGCAGGTCTTGAAGTCCGTGCCGGAAAAGGCCCGGTTCATGGCTATCGACCACGACCTCCATGGCGAGCTGCTGATGGGTGAAAATGGCTCGATCCTGGTCGAACTGGCCGGGTCCTGGGCCCTGGTCATGGTGCTGACCGGCCTCTATCTCTGGTGGCCGCGCGAGGCCCAGGGGCTGGCGGGCGTGCTCTATCCCAGGCTCTGGGGCGGCGGGCGACTGTTCTGGCGCGACCTGCACGCGGTGACCGGAATCTGGATCTCGGGCCTCGCCTTGTTCCTGCTGTTGACCGCCCTGCCCTGGACCCAGGTCTGGGGCCAGGGCTTCAAGGCGCTTCGGACCGCAACGGCGCCCCGCGCTGCGCCCACCGACTGGGCCACGGCCGGGGCGGCGCCGCCGGACGATCCTCACGCCGATCACCAGGGCATGGGCGGCATGGCGGGGATGAAGGGCATGGGCGGTCACCACCACATCATGCGCGGCGACTATGCGGCCTTGAATCAGATCGTGCCTCAGGCCGCGCGCATGAACCTGGCCTATCCGGCCCTGGTCTCGCCGCCCGGAAAGCAGGGGCGCAAGGCCTCGGTCAACTGGACCGCCAAGTCCGACGCCCAGAACCGCCCCCTGCGCCAGGAGATCACCTTCGACGCCCAGGGCCGGTTGCTGAGCCGTCAGACCTTCGCCGACAAGCCCCTGGTCGACCGGGTGGTGGCGGTGGGCGTCGCGGCTCACGAGGGCCAGCTGTTCGGCTGGGCCAACCAGCTGCTCGGCCTGACCGCAGCGCTCGGCATGATCACGCTCAGCGTCTCGGGCCTGATCATGTGGTGGAAGCGGCGGCCGGAGGGGCGGCTGGGCGCGCCGGCGATCCTCGACGATCGCCGGCTATCCTGGGGGCTCGGCCTGCTGGTCCTGGCCTTCGCCGTGTTCCTGCCGGTGCTGGGCGTGTCGCTGGTGGCGGTCACTCTGATCGAGCAGTTGGTCCTGCGCTGGACGCCCGGCGTGCGGACCTGGCTGGGGCTGCGAACGGTTCAGGCGACTAGATAATTGCGCAGGGCGTCCGCGCCGCGATGGATCAGGGCGACCACGCGCGGGTCGAACGGATTGCCGATCGAGGACAGCTTGGCGATCACCAGGCCGCTCGTCCGGTCGATGAACAGGTTCTGGCCGTGGATGCCCATGGCGAACAGGAAGTCAGGATCGCCATGGATGCGGTACCAGCCGCCGCGATAGCTCATCTCGCGGCCGGGGAAGGCCGGGGCGAACTGGCCGTCCCGCCAGGCCTGGCGGTCGCCGCCGGCCCACAGGTCGTCGAGCCAGGCGGCGGGCAGGACCCGACGCCCGTCACGGACGCCGCCATCCGCCACCAGCTGGCCAAGCCGCGCCAGGTCCCGCGCCGTGGCGCAGAGCCCGCCGGTGCAGCGCGCCGCGCCTAGCCGGTCGACGGTGATCTGGGCGTCGGTCTCCGCCCCCATGGGCCGCCAGAGCAGGGTCTCCACCACGGTGGCGAAGGATTGGCCCGTGACCCTGGCCAGGATCAACCCCAGCAGATCGGTGTTGGCCGAGACATAGCTGAAGGGGCCGCCATGCGGACCGAAGCCGGTCGTGGTGGTCGCGAAGAACTGCAGCAGGTCGGTCAGCGGCGCGTCGGCCGCCACGGGGTCCCATTGGGTGGCGTCGGCATAGGCCTGGAGGTCGGCCGGGCTCATCACCACCCCGGTGCGCATATCCAGCAGCTGGCGCAGGGTCGCATCCCCCCAGGCCGAAGCCGCCGCTGCCGGGAGCAGCGCCGAGACCGGGGCGTCCAGGTCGATACGCCCCTGGTCGGCGAGGACGCCGCAGATCAGGCCGGTCACCGACTTGGTGGCCGACATCAGGATGTGCGGGGTCCGCGCGGCGTTACCGTGGGCATAGGTCTCGCTGACGATCTCGCCGTTCAGCAGGATGACCACCGCGTCGGTCGAGGTCGCCTCCAGGAACCCCGGCCAGTCGAAGGTCTGACCGCCCAGCCCCTGCACGCGGAAATCGTCGAAGGATCGTAGCGCCTCGGGCAAGGCGCGCGCCGGCCCCGGACCCGCAGCGATCTCCGCCACCGGCACGATCTCGCGCACATGGTGGAAGGCCCAGACGTTGAACGGCGAGGTGCGCCAGTTGGAAAGATTCGCGCCCTGGTCAGTCGAGGTCGTCAATGCGTCGCTCCTTGCGAGTCGGGTCAGTCTAGGAGGCCGGGGTTGAGTTCGCATATGGCCATGCCGTCGGGCTGGGCAATCCGCACCCGCCACTCCGAGCGGCGGCCCCAAAGCGGCGCCGTTGTGCTTGGCTTGGATCGAAACCCCGTGTCTTATGCCGCCCCTGTAGTGCAGGGGGGACGAACCATGCGGGTTTGGCGGACGGCGGCGGCGATTCTCGCGGTCGCGGCGATTGGCGGATGCGCCACCACGGGGAGCCCGGCCAAGCCGGCGCCCTCAGCCCAGGCGTCCAAGGACAAGGCCGCCCCGCCCAAGCCGCTGGCCAAGGGGCTCGACCCGGCGGCCAGCGCCAATCCCTTCCCCTCGACCTACAAGCCCCTGCCCAGCCAGCCCACGGCCATTGTCGGGGCCAGCGCCTTCACCGGCACGGGTGAACTGGTCGAGAACGCCACGGTCCTGATCAAGGACGGCAAGGTCGAGCAGGTGACCGCGGGCCTCGCCGCCCCGGCCGGCTATGTCACCGTCGACGCCCACGGCAAGTGGGTGACGCCGGGCCTGATCGACGCCCATTCCCACCTCGGCGTCTATGCCTCCCCCGAGGTCTGGGCCAATTCCGATGGCAATGAACTGACCGATCCGGTCACCCCCCAGGTCTGGGCCGAGCATTCGGTCTGGCCGCAGGATCCGCAGTTCGACACCGCCCGCATCGGCGGGGTGACCACCATCCTGGTGCTGCCCGGCTCCGGCAATCTGATCGGCGGGCGCGGCGTCGTGCTGCGCAATGTGCCCTCGCGCACCGTCCAGGGGATGAAGTTCCCCGACGCGCCCTATGTGCTGAAGATGGCCTGCGGCGAGAACCCCAAGCGGGTCTATGGCTCCAAGGGCCGCGCGCCTTCGACCCGGATGGGCAATGTCGCCGGCTATCGCGCCGCCTGGATCAACGCCGCCGACTATCAGCGCCGCTGGGAGGACTACCGCGCCAAGATCGGTCGCGGCGAGAAAGCCGATCCGCCCAAGCGCGACCTGGCGCTCGACACCCTGGTCGGCGTCCTGAAGGGCGAGATCCTGGTCGAGAACCACTGCTACCGGGCCGACGAGATGGCCCAGATGATCGATATCTCCAAGGAGTTCGGCTACCACATCACCGCCTTCCACCACGCCGTGGAGGCCTACAAGATCGCCGATCTGCTCGCCGCCAACGGGACCTGCGTCGCCACCTGGGCCAATTGGTGGGGCGGCAAGATGGAGATGTATGACGGGATCGAGGCCAATGCGGCCCTGGTCGACGCGGCCAAGGGCGGCTGCGCGATCATCAAGTCCGACGACCCCGACCTGATCCAACGCCTGAACCAGGAAGCCGCCGAGGCGCTGGCCGCCGGCCGCGCCGCCGGCCTGACGATCAGCGAGGCCCAGGCCATCAAATGGATCACCGCCAATCCGGCCAAGGCCCTGGGGATCTCCGCCCAGGCCGGCAGCCTGGAGCCCGGCAAGCGGGCCGATGTGGTGATCTGGGACCACGACCCGTTCTCGATCTACGCCCGCACCGAGCGGGTCTATGTGGATGGCGCGATCGCCTATGACCGCCATGACACCCGCTATCAGCCGCGCTCGGACTTCGACCTCGGCCAACCTGGCGAAGGAGTCCGCTGATGCTGCGCCAAGCTCTCATGGGCGCCGCCGCCATCGCGGCCTTCGCGCTTCCGGCCACGGCCGAGACCGTCGCCGTCACCCACGCCCGCATCCTCACCGCCGGACCGGCCGGTGAGATCGCCCAGGGAACCCTGGTGCTGCGCGACGGCAAGATCGTCGCGGCAGGCGCCAATGTCGCCGTTCCGGCCGGCGCCCGGGTGATCGACGCGGCCGGCGGCGTGGTCACCCCCGGCTTCTTCGCCACCGACAGCGTGCTCGGCGCCCAGGAGGTCGGCTCGCTGGGCAGCGACCTGCGCGTCTCCAACCCGGCGCTGGGCGCGGCCATGGACGTGCAATACGGCCTCAACCCCGCCTCGACCCTGATCCCGGTCGCCCGGCTGGGCGGCCTGACCAGCGCCATCGTCATGCCCCACGCCTCCGGCGGCGGCGGCGAGGCCGACGAGGGCGACGAGATGACCTCCGGCGGGGTGCCGGACGCCGATCCGTCCCACGCCCTGTTCGCCGGCCAGGCGGCGGTGGTCACCCTGGGCCAGGGTCCCGACATCCTGGCCAAGGCCAAGGTCGCCATGGTGGTTCCCTTCGGCCAGGCCGGGGCGAAGATCGCCGGCGGCGCGCGCGGGGCCGAGTTCGTGGCCTTCAAGGCCGCCCTGCAGGACGTCCGCGACTACGCCCGCAACAAGGCCGGTTATGACAAGGGCGAGAGCCGCGCCCTGTCGCTGTCCAAGGCCGACCTCGAGGCGCTGATTCCCGTGGTCCAGGGCCGCATGCCGATCATCGCCGAGGTGCACCGCGCCGCCGACATCCTGGCGGTGCTGAAGCTGGCCAAGGACGAGAACCTCAAGGTCATCCTCAACGGCGCCGAGGAGGGCTGGATGGTGGCGGCGGACATCGCCAAGGCCGGGGTTCCGGTCCTGGTCTATCCGCTCAGCGATCGCTCGGTCAGCTTCGAACAGCTGGGCTCGACCCTGGACAACGCCGGCCGCCTCGCGGCCGCCGGCGTGGTGGTGGCCATCGAGTCGGACGACGGCGGCCATCGCGCCCGGGAAACTCGCTACGACGCCGGCAACGCCGTCTCGCACGGCATGGCCTATGCGGCGGCGCTGGCGGCCGTGACCATCAATCCGGCGAAGATTTTCGGCGTCGCCGACCGCACGGGCTCGATCGAGCCGGGCAAGGACGCCGACGTGGTGATCTGGACCGGCGACCCCTTCGAGCCGCTCAGCCAGGCCAGCGCGATCTTCGTGCGCGGCGTCCAGCAGCCGATGACCTCACGCCAGCTGGAACTGCGCGACCGCTACAAGGACCTGAACCGGGCCTTGCCGCCGGCCTATTCGCACTGAATCCTTCTCCCCCAAGGGGAGAGGGATGATTACGGCTTCATCGTCCGTTCACTGAGCACCGCCTCGCCCTTCAGCGCCACCGTCGCGGCGTCCGGCCCAACCGTAACCTCCACAGCCCCGGCCGCCACGCGCCAGCCCGGCAGGGCCGGGTCGTAGCTGGCCAGCAGCCGCGGATCGGCCGCGACGCTGACCCGGCGGCTCTCGCCAGGCGCCAAGGCCACGCGCGCCCAGCCGATCAGCCGCTGGCCGCCGGCCACGCGGGCATAGACCTGGGCGGTCTCGATCCCGGCGACGGGGCCGGTGTTCTTCACCTCGAAGCTGGCGGTCACCGTCTCGCCGCCGGCCAATTCCAGGCCGGCATAGGCGAAGGTGGTATAGGTCAGGCCGAAGCCGAAGGGGAACAGCGGGGTCTTGCCGGCGCGGTCGTACCAGCGATAGCCGACATCCGCGCCCTCCGGGTGCTCCACCGAGAAGCGGCCCTTGTGCTGCTGCACGTTCGCGAAGGAGGTCGGGATGGTCCTTCCCTCCTCCGGCGGACCAAAGATCATGCCGGGAATCTGGGGGCGGACCAGGTCGTCGATCGACTTGGGGAAGCTGATCGGCAGTCGGCCCGAGGGTGCGACCTCACCGAACAGGATCTTGCCGATCGCCTCGCCGCCCCGCGTGCCGGGATACCAGGCCTCCAGCACCGCGCTGACCTGGTCCAGCCAGGGCATGGTCACCGGCGTGCCGGTCTCCAGCACCACCACGGTCTTGGAATTGGCGGCGGCGACGGCGGCGATCAGGGCGTCCTGGTCGTGTGGCAGGCTCAGCGTCGGCAGGTCCTCGGCCTCTGTGCACCACTGGTCGGCGAAGACGATGGCCAGGTCGGCGCCACGCGCCAGTTCGGCGGCTGCGGCGACATCCTCACCCGAGGCGTAGGACACCGTGGCGTTCAAGGCCCGCGCCTGGATCGCCGCCAGGGGCGCGGACGGGAAATAGGTCACCGCCGAGAAGGCCGAGGACGGCCCCATCGAGACCCGAATCTCGTGGGCAGGACCGCCCACCGGGATCACCTGGGAGGAGCCGCCGCCGGACAAGACGCCCACATCGGCATGGGCGCCGATCACCGCGATCCTGCGCAGGCCGCCGCCGAGCGGCAGCACCCCGTCGTTCTTCAGGAGCACGATCCCGGCTTCCGCCGCCGCCAGGGCGACATCGCCATTGGCCTGATAGTCCGGCTCGCTCGGGACGACGGGTGAGTCGAACACCCC